>VTPE01000048.1 GCA_008638005.1 Pelagibacteraceae bacterium | reverse complement strand
AGTGATAATTACCACCTAATATTCCATCTCCTGGATGCATTAATTCTAAACGTATGATAACTGAAAATGCAAAACCAATAACTCCAGCAATTAACGCAAACCATAAATATAAAGTTCCAATATCTTTATGGTTAGTTGATAATAACCATCTTCTCCAACCCGTTGGGTTATGATCATGAGCGTGATCTGCTGATGCAGTGTATGACGACATTACATTTTCTCCTTATTTTCAATTTTTTTATTAGCCAATCTTGAAGACTTATCTTCTTCCATGGCGTATTTTTGTTTTGCTTCGATTAACCATGAAGCGTATTTTTCATCTGACACAACGTGTACTTCGATTGGCATAAATGCATGTTTAACTCCACATAACTCGGAGCATTGGCCGTAGTAAATACCTTCTTTTTCTGCTTTAAACCAAGTTTCATTAATTCTTCCTGGTATTGCATCTCTTTTCACACCAAAGGCTGGCATTGCCCAAGCATGATTTACATCAGCAGATGTAATCATTACTTTCACAACTTTATTTACTGGAACAACAATTTTTGTATCTGTTGCAAGTAATCTGGGTTCCCCAGGTTTTAAGTCTTTGTCTTCGATCATTAATGAGTCAAACGCTATTTTTTCATCAGGATATTCATAACCCCAGTACCATTGATAACCAATGGCCTTTAATGTGACATCTGCTTTTGGAATTGTTTCTTCTTTATATAATAATTTAAATGATGGTACTGCAATAACAACTAGAATTAAGCATGGTATTACTGTCCATAAAACTTCAAGCATTACATTGTGTGTTGTCTTCGAAGGATTTGGATTTTTAGATTCTCTAAAATTAACAACTAAATAGATTAAAAGAAAAAGTACAAAAACTGAAATAGCAGTGATGATTGGAAGCAAAATATAATCATGCATCCATGATAAATCTCTCATAATAGGAGTTACAGCAGGTTGAAATCCAAGCTGCCAATCTTTTGGTTGAGCAGCAAAGGCTACAGGTGATGCAAAAAATAAAAATAAATAAATTAACTTTTTCATGAATTAAACATGGCATTTATAACAAAAAGGTCTAGATTACTCTTTGCGACACTTTGACAAAAAAACCAGTATATGAGCGACTTTTTTAACAATTCTGACATTTCTCAACAACAGACAGAGCAGTTAGTTTCTGAAACATTAAAGGACTATGACGATGGAGAATTATATCTTGAAAATTCAAAAAGCGAGTCGCTGTTACTTGATGACGGAAAAATTAAAAACACAAGTTTTGACTCCAATTTAGGATTTGGTTTTCGAGCAGTTGATAATGACAAAACTGCTTTCTGTCATTCAAATATTATTTCAAAAAAATCTTTAAGTGATGCTTCAAAAAATTTAATTTCAAATCTTCATTCAAATAAAGAAGCAAGTCAAAAACAAGAAAGCCCAAAAAGAACAAACTCAAAACTATATGAAGATATCAATCCTATTGATAACAAGCCCTTCCAAGAAAAAGTTGAGTTATTAAAAAAAATTGACGAATACGTTAGAGGTAAAAGTTCAAATATTAAACAAGTGACCGCTTCCTTTTTTGGTGAGCACCAATCAGTTGAAATAATAAAATCTGACAACCAGGTATACAAAGATCAACGACCATTAGTTCGATTTAATGTTTCTGTAATGGTAGAAAAAAATGGAAAAAAAGAAACTGGCTCTTATGGCACTGGTGGACGAATGGATTATGAACAATATTTAAGTAATGAGAATTGGAAAAAAATTTGTGACGAAGCAATCAGACAAGCCGAGGTCAATATAGAAAGCAAACCAGCACCTGCTGGAGAAATGAAAGTTGTATTGGGTCCAGGATGGCCAGGAATTATTTTACATGAAGCTATAGGACATGGCTTAGAGGGAGATTTTAATAGAAAAAAAACTTCAGCATTTCACAATTTAATGGGACAAAAAATTGCCCATGAAAATGTAACAGTTGTAGATGATGGAACAATTGCAAGTCGAAGAGGTTCTTTAACGATTGATGATGAAGGAACTCCAACTTCAAGAAATGTTTTAATTGAAAAAGGAATATTAAAAAATTTTATGCAAGATCGATTGAATGCGAAACTTATGAATGTTGCACCAACAGGTAATGGAAGAAGAGAAAGTTTTGAATATGCACCGATGCCAAGAATGACTAATACATTTATGATCAACGGCGATCATACACAAGATGAGATGATCAAAAGTGTAGACAAAGGTATTTATGCCGTTTCATTTGGTGGCGGACAAGTGGATATCACCAATGGAAAATTTGTTTTCTCTTGTACTGAAGCTTATGAAATTAATAATGGAAAAATTGGTTCACCATTGAAAGGTGTTACATTAATTGGAAACGGTCCTGATATTTTGACCAAAGTTTCAATGGTAGGTAATGATATGGAGCTAGATCCTGGAATAGGAACTTGCGGAAAAAATGGGCAATGGGTTCCTGTTGGTGTAGGTCAACCCTCTATTCTAGTTGACCAAATTACGGTTGGTGGAACCAGTATTTAATTTATTAAATTATTAAATAATACAAGCGAAGCAATGGCAGCTGTCTCGCTTCTTAAAATTCTTTTACCAAGAGAAAAACTCTTAATAAAATTTTTACCTTTTAATATTTCAATTTCATTTACTGAAAAATCTCCCTCTGGACCAACAATGATTGAATTTTTTTTTGAAAAATTAATTTTAAAATTAGATAAATGCGTATCTGATTGAATATCTGCAAAAAAAATATTATCATTTTCATCTAAACTAGAAATATACTGATCAAAGCTGATTGGTGAATGAATTTCGGGTAGATGAACTTGGTTAGATTGTTCTACCGCTTCTTTTATGATTTTTTTTATTCTTTCTAAATTGAGTTTTCTATTAACAGTATGATCGGAAATAATAGGTATAAAACTTTTAACTCCAATTTCAGTGCATTTTTGAATCAAGGTATCGAGTTTATTGGATTTGGGAGGACAAAATACTAAATCAAAATTATTAGTAATCTTTTCGTACTCTATTTTTTTTACAACTTCTAAAATAATTTTTTTCTTTGTTTTTTCTATAACCTTACTTTCAAATTCTCCACTGCCCTCGTTAAATAAATTGATGATAGAGCCAATCTCACATCTCATCACATTTGAAAGATAATGAAAACTTTCATCATTTAATTCAATTTGTTTTTTTTCTTCTAGTGTTTCTTTAAAAAATAATCTAATTTTGGACATTAACTTTGTTCTACATCTGATCATGAAAATTGAAAATATTAAAGTGTGTGCATTTGATGCTTACGGAACATGTTTTGATATTAATTCAGCTGCTGAAAAAATGGCCAAAGATATTGGCGAAAACTGGCTAGCCTTTTCAACAACATGGAGAACAACTCAATTAGAATATACTTGGCTAAGATCATTAATGAAGAAACATGTAAATTTTTGGAAAATAACAGAGGACTCTTTAAAATTTGCAATGGAAAATCATAACATTAATCCAAAATTTAAAAATCAACTCTTAGACTTATATAAAAAATTAAATGCTTATCCTGAACTTAGAGATTGTTTAATAAAATTAAAAAATAAAAATATTAAAACGTGTATTCTGTCTAATGGAACTCCTGATTTGCTCCATCAGTTAGTTACCAATTCAAATACAAAAGATTTATTTGATGATTTAATCTCAATTGAAAAAGTGGGAGTTTATAAACCCGATCCAAAAGTTTATGCACTTGTGACAGATCAATATAACTGTAAACCAAATGAAGTTTGCTTCATGAGTTCTAACACATGGGATGTTGTAGGTGGAGGTGTATTTGGATATCAATCTGTTTGGGTCGATCGATTTAATAAAGTATTTGATCAATTAGATTTTATGCCAAAATTTAGAATAAAAAATCTTTCAGAATTAGATAAGATAATATAATAAGATATTTCAAATGGTAAAAGTCGTAAGATTTCATGAATTTGGTGGCCCTGAAGTTTTGAAAATTGAAAATATTGATTTACCAAAACCAGGAGCAAAAGAAGTTTTAATTAAAAATAATTGTATTGGGCTTAATTATATCGATACATATCATAGATCAGGTCTGTATCCCTTAGAGTTACCTTCAATGTTAGGTCTAGAAGCGGCTGGGGTGATTGAAGAAATTGGAAGTGAAGTAACAGAACTAAAAGTTGGTGACCGAGTAGTACATTGTTCGATGCCAATTGGATCATATTCTGAAAAACAAATTTACCCTGAAAATAAACTGGTCAAAATACCAGATGAAATATCTGATGAAGTAGCTGCCTGTATTATGCTTAAAGGTAATACTGCTGAATATTTACTGCATAGAACCTATCAAGCAAAAAAAGGCGACAAAATTTTATATCATGCTGCAGCAGGAGGCTTGGGGCAAATATTTTGTCAGTGGGCAAATGCTATTGGTTGCGAAGTCATTGGAACTGTCAGTTCTAAAGAAAAAGAAAAAATTGCAAAAGAAAACGGCTGTCACCATGTCATAAATTATAAAGAAAATAACTTTGTGGAAGAGATTAAAAAACAATTTGGCGAAAACTCAATAGATGTTGTTTACGATGGAGTTGGTGAAACGACATATGAAGGTTCAATGGAAGTTTTAAAAGTGAGGGGCATGATGGTTTCTTTTGGTAATGCCTCAGGACCTGTAAAAATGATAGACGTTAAAAAACATATTGCTGGAAAAGGTTTATTTTTTACAAGACCATCCGTTGCTCATTATACGATGAAGAGAGATGAATTAGTTAATTCAACAAACAGAGTATTTGATGCAATCAAATCTGGAAAAATTAAAATAAAAATATCAAAAAAATATAAATTAGATGAAGCTCAAAAAGTTCACGAAGAACTTCAATCTAGAATACTGACCGGACCTGCTGTAATCATTCCATAAGAATGAAAAATTACATTTCCTTAATGAGGCTAGATAAGCCAATAGGGTTTATGCTTTTGTTTTGGCCGTGCACTTGGGGTTTTGGTCTAAGCCTATCCAAACAAGCCATAGATAAAGAGTGGGTTTCTTATTTACTCTTATTTTTTTTTGGATCTATCCTCATGAGAAGTGCCGGGTGTGTTTATAACGATATAATTGATAGAAAAATTGATAAAAAAGTTAAGCGTACAAAAAATAGACCAATTGCATTAAACAAAATTACCTTAACGCATGCTTGGTTATTAATTTTTTTTCTCTGCTTTTTATCTCTAGCCATTCTTTTTCAATTTAATTTAAAGGCAATTATTTTTGGACTCTCATCAGGAATATTAATTTTAATATATCCTTTCATGAAAAGAATTTCTTACTGGCCTCAACTATTTTTAGGAATTGTATTTAATTGGGGTGTCATTCTAAGTTGGTTAGTTTTAAAAAATGATATTAATTTTGAAATCATTCTACTTTATATATCAGCTATTTTTTGGACTCTTGCCTATGATACAATTTATGGTCTTCAAGATATTGAGGATGACATTAAAATTGGAGTTAAATCCACAGCTATCAAATTCAATAAAAATATTAAAAAATTTTTAACTATTTGCTTTGCTATTAGTTTTGTTCTTCTAATTACTTCAAATGCTTTAGTACTATCTAAAATAAATATAATTTTAATTTTATATCTTATACCTGTTGGATTATTAATATATCAGATTCAATCCATAGATCCTAAAAACAACGCTAGAAATCTATCCCTTTTTAAACTCAATAACTATTATGGGTTGTCAATTTTTGTAATTCAAATACTAACTTTTAGATATGCTTAAGACTAAAGAGCAACTTACAGATCTAGCTCAAAAATGCATCTCTAAAGCAAAAAGTTTTGGAGCAACTGATATTGAAGTAAGTGTAAGTAATTCAATATCTGACACTATTAATTACAGAAATAAGCAAATTGAACATTCAGATAGATCTGAAATTTTATCTTTA
>VTPE01000047.1 GCA_008638005.1 Pelagibacteraceae bacterium | reverse complement strand
ATAACAACATTTCTTCCTTTTGGACCTAAAGTAACTTTTACGGCATTAGCAAGTATATCAACACCCTTAAGCATTGCATTTCTTGCGTCAGTGTCGAATTTTACAATTTTTCCTGCCATTTTTTTCCTCCTAATTATTTATCTATAAATTATTTGCCAATCACTCCCATGATGTCACTTTCTTTCATGATAGAATACTCTTTCCCATCAATCTTGACTTCAGTTCCTGACCATTTTCCAAATAAAATATGGTCTCCAACTTTAACATCCATTGGTGTAATTTTTCCGTCCTCAGATTTTGATCCTGGACCTACCGCAATCACTTTTCCTTCTTGAGGTTTTTCTTTTGCAGTATCTGGAATGATAATTCCTCCAGCTGTTTTTTCTTCGCTATCTAATGATTCAACTAACACTCTATCGTGTAAGGGTCTGAATTTCATACTTTTCTCCTTGTAACGTTATAAAGCCGATATGATAACGATTTGCTATTTTTCAAGGGGGTATCAATAACTTTAAGTTCAGTAGTTTTTTTGAATTTTTTACGATATATCCAAAAGATGTCTTTATTAGGTTCTTTCAAAAACCCATTTAAATCTAATGATTCTAGTCATTTTCCAAACGACCTAGAGCCACTATGGATGCCTTTTTCAGCAAATAAAGACTTTAAGAAAAATCCAAGATTAATCTCTAAAGCTAAAGGTATGTATTACTATACGCCATCAGGAGAAAAAATCCTGGATGGTGTAGCTGGTCTATGGTGCTGCAATGCTGGCCACAATAGAGAGGAAATTGTAGAAGCTATCAAAAAGCAAGCAGAAGAATTAGATTTTGCACCAGCTTTCAATATGGGCCATCCTAAATCTTTTGAATTGAGTTCAAGATTAACTCAGCTTGCTCCAGAGGGATTTAATCATGTTTTCTTTGGAAACTCTGGATCTGAAGCAGTTGAAAGTGCATTAAAAATAGCACTAGCGTATTGGAGAGAAAAAGGACAAAATGAAAAAACAATATTGATTGGTAGAAAAAGAGGCTACCACGGCACAAATTTTGGAGGATTATCTGTTGGTGGTATTGAAAAAAATAGAGATCAATTTAAGAAATTTTTACCTGAGGTTTATCACTTATCTGATACTCATAATTTACAAAAAAATGCTTTTTCAAAAGGCCAACCAATCTGGGGTGAGGAATTAACAAAAGAACTTGAAGATTTAATTATCGAACATGGTTCAGAAAAAATTGCGGCAGTGATCATAGAGCCAGTTGCTGGCTCAACTGGAGTTTTAATTCCTCCAAAAAATTATTTAAATAAAATAAAAAAAATCTGTACTGAAAACAATATTCTTTTAATCTTCGATGAGGTGATTACAGGATTTGGTAGATTGGGAAAAGCATTTGCTAGCGAATATTTTAATATCACACCAGATTTAATATGTTTGGCCAAAGGCATTAATAGTGGAACAGTACCCATGGGAGCGGTTTTGGTTCAAGATGAAATATATAACGCTTTTATGAGTAAAAAAGATGAAAAGGTAATTGATTTGTTCCATGGCTATACTTATTCAGCACACCCACTAGCTTGTGCCGCATCACTTGCAACATTAGATGTATATAAAAATGATAACTTATTTGAGAGAGCTAGCGAACTTTCATTTTATTGGCAGGAAGCTGTACATTCATTAAAGGGAACAAGAAATGTCATTGATATTAGAAATTTAGGTTTGATAGGGGCGGTTGAGCTTGAACCAATGGATGGCAAACCAACGAGGAGAGCTTACAATGTGTTATGCGAGGCATTTCATGATCAAAAAACTTTATTGAGAGTTACTGGAGACATTATTGCTTTGTCACCACCTTTAATTATTGCAAAAGAGCAGATTGATCAATTAATTGAAAATTTAAAAATTACTCTCCAAAAAACAGAGTAAAATGCATCAAAAAAATCCTGAAAATTTAGATCATATCAAAACCATTATAGATCAATATGATCTTTATTTTATTGATTTATGGGGCGTTATTCATAATGGCGTTAAACTTTTTGACAATGCAATAAATGTTATTTCTAAGTTAAAGGAATTGGAAAAAAAAGTAGTATTAATTTCAAATGCACCAAGAACCAATTCATCTGTAAAAACTTTTTTAGAAAAATTAAATTTCAATTGTCACATAATTGATTTGTTAGTTACTTCAGGAGACTTGACACAAAAACATATACTTAATAATCAAGATAAAACTTTTTTTCATTTAGGCCCAAAGAAAGATCATGATTTATTTTTTGAAATAAAAAACCTATCAAACAAGGTAGAAGAGAGTGATGAGATAATATGTACAGGTTTAATACATGAGATTGGGGAAAATATTGGTGACTATGAGAATTTTTTTAACAAATGTATTGATTTAAAAGTAAAGTTCATATGCGCAAATCCTGACGAAGTTGTTTCCCGAGGTAATCAAATAGAGTTTTGTGCAGGCGCTTTGGCTAAGTACTATAAAAAACTTGGTGGTCAGGTTAGATATTTTGGTAAACCCTATGTTGAAATTTATGAGGAGGCTCATGTTTTAATTCAAAAGGAAATAGGCAATGTTTTTTCAAAAGATAAAATTTTAGCAATAGGAGATAACTTAAAAACAGACATAGCTGGAGCTCAAAATTATGAAATTGATTCTGTTCTTATTTTAAATGGCATTTATAAAGATTTTTTTAGAGATGGTAATTTGAATTTTAATAATCTGATCAAGTCCAACGAAATTGAGAGTGTAATAATTGATAAATTTCAATATGAATTAAAATGGTAATATGAAATTATTAATAAACAAATTTTCTACAAAGTTCACATCGAATTGTTTGTTAATCATTGGTAATTTTGATGGATTGCATAAGGGGCACCTTTCCATTTTGAGCGAAGCTATTAATTTAAAAAAACAAAAAAGTTATTCAAAAATTGGATTATTAACCTTTGAACCAAATCCAAAAGAATTTTTTTTTAATCTTAAAAATTTTAAAATCACAAAGTTAAATGATAAAATTGAAATTTTAAAAAAATTAAAAATTGATTTTTTGCATGTTATTAAATTTAACAAAAAATTCAGAAATTTTTCTGCTGAAGATTTTTGTAAAAAAATATTAAAAAAAAAAATTAATCCATCAACAATTATTGTTGGAAAAGAGTTTAAATTTGGAAAAAATAGAAGTGGAAATATTCAATTTTTGAAAAATTTTTTTAATATTAAAATTGCAAAACAAAAAAAAATTAATAATCTAAAAATTTCTTCATCAACGATTAGAAAATTTTTACAACAAGGAAAAATAAAGCAGGCTAATCATTTATTAGGTCGCTACTGGTCTATTTCTGGTAAGGTAGTGCAGGGCAATAGAATTGGAAGAAAAATTGGTTTTAAAACCGCAAATGTTTATTTGGATGAGTATGTAAATCCTATGTATGGGGTATATGCTGTAAAAGTTAAATTTGATAATAAAATTTATAAAGGAATAAGTAATTTTGGTATTGCTCCAACGATCAGAAATAATAAGAAACCAGTATTAGAAATTCATTTTTTTAAAAAAATAAAAAGTATTTACAATAAAACAGTAAAAGTAGATTTTATAAGTTTTATAAGAAAAGAAAAAAAATTTAAAAGTAAAAAAAATCTTACAGATCAAATAAAAAAAGATATTAATAAAGCAAAAAAAATTCTAGAGAATGTCAGATAGCAAAGTTAATTTACCACAAACTAATTTTCCAATGAGAGGGAATTTACCTCAAAATGAACCTAACTATTTAGATTTATGGAAAAAAATTGATCTATATAAAAAAATTAGACAACTTCGATCAGGACGAAAAAAGTTTGTTTTACATGATGGCCCACCTTACGCTAACGGCAATATTCATATTGGAACCGCATTAAATAAAATTTTAAAAGATATTATTATTAAATTTAAATCAGTTGACGGAAGTGACTGTCCTTATGTTCCAGGTTGGGATTGTCATGGTTTGCCAATTGAATGGAAAATTGAAGAGGAAAATAAAAAAAAGGGAATAGATAAAAAAAATATCTCTGTTTTAGATTTTAGGAAACAATGTAGGGAATTTGCAAAAAGTTGGATTGGTATTCAATCTAAACAGTTTGAAAGACTAGGGGTTATCGGAGATTGGTCTAATTATTACTCAACAATGTCAAATGATGCTGAGGCGCAAATAGCTTTAGAAATATTAAAATTTTTAAAAAATGGCAGTTTGTACAAAGGTTACAAGCCAGTCTTGTGGTCTGTTGTAGAGGCAACCGCATTAGCAGACGCAGAAGTAGAATACCAAGATCATGTATCTAATCAAATATATGTAAAGTTTCCATTACAACAACCTTTCAAGGGTTATAATAATATTTTTGCAGTTATTTGGACAACGACCCCTTGGACCATACCTTGTAATCGTGCTTTAGCTTATAATGTGAATTTAAAGTATGGAATTTTTGAAAACGAAAAAAAAGAAAAATTATTAATAGCAGAAGACTTACTTCAAAATTTTCAAGAAACTACAAAAGTAAAGTTAAAAAAAATTGATGCCTTTGAGGGCAAAGAGTTAAAAAACTTAACTGCAAATCACCCATTAAAAGATTTAGGTTATAATTTTAATGTGCCGTTTTTAGAGGCTGATTTTGTGACTACCGATCAAGGTACTGGTATTGTTCATGTAGCACCCAGTCATGGACCTGATGATTTTATGCTGGGTTTAAAAAACAACATACCAGCAGAAAATACTATCAATGATAGTGGTTACTATACAGATATTATAAAACACTTTTCTGGAACACATATCTTTAAGGCTGATAAAGTGGTGATTAGTGAGTTAGAAAAATTTGATGCATTAATTTTTACTGATAAATATAAACATAGTTATCCTCATTCATGGAGGTCAAAAGCTCCACTGGTTCACCGTGCAACACCGCAATGGTTTATTTCAATGGAGAAAAATAGTTTAAGAGAGATAGCTTTAAAAAATATTAATCAGACTAATTTTTTTCCCTCAATTGGGAAAAACAGAATTAAAGGAATGATTGAAACAAGACCAGATTGGTGTATTTCGAGACAGAGATTTTGGGGCGTACCACTGCCAATTTTTTTAAACAAAAACACTGACGAACCTTTAATTGATGATGAAATTAATTCAAAAATATTTGAAATATTTTCCAAAGAAGGAAGCGATGCCTGGTATACAAAAACAATTGAGGATTTTATTGGACACAAATATAATTCTGAAGAATTTAAAAAAGTAACTGATATTGTTGAGGTTTGGTTTGATTCTGGATCGTCTCATTCGTATGTTTTAGAAAAAAGAAAAGAATTAAGTTGGCCAGCTGATATGTATTTAGAAGGTTCAGATCAACACAGGGGATGGTTTCACTCTTCACTACTTCAATCTTCAGGCACAAGAGGTCTTGCACCTTATAAAAGTATTTTAACTCATGGTTTTGTTGTTGATGGCAAAGGACAGAAAATGTCTAAATCTGTTGGAAATGTTATTGCGCCAGAGGAAATCATTAAAAAAAATGGTTCTGATATTTTAAGACTTTGGGTCGTAGCTTCAGATTATTCAGAAGATTTAAAAATTGATCCATCTATAATTTCACAGCATAGTGAGTCTTACAGAAAAATAAGAAATACTTTTAGATTTATTTTAGGCAATATTAGAGACGATTTTTCTTTCAAAAAAATCAACTCAATGAAATTTGAAAACCAAGATATTATAGACACTTTTATAATAGAAAAGATATCAAGATTAGATCAAGAGTTTGTCAAATATGTTACTGAAAATGATTATCATCGAATTTATGTTGAGCTGTTAAATTTTTGTACCAATGACTTATCAGCTTTATATTTCGATATTAAAAAAGATATTTTGTACTGTGATGATATTGAGAGCAATAATAGAAAAAATTGTATTAAAGTTCTAAAATTTGCACTGTATTTCCTATTAAAATGGTTAAATCCAATTTTAACATTTACCACCGAGGAAATTTATCAAATCTTAAAATTAGAAAATAAAAATAGCGATTATCAAGAAAGTATTTTTTTAGAAGATTTTGATGATCTTAACTTGGAACACAAAATTTATTTTAATGAAAATTCGTGGGAGGTGTTAAAGAAAATAAAGTCCGAGGTTAATCAATTAGTAG
>VTPE01000009.1 GCA_008638005.1 Pelagibacteraceae bacterium | reverse complement strand
AAATCATCATTTCCCTGTTCAATATTAAAAAATAAAATACATGGGCAATCGTAAGAATGTTTGTCTTTAATAGTTTTAAAAATATTCTTCATATTTTTTGTCTGAGTTTTGCCTAATAAAATAAATTCTTTTGAACTGGAAATTTTATTTTTCCATTTAAAAATAGAGTTAATATTTGGAATAATATTAGCGCAAGCAACAAGACTATTTTTAACTAATGCTTTACCAATATTTTGTGCTTCTTTTTTTGATCCACAAGTTACATATAAAAGTTTATAATTGCTCATTTAGCTCAATTATCATAATAAATATTTTTTATGATAAATCTAATTTTAATTAGACACGGACAAAGTCAATGGAATTTAGAAAATAGATTTACAGGATGGTATGACGCGGATTTAACTTCAAAAGGAATTGAAGAGGCAAAAAAAGCTGGTCTGCTAATAAAAAATACCGGAATAAAATTTAATTACGCATTCACCTCATTTCAAAAAAGAGCGATTAAAACTTTAGACAATGTAATCGAAACTTCAAATCTTAAAATTTCCAAAATTGAGAAGGCTTGGCAGTTAAATGAAAGGCACTATGGTGGTCTTCAAGGATTAAATAAAGAGGAAACTGCAAAAAAACATGGTGAGGAGCAAGTTATGATTTGGAGAAGAAGTTACGATACTCCTCCACCACCCCTTGATCGTAATCATCCTGACCATCCTGTAAACTCCGAAATATATAAATCAATTGACCCAACTTTAATTCCAGACACAGAGTCATTAAAAGATACTTACGATAGAGCCGTGCCT
Source organism: Pelagibacteraceae bacterium (assembly GCA_008638005.1). Lineage (GTDB taxonomy): Bacteria > Pseudomonadota > Alphaproteobacteria > Pelagibacterales > Pelagibacteraceae > HIMB114. The sequence continues at coordinate 21,864 of VTPE01000009.1, read as the reverse complement.
TACTTTGAAAAAAATATTGAACCTCTAATAAAAAAAGGAGAAAATATTTTAATTTCAGCTCACGGCAATAGTTTAAGAGCATTATGTAAAAAAATATTCGAAATATCCGATAATATGATTATAAAATTAGAAATTCCAACTGGAAATCCAATTCATATAGAGCTTGAAGAAAACCTATCACTTATAAGTTATCGATATCTAGACCAGGACAGAGCAAAAGAAATAATTGTTAAAAAATAATTTTTTGATCTTGTAGTTTATTATAAATTTCAAAATTAGTTGTATGATAAAACTCTTCTTCAAATACTTCAGCTGTTATCTTTTTTTCTTCAATTAATTGATCCCAAATCTCCCTAACGGAAAATGGAATAGTTTCTCTATTTTCTAATAGTGAAGAATGCAAAATTTGGAAACCAGTATAAATATGTTTTTTTTCCTGAATTAAAAAATCTCCATCAATATCAAAATCTGCTTGTAGGGCTTTATCAAAACTTTTATCTTTTCTACAAAGCAATAAACCTCCTAAAAAATTTTTAGTTATAGTGGTATCAATTAACTTTGTGATAGATTTAATGTAATTTCTTTGCCAAATTGTATCAGAATTTAAAACAAGAAAATAATCACCCATTAAAAATTTTTTTGCATTAACAAGCGCACCACCTGTATCAAGTAGAGCTTTTTCCTCAAATATTTCAACTGAGGGATGGTTTTGATGAATATAATTTTTTATTTGATCGCTTAAATAGTGGGTATTAACGGAAATATGTTTTATTCCAATTTCATTAAGTAATTTAATAGAATACTCAATTAAGGGCTTATTGTTTACTTCTAAAAGAGGTTTAGGTCTATCCTTTGTTAAAGGTAAAACTCGTTTACCAAATCCGGCACATAATATTATCGCTTTTTTTATTTCCATTTTTTATTTTTAATTTTTTTATTAAAATATTTATTAAAAATGACTTGCAAATCCTGCAGATCATTATGAGCCAATCGTAGATCTATCAAATTCCAAGTTCTATCTAAAAATCTAAGATATTTTTTTTTATTATCTCTTTTGTATAATCTTAAAAAAATACCTAAAATTTTTAATAATCTTTGAACAGATAAAATGTGAAAATCAGAAATAAAGTTTTTACCTTTGTAGATAGATTTTTTAATATAATATTTTATTAAATTTTCCTGGTCTTTTTTAGATAGCACTGTTCTTACATCATCAATTAATGATGCAATATCATAAACTGGATGGCCAATAACAGCATCTTGGTTATCAATAAGTCCAATTTTATTTTTAATCAAAATTAAATTCTCAATATGAAAATCTCTGTGTACGAATACTTTTTTTACAGTATTAGTTTTCTTTATTTTTTTAATTAAAATACTGTTGATTTTAGATCTAATTTGATCCAATTTTTGCTTTGAAAAAAATTCTGGTAGATACCAATCATAAAATAAGTTTAATTCTTTTTTTAACAAATTTAAGGAATAGTTTGGAAATTGATTTTTAACTTTTATTTTTTGTAACCTAACTAATTCGTCAATTGATTTTTTTAAAAGTGAAATTTTTTTTTTATTATTTTTGGTAATTTTCTTTAAAGATTGATCTCCAAAATCCTCGATTAGAATATAATTCTTTTTAATGTTTTGCTCTAGAACTCTTGGTGCTTTAAACTTATTTTTTATTAAAAAATTATTTACTTTAATGTAATTTTCTAAATTATTTTTTTTATCTTTAGTACAATAAACAAGGATCTTATTTTTATTTTTCTTAAATCTATAAAATCTTCTAGGGGAGGCATCGCCAGCAATTAAATAAATTTCATTTTTTAATTGATCCAAAATATTTAATTGAGACATTTCTTTGATTATCTAATTTTGTATGTTTTAAAGCAATCTCTATTCGGTTCTTATTTTTTTTCTTTATAATTTCTGGCCATTCTACAATGCTAATCACTTTATCTTCAAGCTCATGTAAACCAATATGATCTAGATCTTTAGGTTTTTTAAGTCGATATAAATCATAATGTGCAATTATCTTTTGTGCTTTTATTGGATAATACTGCGCGATATTAAAAGTCGGACTTGTAACTTCAGGACTTTTTTTGTTATTTTTTTTAAAAATTTCTTTAATTAAATATTTAGAAAAAGTGGTTTTACCCGTACCCAGATTTCCTTTTAAATAAATTGAATGCCCTGTTTTTATTTTTTTAGATATTCTTTTTGATAAATCACTTAAATCTTTAAGTGTGTAATTCATTAATTAATAACGATAAGCATCACCTTTAAAAGGTCCTTGAGGTGCAACACCAATATAATCGGCTTGCTCGCTTGAAAGTTTAGTTAGTTTTGCTCCAACTTTAGCTAAATGCAACTCAGCTACTTTTTCATCAAGATTTTTAGGTAGAACATAAACTTTATTTTCATACTTCGTTGAATTATTCCAAAGTTCTATTTGAGCCATAACCTGATTAGTAAAAGAGGCGCTCATCACAAAACTAGGGTGTCCTGTTGCACAACCAAGATTTACTAGTCTACCTTCGGCTAATAGAATAATTCTTTTTTTGTCTGGAAATTCAATCTCATGTACCTGTGGTTTGATTTCATTCCATTTATAATTTTTAAGTGCATCAACTTGAATTTCATTATCAAAGTGACCAATGTTACAAAGAATTGATCTATCTTTCATCTTTCGCATATGATCAGCATTAACAATATCTTTATTGCCTGTTGCTGTAACAACGATATCAGCTTTATCAATTACCTCATCCATTAAAACTACTTCGTAACCTTCCATCGCTGCTTGAAGAGCACATATTGGATCTGTCTCCGTTACCATAACTCTAGCACCTGCTTGTCTTAAAGATGCAGCACTTCCTTTTCCAACATCTCCAAAACCAGCTACAATAGCAACTTTTCCTGACATCATTACGTCAGTTGCTCTTCGTATGGCATCGACTAAACTTTCTCTACAACCATACAAGTTATCAAACTTAGACTTAGTTACAGAGTCGTTTACGTTAAATGCAGGAACCAATAGAGTTCCATCCTTCTCCATTTTTTTTAATTCTTTAACACCAGTTGTTGTTTCTTCAGAAACACCTCTGATATCTTTTAATAAATCTTTGTACTCTTTGTGCATTAATGCAGTAAGATCTCCACCATCATCTAAAATCATATTAGGCTTCCAATCTTTGTTGCCTTCGATCGTTTGTTTAATACACCACCAATATTCCTCTTCAGTCTCACCTTTCCATGCAAAAACAGGAATGCCTTTTCTAGCAATTGCTGCAGCGGCATGATCTTGTGTTGAAAAAATATTACAAGATGACCATCTCACTGTTGCACCCAAATGAATTAATGTTTCAATTAAAACAGCAGTTTGAATTGTCATATGCAAACATCCGACGATGTTGGCGCCTTTTAGTGGTTTAGTATTTCCATACTCTTCTCTGATCGCCATTAAACCTGGCATCTCTGACTCGGCTAAAGATATTTCTTTATCACCAAAATCAGCTTCATTAATGTTTTTAACTTTATAATCTGACATCGCAGAACGCAGTAACAGTTTAAGACCTAATAATCAATATTTTTAGGATGCAGGAAGTGATATGTCTACGATAGCTCCTTTACTATCTTTATTATTATAAACTTTTATTAAACCCTTGTGAGAATCCACTATATTTTTCACAATATTTAAACCTAATCCAGAATGAGACCCTTCGCTATCATCTGGACGATCACTGTAAAAACGTTCAAATACTTTCTCTAAATTATTTTCATCAAAACCCGGTCCTTGATCTTTAATTGAAATTTTAAAATTGTTTCTCTCTAAATAAATTTTAATTTCAATTTCTGAATTTTCTGGACTAAATGAAACTGCATTATCAAGCAAGTTAGCCACGACTTGCTCGATACGACTTTCAATACCAAAAATTACTGCCTTTTTAATCTTCCCCTCATTTACAAATTTGAATGAAATATTTCTTTTTTGATTCTTGGCATCCTGGTTAAAATCATCAACAATACTCTCAGTCATGGCTATTAAATCAAAATTTTTTGCAACTGATCTAGAATGAGCAGCCTCATCTTTTAATACTTGCGAGTAATCTGTTATTAATCTTTCAATTCTTTCAACATCATTCGATAAAACTCTAAGCAATTTTAATTTTTGATTTTCATCTTTGGTTTGGTTCAATAGATCAGAAGCGCCCTTTAATGAAGCTAATGGATTTCTAATTTCATGTGTTAAGTCCGAAGCAAATCGCTCTGCTAATTCAATACGTTGATAAAGTTGGTTGGTCATATCTGTCAAAGACTTTGATAAATTTCCTATTTCATCATCACGTTTTTGAAATTCAATACCAATCTCACTTTTGCTTTTAGGATTGTCGTATGAAATTTGTTTTGCAAAGAAATTCAGTGAACGAATAGGTTTGATTATATAATTATTTAAAAATAATGAAAATATCAAAATAACTATAGCTGCGATAAATACCGATCGTAAAACAAAATTTTTTCTTTCTTCAACAGCTAAAATAATTTCATTTGAAATATCACTGATAGTTATTATTATTTTTTCACTTCCAAGATTTAAAACTGAACTTGTATGAACAATTAAATTATTATTTTTTGTTTCAGGATAAATATAAAACTTTTGCTCTGAAATCTCACTTATATCTTTGAGAAAAATATGATCAATTTTTGATATATTTTTAAAATTTTGTTTATCTTGTTCAAGAACTGCTTGCTCATTAATTCCTAAGGTTTGTATTCTCTCAGTAATAAATAAGGATTTTCTATCTATATCTATTAATGAACTATCTGCCAAAATATCTTTTTGAAAATTATAAAACCTTATTTGATCAACCTCATCGAGAATAAAATTAGATTTATATAAAAAAATTTCTAAACTTTCTTTATCACCTCGAACTTTTTGATTAGATAAATTTAAGCTAATATTTTCTATTATATTTTGATGTTTTTTACTTTTTTTATTGATTAATTCAGGCTCGATAGCCAATAGGTATAAAAATGTAAAAAAACCTAAAATGACAAATACAAAAAAATTAAATGTTAAAAATTGTCTTAGGAGTGATTTTGTTGTTAATAAATTTGTAATCATTATGGATTAGCATTCCAACGATACCCACTTCCATAACGAGTTTCAATAGCAGAAAAATCTTTATCAATTTTCTTAAATTTTTTTCTTATTCTTTTAACATGACTATCAATAGTTCTGTCCTCAATATCATTATTTTCTTTGTAAGCGATAGTCATTAGGTGTGATCTTTCTTTTATAATACCTGGTCTCTTAGCAAGCTCATAAACAATTTGAAATTCTGTTGTTGTAAGTTTGTCAGGTAAGCTTTTTTCATCCCAGGTACACTCAAGCTGTTCTGGGTCGAGCATTAACTTACCTTGTTTAATAATATTTTTACTGTCAGGTATTACTTGGTCTTTTTTTCTAAATTGCACTTTAATTCTTTCAACGAGAACGTTAATTGAGAAACCGCCTGATTTTTTAACGTAGTCATCAGCTCCTAATTTTAAACCCAGTAATTCATCAACTTCATCATCTTTTGATGTTAAAAAAATTACAGGCATATTTGTTTTTTTTCTTAATTTTTTTAAAAGCTCCTCACCATTCATTCTAGGCATCTTGATGTCTATAACAGCTAGATCGGGAGGTGTTCTGGTAATACCAATATACGCACTTTCTCCATCGAGATAAGTTTGTACTTTGTAACCTTCATTCTCTAGAGCCATAGATACACTAGTTAAAATATTTCTATCGTCGTCTACTAAAGCAATTATTTTACTCATCTAAAAAATATATTATCAAAAAAAGACTAAAATTAGACCAAATTAATGGGCATCATTCCAATTTTTAGCACTATTCGCATCAACTATTAAAGGTACTGAAAAATTAAAATCTTTATCTATTGCATTTTCCATTTCATTTTTAATCAAAGTAATCTCTTTTTTCACATCATTATCTTTGGACTCAAACAATAACTCATCATGTATTTGAACTAAAAGTTTAGATTTTATTTTTTTTTCAAGTATTTTTTTATCTATATTAATCATTGCATATCGAATGATATCAGCTGCCGCACCTTGAATAGGTGCATTAATAGCAGCCCTTTCTTGAAAAGATTTTAGGGTATGATTTTTATCATTAATATTTGGAAAGTGACATTTCCTTTCAAACATTGTTTTTACGTATCCATGCTTTCTACAAAATTTCAATGTTTCCTGCATATAATCTTTTATTTCAGGAAATTTTTTAAAATAAGAGAATAAAAATTGTTCAGCCTCTGGATTACTGACTGATATTTGTTTGGCCAAACCATAAGATGATATTCCATAAATAATTCCAAAGTTTATTGCTTTTGCTTTTCTTCTCATATCCTCATTAATTTTTTTAATGTCACAGTCAAAAATTTGAGACGCAGTAATACTATGAATATCTTCATTATTACGAAATGCTTTTTTTAATTCTTTAACGTCACCAACATGAGCAAGGACTCTCATTTCAATCTGGCTGTAATCTGCAGATATAATTGAATGCCCGCTCTCAGCAACAAAAGCAGATCTAATTTCTTTTCCTTCTTTAGATTTAATAGGAATATTTTGTAAATTTGGGTCAGAAGAAGCTAATCTACCCGTTGTAGTTGCTGCCAATAAAAATGAAGTATGAACACGTTTCGTCTTAGGATCAATATGTTCTGGAAGAGTATCGGTATAGGTATTTTTCAATTTAGATTTTTGTCGCCAATCCAAAACAAGCTTTGGAAATTCATGACCCTTTCCTGCTAAATCTTCTAAAACATTAACATTAGTTGCAAAATTACCTTTTTTTGTTTTTTTAGTTCCAGATATTTTTAATTTTTCATATAAAATATCACCTAATTGTTTTGTCGATCCAATGTTAAACTCTTCTCCAGCAATTTTGTAAATTTTTTTTTCTAAAACTTTTAAATTTTTTGAAAAAGTTTCGGATAATTGACTTAATATTTTTTTATCAATTTTAATTCCCTGACACTCCATTCTTGCAAGGACATCAACTAAAGGAATTTCTAAATTTTCGTAAACATGAAAGCATTTTTCTTTAACCAATCTTTCTTTAAAAATATTATACAGTTTCAAGGTTACGTCAGCATCTTCACAAGCATATCGATAAGAATCTATAATTTTAACTTGATCAAATGTAACTTCAGATTTGCCCGTACCTGCCACATCTTTATATTTTATGTTTTCATGGTCTAAATGAATTTTAGCCAAAATATCCAAATTATGTCGGTTTAGACCCGAGTCTAATGCGTAGGATAAAAGCATTGTATCCTCAAAAGATTTTAAATGTATCCCATATTTTTTAAAAATTTTGAGATCATATTTAATATTCTGACCTACCTTTTTAATAGTTTCATCCTCCAAATAAGGTTTTAATATTTTGATTAAATCTTCAATTTTGATTTGCTTTTTTATTTCTTTGTCATCCTTGTTTTTGTGACCTACCGGAACATAATAAGCTTGATTTTCATTAACAGCTAAAGAGACACCCACTAACTCAGCTTTTTGAGAATCTAAAGAATTTGTTTCTGTATCTACGGCAAAAAATCCCTGATCATCTGCTTTAGCTAAAATAGTTTCAATCTCTTTTTTATCATAAACGATGTTAAAACCAGCTTCGTTTTTTAAAGACTTTTTAACTACAGCGCTTGAAGGTTTAAAATTTGTTTCAGACATTCCATAAGTTTGCTCAATTCTCTTTTTTATTTTTGTAAATTCCATCTCATCTAAAAATGAAAATATTTTTTCTTTATCAAATGGTTTAAGAATAAAATCGTTTATTGTCTCTTTTACTGGAACATCATTTTTTAAAGTAACCAATTCTCTACTGATTAGCGCGTTACTTTTATTATCTAATAACGCCTGTCTTCTTTTAGGCTGCTTAATTGTTTCGGCTTTTTTTAAAAGCTCATCTAATGAACCAAACTGATTAATTAATTCAGCAGCAGTTTTAATACCAATGCCAGGGACACCTGGAACATTATCTACTGAATCTCCTGCCAGAGATTGAACATCTATGACTTTTTCTGGTGGTACTCCAAACTTCTCTTTAACTTCATCAATACCAATGTGTTTATCCTTCATGGTATCAAGCATAAAAGTATCTTGATCAACTAATTGCATCAGATCTTTATCTGAAGAGACAATAGTTAATTTAATTTTTTCTTTTTTGGCTTGTATTTTGTAAGTTGCTATCAAGTCATCAGCTTCATAATTTTGTAACTCAATTGAAGGAAGGTTAAATGCTTTAACTGCTTTTCTTATATAATCAAATTGTGGAATCAAATCTTCAGGAGCATCCGATCTATTACCTTTGTATTCTTTATAAATATCATTCCTAAAATTTTTTCTGGCGCTATCAAATATTACCGCCAGATGCGATGGGGTATCCATTGAATTTCCAGCGCGTGCCTTTTCTAAAAAGCTGTAAAGCATATTACAAAACCCGCTTACTGCTCCCACTGGTAAACCATCGCTTTTTCGAGTTAATGGAGGCAATGCATAATATGCTCTGAATATGTAACCAGATCCGTCGATTAAAAATAAATGTTTTTGATTTGACATAAATTATTTCTATAAATTATAAATTTTAATGTTAATACAACCCGATCAGCATGAATAGTTCAATTGCCTTAAAAGCCGAGAATGTGAATAAAATTTACCTACAGGGTAATAAACAAATTCAAGCTCTAAAAGATATTTCTCTTGAAGTTAAAACTGGAGAAATTTTTGGTCTTCTAGGGCCAAATGGTGCGGGCAAATCAACTTTTATAAATATTCTAGCTGGTACGGTTAATAAAACAGCTGGAACACTGAATGTATGGGGTTTTGACTTAGATAAAAATCCAAGACAAGTAAGGGCGTCACTTGGAATCGTACCTCAAGAAATTAATGTGGATCCTTTTTTTTCTCCTAGAAAGTTATTAGAAATACAAGCAGGTCTTTACGGGGTAAGAGAGAAAGATCGTATAACCGACGAGATTTTAAAAATAACAAACTTAGCTGACAAAGCTAATGCATATACCAGAAGTTTATCTGGTGGTATGAAAAGAAGACTTTTAGTAGCAAAGGCAATGGTACATCAACCTCCAATTTTAATTCTAGATGAACCGACAGCTGGGGTCGATGTAGATCTAAGAAGAAAGTTATTAGATTCAGTTAAGGAATTAAATAAACAGGGAGTAACAATTATTTATACTACACATTATTTGAAGGAAGCCTCTGATATTTGTGATCGTATAGCGATAATAAATAAAGGAAAATTAGTGGCTTTAAATTACACTAAAGAACTGTTAAAAAATAATTCTGATTTAGAAGAAGTGTTTATAGGTTTAACAAATAAAGATAATGAATAATACTATAGTTAAAAACAAAGTTACAAGTCACGCTTTTAAAATTTTAATTGCATTTCTCTTTACAATACTAATTGCATTAAGTTCAAAAATAAGCGTTCCATTTTATCCCGTGCCAATGACTATGCAGACCTTTGTAGTGTTGTTTACAGGCGTTACCTTAGGCGCGAGATACGGATTTATTGCTTTATCATTTTATATTCTTGAAGGGGCACTAGGTTTGCCTGTTTTTGCTGGAACGCCAGCAAAAGGTGTGGGCATTGCATACTTGTTAGGGCCAACTGGAGGATATATTCTTGGATACGCTTTTACTGCTTTTTTGGCTGGTATATTTTTTTCAAAAAGAAATATTTTTTATAATAAAAAAAATCTTCCAATCACTTTTATAAAATTGGCTATTGCTTTAATTCCAACATACTTAATAGGGACCTTGTGGCTTGGTATAATAATAGGTTTTGATAAACCGATACTTGAGATGGGTTTTTATCCTTTTGTGATTAGCGAATGTTTTAAAATTTTATTACTAGCTATTTTGATCCACAAATATTCGAGACTCAAGATATTTTGAAAAAAATTGATTTGCTCGTTGGAAAATGGAATATTAAAAAAAAACTAAATAATCGCATTATCATTTCCGGAAAACTCAGACTTAAAAAAATTAATCACCAAAACTATAATTTTTTTGAAGAAACAGAAACTTGTATAAATAATAATTTATTAAATAGTTTTCAAAATTTTAAAATATTTTCAAATAATAAAAATGTAGATTTTTACTTCAATACTGGCATTGATAAAAATAAATTATATCAATCATTTAATAGAAAGAAAAAATACTCTTTTTATTATTGTAATAAAGATGTTTACCTTATGAAATTAAACATTTTTTCTAATAATTTTTTTAATATTCTTACAAAAATTTCAGGACCCAAAAAAAATATTTTTATATTTGCTAATTATTACAGAACTATTTAGGAGATCTTTTGGATAGTATTCTTTGTAGAGTTCTTCTGTGCATTTTTAAACGTCTAGCAGTTTCAGATACATTTCTATTACATAGCTCAAAAACGCGCTGAATATGTTCCCACTTAACTCTATCAGCTGACATTGGGTTTTCGGGCGGTTGTGCCTTACTGTTTGGCTCTGCTAATAAAGCGGCCTCAACATCCTCCGCATCTGCTGGCTTAGCTAAATAATCTAAAGCCCCTGCTTTTACGGCTGATACTGCAGTTGGTAAGTTTCCATACCCAGTTAACATAACAATTCGACTTTCAGGTTTTTGCTTATGAATTTCTTCCACTACATCCAAGCCATTCCCATCCAGCAACCTTAAATCAACTACAGCAAAACCTGGGGCTGTCTTCCGGACAGAGATTAAAGCCTCCTCTACTCCTTTAGCAAGAGAGACCTTAAAGCCTTTGCTCTCCATTGCTCTCCCCAATCTATTTCTAAACGGGTCGTCATCATCAACAATAAGTAAGGATTTATCAGTAAAATCGTTAATATTGAGCTTTGGTGAAGTATTTTTCATCTCGAGTTAATATATGATTGATCCAGATTTTTACAACTATTACGCACCAAATAATAACCATCTGAATAAAAAAGATAGAATAATTTTTTTTATTTTTTTCTTTACATAGATTCAAATTACTTTATTTCGCGATCTTAGTTGTTTTTTTTAGGGATTTTTTTCGAAGAAAAAAACGACTAACTGTTAACTAACGAGAGGTTTTATGAGATGGCAAAATTTCAGTGTGTGGACGAGTTGGTCAAAGCTTTACAGCCGATAGATCCAGTTTATTGTTTAAGAAAAAATAGTTTAAAAATAGCTGCCGAGACGTTCAAAAATAATTTCCCTGGAGATGTGTTATATGCCGTTAAGTGTAATCCATCTGAAATGGTCTTAAGAACTCTAATCAAAAATGGTATCAATAATTTTGACGCTGCATCAATTGAAGAGATAAAGTTAATCAAAAAAATTTCTCCCGAGTCAAAAGTTTATTTTATGCATACTGTAAAAAAAACTAATAGTATTCATGATGCATACTTTAATTATGGTATCAAAGCATTTTCACTAGATAGTAAAGAAGAATTAGAAAAAATTTTAAAGGTAACTAAAAACGCAAAAGATCTTGAGCTCTTTTTGAGAATACAAACCTCAAATGAACACTCTGAAATTGATTTGTCTCAAAAATTTGGAGCAAATATTAACGAGTCTATTCATTTAGCAAAATTAATTAAACTAAAAGCTAAAAAATTTGGTTTAAGTTTTCATGTAGGGTCGCAATGTATGCACCCTGTAGCTTATTCTAAGGCCATTAAAGATTTAGGAACAATAATAAAAAAATCTGGTGTTATTCCTGATACCATTAATGTTGGCGGTGGTTTTCCGACAACTTATCCTGACTTATATCCGCAACCTTTACAAAATTATTTTAATGAAATTATAAAAGGAATAAAAAAACTTAACTTAACTAAAGAACCTAAGTTAATTTGTGAACCAGGAAGAGCATTAGTTGCAGAAAGTGGCTCAACCATTGTGAAGATTGAATTAAAGAAAAAGCAAAACCTGTATATCAATGATGGAACTTATGGTTCTTTGTTCGATGCAGGAACACCAAAATTTATTTTTCCAACACGCGCAATTCAATTAGATAATACCTCTTCATCTAAAAGATTAACTCCTTATAGTTTCTATGGTCCAACTTGTGATGGATTAGACTTTATGAAGGGTCCATTCATGTTACCTTCAAATATTAAAACCGGAGATTATATTGAAATTGGTCAGCTTGGTGCTTACGGAATTAGTTTAAGAACAAGATTTAATGGTTTTTATTCAAATGAAATTCATGAGGTTGAAGATAAGCCTCTCATGTCAATTTATGAGGCAGATGAAAACCATAATGTTAAAACTCTGTTTGCTTAATAATGGGTCATAATAAATCTAGTTTTCTTAAAAACCCAGTAGAGCACATTGATATCACATCTTTTGATGCAAGACCGATCATTGATTCAATGTCGAAAATGTCATTTGTTTCAAGAGAAACAGCAAATGCTGCGAAAATTTATAATAATATGCTCAATGATAAAGATTGTACTGTTTTTTTAACTTTAGCAGGTTCAACCTCTGCCGCTGGATGTATGAAACTTTATGCCGATTTAGTCAAAAATAACATGGTAGATGCTATAGTAGCAACTGGAGCATCCATCATAGATATGGACTTTTTTGAAGCCTTAGGCTTCAAACACTATCAAGGCTCACAATTTCAAGATGATGGGGTATTGAGAGATAACTACATTGATAGAATTTACGATACTTATATTGATGAAGATGAGCTTCAAACTTGTGATAAGATAATTGGAGAAATTGCAGATACTCTTGAGCCGCGGGCTTATACATCTAGAGAATTTATTAAAGAACTAGGAAAATACCTAAAATCTAATTCAAAGAAAAAAGGTTCATTAATTGAATTAGCTTATGACCACAATGTACCAATTTTTTGTCCTGCATTTACAGATAGTTCGGCAGGATTTGGATTAGTGATGCATCAAGAGAGAAACCCTAGCAGTCATATGACAATAGACTCTATAAAAGAATTTAGAGAACTGACTGAAATTAAAATTCAATCTAATGCTTCCGGCTTACTAATGATCGGGGGTGGTGTTCCAAAAAACTTCATACAAGATACAGTTATATGTGCTGAACTTTTAAATAAGAAAGTTGAAATGCATAAATATGCAGTTCAAATTACTGTGGCAGATAGTAGAGATGGAGCATGTAGCAGTTCTACTCTAAAAGAAGCTAGTTCATGGGGCAAAGTTGATACCGCAGAAGAACAAATGGTTTTTGCCGAAGCAACATCAGTTTTACCTTTAATTGCAAGTGATGCATACCATCGAGGATATTGGAAAAATAGACCTGTTAAAAATTATTCAAAAATTTTTGATAAATGAAAATTCTTAAACCTAGCGCAGGTTTTTTAGGTCTTCCAAAAGAAAATAAGAGTAAAAATATTGTTCATATTATTCCATTCGGATTAGAAAAAACTGTAAGCTACAGTAGTGGAACTAAAAATGGTCCAAAAAAAATTATAAAAGCTTCACACCAAGTTGAGCTTTTTGATGAAGAGTTAAAATTAGAGCCATATAAAAAATTTAATATAAAAACTTTACAAGAAACAAAAATTCCAAAAAAATTAAATGATGCATTAAATCTTCTATCAAATACAGTTTCTAAGAGTTTAACAGCAAATGCTTTTCCACTCATTTTAGGAGGTGAGCATTCAATTACACCTGCAATTGTAAAATCAATTTCAAAAAAAACTAAAAGTTTAACTGTTGTTCAAATTGATGCTCACGCAGACTTAAGAGACGGATATTTGGGAATCAAGAATTCACATGCTGCGGCAATGAGAAGATGTTTAGATAATAAAAATGTAAAACTTGTCTCATTTGGAATTAGAAATCTATGTAAGGAAGAATTTAATTATTTTAAAAAAAATAAAAGCAAAATAAATATTTTTTGGGCTAATGAAATGTCCAAATGGAAAATGTCTAAGTTAAAGAAACTAATAAAAAATAAAAATGTTTATTTAACTTTTGATCTTGATGGATTTGACTCTAGTCTAATGCCAGCTACGGGTACTCCAGAACCCGGTGGTTTATTTTGGAAAGATGCAGTCAAAATTTTAAAAAATGTTTTTAAATATTCAAATGTCATAGGTGCAGATATCAATGAACTTGCTCCTAATCCAAGTTTACATGCGTGTGATTTTTTAGCTGCTAAGCTAGCTTACAAGATATTAGCTTATAAATTTTCTAGCTGAGAATTATTCCAAACAATTTTTACCGAAGCTCCGGGTAAAGATTTATTATTTCTAAACGTCACTTGAGCTAAACATCTCTCTAATAAACTCTTAGAAATAAAAACTCCCAATCCCATTCCTTTTTTATTTTTTTTAATATTATCCGAATGAAGATAAGGTTGCCCAAGATTAGCTATTATATCTTTGTTAAACCCATCTCCATCATCACTTATGGTGATTGCTGTCCTTTTTTTGTTTTGATCAATTTCAATATTAATTTTATTTTTTGCAAACTTAATTGAATTTTCAATAAAGTTTCTTAAAGCATAACTAATTTCTGTTTTTTTGGTCATTTTCATTCTTTGATTTAAATTTAAATTCTCAACATTAATTTCTTTGTTTGAGATATTATTTAATGAAAAGACTATTTCATTGATTAATTCTTTTGGTGAAATATTTTCAATAAATTCATCTTTTTGCTTTCTTTGAGCAATATCCTTTAAAATTGAGCTACATCTTTCAGATTGCTCGATTAAAAGATTAATATCTTCTTTTATATTACTGTTATCTTTCAATTGTTTTTGAAGTTCCTTACTAACCAATGAAATAGTTGCCAAAGGAGTAGCAAGCTCATGGACTGCCGCCGCTGCCATACCGCCGACAGAATTTACAACTTTTTCTTTAGTTAATTCTTCTTCCAATCTACTTAAGGCGGTCGATCTTACTCTGTTATCTCTGCCCAACTGATAAGCATAGTTTCCTAAAAAAATAATGCCTATACCAAGAGAAAGCCACAACCCTATATTATAATACTTAGGCAAAACTAAACTTTCATTCACCGGGTAAGGTAAAGGCATGTGATAAAAGGCAATCACTGTTGAAAATATAATAGAACAAGTCACAATAAATTGGCTGCTTCCTCTCGACAAATAAGTCACTGATATTGTTGTTGGCACGATAATTAAAATTGAAAATGGATTTGATAGTCCGCCAGTCATAAATAATAATAAAATTAGTTGAACTAAATCATAAAAGATACTTAAGGTAGCGTAGAAGTTATTAATTGTTAAAAATTTACTTTTATTTATTTCTAAATAAACATTAACTAAAGCTGATAAAAAAATTAAAGTTAAAGTTCCAAAATAAGGAAATTCAAACTTCAAAAAATATTCAACAACTGAAACTGTAAAAAACTGCCCAACAATTGCAATCCATCGAATATTAATTAAAGTTTCAAGAGTTATTCTTAAGCCCTGGGGATTTATTCTTTCTCTAAAAAACATTTTAAATGTCTAAATTAATGACATTTATAGCATTAGAATTTATAAAATTCTTTCTTTTAGATACATCTTCACCCATAAGAGTAAAAAATATTTCATTATCAAGCTCCGATGGAGATGACTCTTCATCTTTAATATCCGAATAATTAACTTTTAATAAAGAATTATTTTCTGGGTTCAATGTTGTTTCCCAAAGTTCATCAGGATTCATTTCTCCAAGTCCTTTGAAACGTTGCAAAGATAGATTTTTTTTACCTATACTAATCACGTTTTGGATGAATTTTAAAAACGTATTTGATTTGAATATAACTTCACCTTCTAAAATCTGACATTCATTTTGAAAACTTCGAGCTAACAAATTAAAGTCAGATAATTTTTTTATCAATTTCTCGTTTTTTAAAAATTTAGCATCTAATTTTTTTTCAACTCTCTCATGATAATATTCTCTTTCTAAAATAAAGGTGTTATTTTTAAAGATACCCTTCCACTTGCTCTCTTCACTATCAAGGTTAGCGTTGAGTTTGTCGGCAACAGCTTGAATCGCTCCACTTTTCTTTTTGTTGTCAGGATCTTCTAAAATTAAAATTTTTTTATCTTTAGATACAAAAGTTCCAATACATAATAATTGTTCGATAATTTCTAGGTCACCATCAAGAGATCTAAGATATTCATATAATTCAAAGCAATTATCGATAAAACTTTTTTCAAATTTAAATTTTTTATCGTCTACAAAGGTAATGTCGTTGATCTTTTCTTTTGCATTTTTGATTGCTAATTTCTCTAAATCTTCTTCGTTTTTTAAATAATTCACAGATTTTCCAATCTTAATTTTATAAAGCGGTGGTTGGGCAATATAAACGTGCCCCTTTCTTATTAGCTCATTAAATGGCGCATTGTTAAAGAATGTTAAAAGTAATGTTCTAATATGAGATCCATCGACATCAGCATCTGTCATAATAACAATTTTTCCATACCTTAACTTATCAATTTCAAATGGCTCAACACCTGTACCTATTGCATTGATCAAAGTAACAATCTCATTCGAAGACAGCATTTTAGAAAAAACTTTTTTTGCATCTGGGCCATTTTTTTTAGCCTCAACAAAAGTGTTTAAAATTTTACCTCTTAAAGGTAACACAGCTTGAAATTCTCTATTTCTAGCTTGCTTTGCTGATCCACCGGCAGAATCTCCCTCAACAATAAAAAGTTCTGTTTTATTAATATCAGTGGATTGGCAATCAGCCAATTTTCCAGGAAGACTTGTAATATCAATTGCATTTTTTCTTCTAACGTTTTCACGAGCCTTTCGTGCAACTTCTCTTGCAACTGCCGCTTGGATAATTTTACCAATTATTATTTTAGCTATCTTAGGATTTTGATCAAACCATAATGATAATTTTTCTGAAGTGATAGTTTCTACTACTGGTCTTACTTCTGAAGAAACAAGTTTTTCTTTGGTTTGAGATGAAAATTTAGGATCTGGAACTTTAACAGATAATACACAAATCAATCCTTCTCTGACATCATCACCAATGATCGTTACCTTATCTTTCTTTAACAGACCATAATCATTTGCATATTTATTAATTAATCTTGTAATTGAGTTTCTAAATCCTAATAAGTGAGTACCACCATCTTTTTGTGGAATATTATTAGTAAAACACAATACATTTTCATTATATGATGAATTCCACAATAACGCACATTCGACATCAATATTATTTTTATTGGACTGAAAATATACTGGCTCATCTAAACTAATATTATTTTCTTCATTTTTTATTTTTGTTTTAGCTTTATTTAAATCTTTAACAAATTCCTGAATGCCTCCATCAAATTTAAATTCTAAGGTTTTTGATTTTTCTTTTCTGTTATCCGTTAAGCTAATTTTTAACCCTTTGTTTAAATACGCAAGTTCTTTTAACCGTTTTTCAAGTATACTTAAATTGAAGTTGGTATCAGTGAATATTTCACTTGAAGGCTTAAAGGTTATAGTCGTACCATTTAAATCTGAATTACTTATTTCTTTTAAAGGAGCCTTGGTTGCTCCATTCTCAAATTCTACAAAATATTTTTTACCATTTCTGGAAATGTCTACTTTTAAACTTTGTGAAAGTGCATTAACTACAGAAACTCCAACTCCGTGTAACCCTCCTGAAACTTTATAAGTTTTATGATCAAACTTACCACCTGCGTGAAGTTGCGTCATGATTACTTCAGCTGCAGATATTTTTTCAGTTTTGTGTATTTCAACTGGTATACCTCTACCATTGTCAGAAACTGTAACAGAACTATCTTTGTTGATCGTGACAGATATCGTATCACAATGACCTGCTAATGCTTCGTCAATTGAGTTATCAACGACTTCAAAAACCATATGATGCAATCCAGTGCCATCATCAGTGTCACCAATATACATTCCCGGTCTTTTTCTTACCGCATCTAAACCCTTCAATACTCTTATCGAGTCTGCTCCGTATTCGTTGCTATTTTTCTTTATTGCAGTTGACATTTTTTGCTTTTTTTTGATTTAAAAAGATTAATTATTATAACATTTTTAATGTTAAAAATGGAGATCTAGATTACTGTAAATGTATAAAAAAAGCTTTGTTTTCAATAACTTGGAACAGTTTTTTACTAGTTCCAGTGTACCAAATTTGAGTTTTAAATTTCTCAATTTCATTAATTAATTTTGAAAAATTTCCTTCATCAATATGCGATGTCGCCTCATCTAATAACAAAATAAAATCTTTATTTTCATTTTTTAATTTCCAACAATTGGCTAAAATAATAGTTAATAAACAAGCTTTTTGCTCTCCAGTGGAACAAAATTCTGAGTTTAATTTTTTTTTACTATCAAAAATGATGACTTCGTCAGTATTAATACTAAACGATGTTCTTTTACTAATCTCATCTATATCACGATTTGTTTTTAATTTTTCTTTGAATAGCTGTAACAAAGTATTTTTATCCTCAGTAAAATTAAAGTTTACATTATTATAAATAATCTCAATTAGTCTAAAGTCTTCTAAATTTTTTTTTATTATATCATTTAATATTACAGAATAAGATCTTCTAGTTTTAAAAATTTCCAACATATTTTCAGAAATTTTTGTTTCGATGATATTTAGCCATTTCTCGTCTTTACTACTTCTTAATACTTGAATTCTTTCACTAACATTTTTTTGATAATCGATAATTTGATTATTAAAAATTTTATTATTTTGAGCTATCATTTTATCCAAAAATTTTCTCTTAATTGACTGACCCTCATACATAATTTTATCCATATAAGGAGTAAGCCAAATAAAACTGATGATTTCTTTTATTTTAATCAAAGATGCTTTTTTATCATCTAAATATAAAATCTTTTGTAATTTACTCTCTTTTTCTTTAATGGATAAAGATAAATTATACTTTTGATGATTTGATAAAATATTAATTTTAATATTTGTATTTATTGCTTGGTCATGATTGGTGATGACTTTTTCAATATTATCACCACGCAGTCCTTTTGAGTTTGAAAAAAAAGATAATGCTTCTATTAAATTTGTTTTTCCAACACCATTTTCTCCATAAACAACAATTTGTTGAGGGTCATTGCTTAAATCAGTTATAAATTTCTTGTGAGATTTAAAATTATTTATCTGTATTTTTTCAATACTTGCCATTTATTAGCATGCTAAATTACACGCATCGGCATTACAATGTAAGTACTTAATGGATCATTCAAATCTTTAATATGAATAGGAGAGGTTGCATCTTTTAACATCAAAACAATTTCTTTACTCTCTAAAACGTTGGCAACATCAATTAAGTATCCAGAGTTGAAACCTATTTCCAATTGAGTGCCTTCGTACTGGGTTTGAACCTCTTCTATACCATCACCCGAAATTGCATCATTAATTAAAAATTTCATTATTCCTTTATCTAGTGAAATTTTTATTACCCCTTTTCTATCAGAAGATAATGATTTTAATCGATCTAGAGCGCTTATGAACTCTTCAACATTAGATTTTGCTGCTACTCTCTCATCTTTTGGGATAACTTTTTCATAATCAGGAAACTTTCCATCTATTACCTTAGAAATAAGAACTATATCTTTATAAAGAAACTTAATTTTAGATTTTGTAGATAGTATTTTAATATCTATAGAATCTTCATCTATAATAGTTAGTAATTCAAAAACTGTCTTTTTAGGAAGAATAACTGGGTGAAAATTCTCTACTTTCTTAATTTCAGTTGCTGACTTGCTTAATCGATGCCCGTCAGTCGCAACAGCTATTAATTTATTCTCATTTTCATTTTTGTCTAAATAAATACCATTTAAGTAATGGCGCGTCTCATCATTAGAAATAGAAAACTTTGTCTTATTTATAATTTTTAAAAATTCAAAAGAAGGAATTTCCAAATACTGTTCATCCATATTGTCTTCAAGAATTGGAAATTCATCTGGTGATATACATGTTAAATTAAAATCTGATTTACCAGAAATTAATTTTAAACGATTGTTTTCTTTGAGTGATAAGTGCAATGAAGAGCCAGTTTTTAACTTTCTTACAATATCATATATTACTTGGGCTGTTGTTGTTGTTGAGCCCTCTTTAATTGTTTGGCATGTCAGTTTTTCTGTAATGATTATATCTAAGTCTGTTGCTGTAATTTTTAAAAAACCATCATAAGCCTCTAGTAAAACATTGCCTAATATTGGTAAGGTATTTTTCTTTTCAACCACGCCTTGAACGTGGGCAAGAGATTTAAGAAAAACATCTCTGTCAATTTTAAATTCCATATTACCTTTTTATAATTCTATCAGTAATACTCTGTACCTCATACTCAAATTGCCTATCTTTAGACATTAATTCCTCAATTTTTTTAATAGCATGGATTACAGTTGTATGGTCTCTTCCAGTAAATTTTCTACCTATTTCAGGTAATGATTTTGTTGTTAATTTTTTTGATAAATACATTGCGATTTGTCTAGGTCTTGCAATATGCCTCGATCGTCTTGCAGATAAAAAATCAGTCATAGATAAATTATAATATGAAACAACAATTTTTTGGATATCCTCAATGCTAATGACCGATTGCATATTATTCAATAAATCTTTTAAAATTAATTTTGCATCCTGAAGTGAAGGTGTTTTGTTTTGAATCCGTGCAGAAGCAATCACGCGGTTTAAAACACCCAGCATATCTCTAACACTTGATTTAAATTCGTTTGATATAAAAGAGAGAATTTCGTCATTAATCAGTATATCGTTACCAAAATGATTTTTTTCAGCTAGGCATCTCTTTTTTAAAATTTCTAATCTTAAACCAATATCAGGTGGCTGAATGTCGACAACTAAACCGCCTGATAATCTAGACTTAATTCTATCTTGAATTCTATCTAATTCATTAGGTGAACGATCACACGATATTACTACTTGAGACTGATTTTCTAAAAGACTATTGAATGTATAAAAAAACTCTTCCTGAGTTACTTCTTTGCCACTAATAAACTGAATATCATCTAAAATTAAAACATCAGCATTCCTAAAAATTTCTTTAAATTTATGTGTATCTTTATTTTTAATGGATTTAACAAACTGATACATGAATCTCTCAGCAGAAAGATAAATTACTTTTTTATCCATTTGTTTTAATTGATTTCCTATGGCGTTTAGTATGTGGGTCTTACCCAAGCCAACACCGCCATAAACATAAAGAGGATTATAGTGACCTAAACTTTCTGTTACTCTTTTTGCAGCTGAAAAAGCAAGTTGATTACTTTCTCCAGTAACAAAACTTTCAAAATTTAATCTTGGATCAATTCTATTAATCCCATAATTTGTATCTTTAAGATCAATAACTTTTGTACCTGATCCGAAATCTAAAATATTACTAGTTCTTTTTTCATCAAAAATTTCATTAATCTCAAACTGAATTCTTGAAACACTATTATCTAACTTTTGATAATGATCTAAAATTTTATCTGCATAATGTGATACGATCCAATCTCTTACAAATCTTGTTTTAACAACTAGGATTAAAGATGAAAAATCTATACCTTTAGCTTCAACATTTTGAATCCAACTTTTATAAACATCCAAACCATATGTCTCTTTAAGTTTTTGCTGAACAATTTCCCAATTTTTTTTTATATCTTCGTTAATTTGTAGTGCTGATGAATTTTTCATGAGAAGATCTTTTAATTAATTATAAATCTACAAGCAACAAAAAAAAATATTTTTTTTATCAACTCGAGATTGATATTTTTTGTTGCATAATTTATTTTAAACTTATTGCGTTACAAAATAATTTTTTATTTAAGAAAAAAATTTTTTATAAATTATAAAATCAATGATTGAAATTTAA
>VTPE01000046.1 GCA_008638005.1 Pelagibacteraceae bacterium | reverse complement strand
AATTTATTCTTAACGTATATCTTTTTTAATATATTCTTTTCTGAAATTAATTTCTTTATGTTTTCCATTGCTATGGATTGATTGATGATACTCTCTTCATCCTGGTCAGGTATTGTTTCTAATAATGCTTTCTTTTTTCCATTTATTTGGATCACAATATTTATTTTGTCATTTTTAATTAAGTTCTCATCATGAGTGGGCCAAGATGATTTATGAATATCCTGGTTCATATATAGCCTTTCCCAACATTCTGAAGCAACATGAGGAATAAATGGATAAATTAATATTAAAAAATCTTTGAATGCTTTTAAAAATGCTGATTTTTCAGCTTTATTTTCATGGAGCATTTTTGAGACAAAATTAATAAACTCATAAAACTTAGCAACGGCAACATTAAAATGGAAATGTTCAATATTATAGGTCGTTTCTTTAATCAGTTTATTTATTGCTCTTTGATACTTAATTTTTTCATCTTCATTAATAGTATGTTGGTCACCTATGTTTTTAATCATCTCAGAGATCGTCCATACTTTTTGAATAAATTTATATGACCCTGAAATTCCTTCATCACTCCATTGAATATCTCTTTCTGGGGGGCTGTCCGATAACACAAACCATCTAACTGCATCGGCGCCATACAAATGAATGACTGTTTCGGGATCAACAACATTTTTTTTTGATTTTGACATTGATTCTGAAGGTCCAACTAAGATTTTTTCTTTTGTGTTTTTTTCAAAAAATTCACCATTTTTTTCAATGACATCTTCTGGAAAAACCCAATCGCCCTTTGAATCTTTAAAAGTTTTATGACAGACCATTCCTTGAGTGAACAATCCTTTAAACGGTTCTTTAATTTCAAAATTTGTACCTTTTGTAATCGCTCGTGTAAAAAATCTTGAGTAAAGTAAATGTAATATGGCGTGTTCAACACCACCAATATATTGATCTACTGGCATCCAATATCTTGCATCTTCTTCAGAAAACCCTTCGACTGAATTTCTACTTGAACAAAATCTTAAAAAATACCAAGAAGAATCTACAAATGTATCAAGAGTATCAGTCTCTCTTATTAAAGTTTTTCCAGTCTTTGAGCATTTTTTAACTTTCCAATCTGGGTGGTGATCAAGAGGGTTGCCAGGTTTATTAAAATTTATATCTTCAGGTAATTTGACAGGTAGTTCCTCTTCAGGAACTGGGATTACATTTCCATCTTCATCATAAGTCACAGGAATAGGACAACCCCAATATCTTTGTCTAGAAATTCCCCAATCCCTTAGTCGATAAGTTGTTTTGGCTACTCCAATTTTTTTCTTTTCTATTTCCTCGATTATTTTTAATTTCCCCTTATCAACATCAAGATTATTTAAAAAATCGGAATTAATTATTTTTCCATCACCGGTATAAGCTTCATTAGTAATCTTGAAACCTTCACTTTTTTGATCAGCGGGCAATATTACAGGAATAACTTCTAAATTATATTTATTTGCAAAATCTAGATCTCTTTGATCGTGACCTGGACAACCAAATATAGCTCCTGTTCCATATTCCATTAAAACAAAATTTGAGAAGAAAACTGGTAGAGTTTTATTTTTTATAAAAGGATGCTCAACTAGATAATCAGTTTTGAAACCTAATTTTTCAGTTTTTGCGATTGCTTCATCGGTATTTCCTGTCTTATAAACTGTATCTTTAAAATTAATAAATTCACTTTCTTTTTCATATTTTTTTGAAAGAGGGTGATCAACCGCAAGAGCTATAAAAGAAGCTCCAAAAATAGTATCAGGCCTAGTTGTGAAAACAGATATAGTTTCTTTTTGTTCTTTGATTTTAAAATTAATTTCACAACCTATGGATTTACCAATCCAATTTTTTTGCATTATTTTTACTTTTTCAGGCCATTCTTTAAGAGTATTTAATGACTGATCAAGCTCATCCGCATAGGCAGTTATTTTAAAAAACCACTGAGAAAGTTTTTTTTGAACAACTTGAGCTCCTGATCGCCAGCCTTTTCCATCGATAACTTGCTCGTTCGCAAGCACAGTATTGTCAACAGGATCCCAGTTTACTAAACTTTCTTTTTTATAAACTAATCCTTTTTTTAAGAGTTCTAAGAAAAATTTTTGTTGGTGTTTATAGTAATCTTCATTACAGGTTGATATTTCTCTTTCCCAGTCTATTGAGAAGCCTAGTAATTTTAATTGGCTCTTCATAGTTTCTATATTGTTTAATGTCCATTCTTTCGGGTGAAGTTTTTTTTGTATAGCCGCATTTTCTGCAGGCATCCCAAAAGAGTCCCAACCCATAGGATGTAAAACATTAAATCCATTTAATCTTTTATAATTTGCAATCACATCTCCAAGTGTATAATTTCTAACATGCCCCATATGAATTTTGCCCGACGGGTATGGAAACATTTCTAAACAATAATACTTGGGCTTCTCTCTTGACTGTGAGGCTTGAAAAGTATTGTTATTTTTCCAATATTCTTGCCACTTTTTATCAACGGTAGCTGGATTAAACTTTTCAATATGCATGGCCAGAATTTACTTATTTAATTATCTGTAGCAATTAATTTAAGAAAAGAAATTAATTTTTTATTTAATTGTTTCTCAATAAAACTTATCGAGGAAAACCCAGGACTATTTGAAACTATAATTTTATTGATATTTTTTTCATTAATCCCACCCAGCGCATGTATTTTTGCTTTATTGTAAAAACTTGATTTAATTTTTCTATAAAAGTTTAGACCAATACCCCTTTTTGAATATTCTGAAAATGTATCAAATATTGGAGATAAAAATATTTCCTTACATCCTTGCGAAATTTTTTTTCTGATTTCAACCTCATTATGAGCTGAACCAATAATATTAAATCTTGTATTAGAAAAATATTTTTTTGTATTAAAGCTAGGTAAGTAGATTCCGTTACAATTAAGACGTACTGCTAATTTTTCATCATTAGAGATGTAAAACTTAAATCGTTTTTTTTTACAGTATCTTGAGAGTATAGCTGCATTTTTCTCATAATTTTCTTTTTTATAATTTCTATAAATAATATTTATATTCTTTAATTGATTAAGGTTTTCTTTTTGAGTATCGTTTAATTCGTTTATATAAAAATAAATTTTTAGCACAGAACTATGAGTATAGTACAAAACTTTAAAAATATTCAAAAAGAATTATTAGAAAATAATTTAAATTCAAAAATTATTGCTGTTAGCAAAACATTCGAATTAAATCATATTCAGCCTCTTATTGATCATGGACACATGATCTATGGCGAAAATAAAGTTCAAGAGGCTAAAAGAAAATGGGAAGAAACTCAAAAACAAAATAGTAATCTTGAACTTCATTTAATTGGAGGTTTACAAACAAATAAAGCAAAAGATGCAGTCAAAACATTTAAATTTATTCATTCAGTAGATCGAGAAAAATTAATCAATGCCTTGGCTTCCGCAGAGGTCGCTTTGGCAATTAGAAGAAAATATTTTTTACAAATTAACACCGGTGAAGAAGATCAAAAATCTGGATCAAATATTGAAGCAGCTTTTGATTTATATCAATATGCTAAAAATAAATTAAATATTGTAGGACTTATGTGTATCCCTCCTGTAGATGAGCCCGCCAAAAAACATTTTGAAATTTTATGTGAGTTATCTAAAAAATTAAATTTAAGTGAATTAAGTATGGGCATGAGTCATGATTATATCGAAGCTGGGCTTTGTGGGGCAACTTATATTCGGGTAGGTAGTAAAATTTTTGGAGAAAGAGGTTAGGCTACAATTTTAATTTTAGTTTTTTTCGATATTGTTTTTAGCACTTCTAACAAATCATTTTTTTTTAATCCTATACAACCCATCGTTCCCGAATAGTTTTTTTTTGCCAAATGGATAAAAATTGCGCTACCTTTATTTTTTACAATTGGTCTCGTATTATAATTAATCACTATAATAATATCGTAAAGATTATCTTTTCTAAAAAGTTTTTCCTTATTTTTATCCTTTGTAAAAATTAATTTATTATAGAATTTGCTATTGGGATCATCACACCAACACATGTGTTTTTTAATAATATATTTTTTGAGTTTTGTTTTGATGTTTTTTGTTCTGTCTTTTCGATAAAAGACTTTTCCAAGAGAAAATGTACCTGAAGGGGTTTTTTGATCACCCTCCCTTTTGTTTTTTGTAATACCCTTTTTCCCTAAAGCACACTTATAAAGCTTTTTTTTGTGTATAAGCGTACCGTTTTTATTTACTATGATCATATAAATTTATATTTTAATTCTATGCAAAACTACTCAATCATTACTGTGGGGTCATCTGTTTTTTTTGAATGTATGAAAGAGCAAAAAAGTGAGTATAATTTACAAAATTTGAAAAATTTTAAAGAGGTAAAAGAGATCCTCAAAACGCCTCTTATAGATATCTACGTATTCCTATTCTTTATTGACGACTTAGAAAAACTAGATTTGAAAGAATTAAAAAAAATTAAATATCCAAAAATTTTTTTTTCTAAAAAAAGTGATAATTTTAAAACAATTAAAAAAGACAATGTTTTAAGCAGTTTTTTAGTATTGCCTATCAATTATCAAGATTTAGAAAAAATTATTAAACTTGTAATTTTAAAATTCAAATTTTTATTCCAATCCAAATTAGAAATTGGAAAATATCAAATAGATAAAAATGAAAGAACTATTTCTTTCGGAAAAAAATCAGTGAAATTAACCGAGAGAGAATTGGATATTATTTTATATTTATCAGGAAAAAAAGAAGGAGCCTCAAAGCAAGAAATTATGAAAGATATTTGGGCTCATGGAGAAGAAATAGATTCTCATACATATGAAACTCATCTCTATCGTTTAAGACAGAAAATTCAAAGTAAACTTAAAGATAAAACATTTATCTCTGTAGAAGATGGAAAATATTCCATTACTTAATGAAAGAATTATTTATTGTTTTAGGAAATCAGCTCTTTCATCCAAAATATTTTAAAGATTATAAGTCTTCTCTAATATATCTATCCGAGGATTTTGGCCTTTGTACATTTGAAAAACATCATAAGCAAAAGATTGTTTTTTTCCTTTCTTCAATGCGATCATTTAGAGATGAATTGGAAAAAAATGGTCATCAAGTAATTTATAAAAAAATCGAAGAAAAAGATTTTAAAGAAAGTTATATAAAAAAATTAGATCACGTTTTAAAAAAAAATAAAATAGATTGTGTTAGATTTTTTGAAATTGAAGATAAACCGTTTGAAAAAATAATTACCTCTTTTTTAAAAAAAGAAAAAATTAATTACAAAGTCTTAAAAACACCAATGTTTTTAAGTAGTCGCGAGGATTTTAAAAATTATCTTAAAACATCCAAGAAGCCTTTTATGGCTAATTTTTATAAAGCGCAGAGAACAAAATTTAATATTTTAATTAATAAAGATAAAACACCCAAAGGTGGAAAGTGGAGTTTTGACAGCGATAACAGAAAGAAACTTCCAAAAGATATTAAATTACCCAAACAGCCAGTTTTTAAAGAAACGGAGCACACAAAAAAACTTAAGCAAATAGTTGATGAAAAATTTTCTAAACACCCTGGAGATATTAAGCAGTTCTGGATTGGGACAACGCGAAAAGACGCAAAGATAGTTCTAGATAATTTTTTAAAAAATAAACTGGGTTTATTTGGGGATTATGAAGATGCCGTGGATCAAAGAGATCGCATTTTATTTCATAGCGCACTTAGTCCTTTAATTAACAATGGTTTGATTACACCGGAGGAGATTTTAGTTGAACTGATGAAATATGAGAAAAAAGTAAGCATTAATTCTTTCGAAGGTTATTTAAGACAAGTGATTGGTTGGAGAGAATTTATGAGAGGAATTTATCAAAATTTTGATGACAAAATGCAAAAATCAAATTTTTTTAATCATCGCAATAAAATGAAAAACACTTGGTACGAAGGTACTACCGGTTTAGATCCTTTAGATCATGCAATTAGAAATGCAAAAAATTATGCTTGGTCTCATCACATTGAAAGATTAATGATTTTATCAAATATTATGAATCTCTGTGAAATAGAACCGAAGCAGGTTTATAAATGGTTTATGGAAATGTTTATGGACTCATCAGATTGGGTCATGTCTCCAAATGTTTATGGAATGGGATTGTTTAGTGATGGAGGTACTTTTGCCACTAAACCTTATATTTGTGGATCTGCATATTTTTTAAAGATGATGGATTTTAAAAAAGGGCCTTGGTGCATTATTATGGACGGGTTGTATTGGCGATTTATAGATAAAAATAAAGTATTTTTTAATAAAAATCCGCGCTTATCAATGATGGTAAGAATATTAGAAAAAATGAAACCAGAAAGAAAAAAAGATATTTTTAATGCTGCAAACTCTTTTATAAAATCTAATACGTTATGAAAAATAAAAATCCTATCGCTAAGGATTTAAGGTCTTCAAAATATAAAAAAAGAGTTGTTCA
>VTPE01000045.1 GCA_008638005.1 Pelagibacteraceae bacterium | reverse complement strand
AGTAACCGCTTCTGACACGGGGTGTTCAACTTGAAGCCTTGTATTCATTTCAAGAAAATAAAATTCACCTTTTTCATAAATAAACTCTAGTGTTCCTGCGCCTTTATAGCCAAGTTTAGCCATACTTTCAGTACACGTTGAAAGCAAAGTTTGCCTTTCTTTTTCTGTCAAAACAGGGCTTGGGCTCTCTTCGACTAATTTTTGATAACGTCTTTGTACTGTACAATCTCTTTCACCTAGGTGAACAACTTTTTTTTCATCAGATAATATTTGAACTTCAATATGCCGTGGATTTTCAAAAAACTTTTCTATAAAAACTTCATCATTATTAAAAAATTTTTTAGCTTCACTTTTTGCGTCTATAACGTTTTTCTCTAAATCTTTACTTTCATAGACAATTTTCATTCCCTTGCCACCACCTCCACCCGCAGCTTTGATAAGTACTGGGTAACCAATTTCACTGGCAATTTTTTTTGCTTCGTTTAGGTCAGTTATGCCTTTATCAGATCCTTTAATAGTAGGTAGACCTAATTCTTTAGCTATCTTTTTAGCCTCAATTTTATCTCCCATTTTTTTTATTAAGTTTGAAGAGGGACCAATAAAATTAATTTTGTGATCTTCTAAAATTTTTGAAAATTCATAATTTTCAGAAAGAAAACCGTAACCAGGGTGAATTGCATCAGCTCCTGTAATTTCATAGGCAGATAACAAATTAGGAATGCTTAAATAGCTATCACTAGCTTTAGCTGGTCCAATACAAACACTTTCATTAGCTAATTGGACATGCATTGCATCTTTATCAACAGAAGAGTGTACGGCCACACTTTTGATACCCAATTCTTTGCAGGCCCTTATTATTCTTACAGCGATTTCACCGCGATTTGCGATGAGAACTTTTTTAATCATTTAATTTTGATTAATTCTTGATCAAATTCTACAGACTCACCATCGTTAACACAAACTTCTTCAACTACTCCGTCTTGAGTGGCAGGTATATGATTCATTGTTTTCATGGCTTCAATAATTAAAACGGTATCGCCTTTTTTTACTTTTGACCCAACTGTAACAAAGGGTTTAGCCCCAGGCTCAGGTGCTAAGTAGGCCGTACCAACCATTGGACTTTTAACTCCATTAAATTTCTGATTAGTTTTATTTTGCGAAGCTGAGTTTGAAACCTGAGTTTGAGATCCAGTAATAACTGAAGCTCCTTTTCCAACTTTAATTGAATTTTTTCCATCCGAATAACTAAGCTCGGTGAGTTTTAATTCATCTAAAATTTTAACTAATTCTTTAATTTTATTTTTATCAATTTCCATCTAAAATATTTTTAATCCCTTCCAATGCCAATTTGTAACTGTTAATTCCAAAGCCACAAATGACACCATTGACCGTTTGGCTTATTAACGATTTATGCCTGAACTCTTCTCTTTTGTAAATATTCGAAATATGAACTTCTATTTTAGGAATACTTAAACTTTTCAGAGCATCCAAAATTGCAACTGACGTATGAGTGAAAGCAGCTGCATTAATTATAATTCCGTCACTTTTTTCACTTTGTTGTATTTGATTAACAATCTCACCTTCAATATTAGATTGAAAAAACGAGACATCCAGCCCAATTTTTTTTGCATAACTAGATAAATCTTTATTAATATCTTCCAATGTAGACTTCCCATAAATATCTGGCTCTCTTTTACCAAGTAAATTTAAGTTTGGTCCGTTAATAATTTCTATTTTTTTTGACATTTGTTAAATTGAAAATAATAAATACTCATAATGCAAATTCAGTTAAATGGCAAAAAATTTAAAATTAATTCAAAAGACTCTATCGTTAATTTGTTGAAAAAAATTAACATTAAATCATCAAAAGTTGCAATTGAGGTAAATAAAGCTGTTGTTCCTAAAGAAAAATATAAATCATTTAAGTTTAAAAATAATGATAAAGTTGAAGTCGTAACTTTTATAGGTGGGGGATAATGAAGGATCATTTTAAAGTAGGTCGTTATAGTTTTAAATCAAGATTAATTGTGGGAACGGGAAAATATAAAAATTTTTCTGAAACTGCAAAAGCTGTAAAAGCATCGGGAGCTGATATGGTCACAGTTGCAGTTAGAAGAGTAAATGTTTTAGATAAAAATGAACCTTTACTTATGGATTATATTAATCCAAAAAAAATTAGATATTTACCGAATACCGCAGGCTGCTTTAATTCAGAGGATGCTTTAAGGGTCTTAAGATTGGCAAGAGAAAGTGGTGGATGGAATTTAGTCAAATTAGAAGTTTTGGGTGACAAAGAAACTTTATATCCAAACATGGCTGAAACTTTAAAGTGTACAAAAATATTGGTTAAAGAAAAATTTGATGTAATGGTTTATTGCTCTGATGATCCTATTGCTTGCAAACAGTTAGAAGATTTGGGCGCTGTGGCTGTAATGCCCCTTGGTTCTTTTATAGGGTCGGGAAATGGCATACCTAATAAAAATAATATTAAGATTATCAAACAAAGATCAAAAATACCTGTGATTGTTGATGCTGGGATTGGGTGTGCATCTGATGCAAGTGTTGCGATGGAATTAGGATGTGATGGCGTCTTAGTAAATACAGCGATTGCTAAAGCTAAAAAACCTATATTAATGGCTGAAGCCATGAAATTAGCTGTGAATGCTGGTCGAATGTCTTATCTTTCAGGTATTATGACTAGGTCTGAAGTAGCCTCAAACTCAACGACACATAAGAGAAAAATAAAATAATTAACTTTTTTTATTTTCTTTTTTTTTCTTAAATTTTTTTCTAACTTTGTTTTTTTTATTTTTCTTCTTATCGTTACTATCTTCTTTATCTTTAAGCTCTATAGAAATTTCAGCATACTTATCTAAAATTTTGTTTTTATTATCTAAGAAGTTGATTTGAAACTCATTAGAAAGTAGGCTTTCATTTTTTACAAAAGTTGATTTAAATTTAAATTTTTTTTCAAAATAGTTAATATCTTCACTCATGTTTTCATTCATAAAAAGTATAGTTTTAGGTGACAATTCAATCTCAACTTTTTTTACTTTAGAAATATCAAATATTTTTTCTTCTACTTTTCTTAAAACTTTTTCACAAAAAGATTCTTTAGATAAAACCGTCTCCCATTTAATATAACTTTCTCTTAACCTTTGCCTCGTCATTTCAAGAAGTCCAAAATTACTAATTCTACCTACTTGAGTTCTTGCTTTGTCAGATCTTAAAGACTCTTTCATTTTTCTTTCAACTAGACGCCTATTAGAAAAATTCTCCATATCAATAAAATCAATTACAATTAAACCAGCTAAATCTCTTAACTTTGCCTGTCTTGCAATTTCTTCTGCCGCTTCTAAGTTTGTTGCTAATGCAGTTTTTTCAATATTTCTCTCTTTAGTAGCCTTTCCCGAGTTAATATCTATTGCAACTAAAGCTTCAGTAGGGTTGATAATAAGATAGCCACCTGATTTTAGGGTAACTCTGGCATCATAAATTTTATTCAAATATTTTTCTATTCCCGTTGAGTGAAACAAAGGAACTTTGTTTTTATATTTTTTTATTTTTTTTACCGAGTCTTTTGCGATAATATCTGCATAACCAATAGCCTTTTCATAGGCTTCATTGCCATCTATAACAATCTCTTCAGTATCATGAGTTAAAAAATCTCTTATTGATCTATAAATTAAATCTCCTTCTTCATGTATTAAGCTTGGAGCATTAGAATTTAATGTTTTATGTTTAATCTTATCCCAAATACCAATTAAAACTTCTAGATCATTTTTAATATCATTCTGAGTTTTTTTTGCTCCAGCGGTTCTAACAATTAAACCCATGGTCTTTGGTATCTCAAGTGTATTGATAATTTCTCTAATATGTCTTCTGTCTTGAGAGTTAAAAATTTTTCGAGATATACCACCACCTTTTGCAGTGTTAGGCATCAAAACGATATATTTTCCTGCCAGTGAAATATAAGTAGTAAGTGCAGCTCCTTTTTTTCCTCTCTCCTCTTTAACGATTTGGATTAATATTACCTGACCAGGCTTTATAACTTCTTGTATTCTGTATCTTTTTTTTCTTTTATTTCTAATCTTTTCAATTTTTCTTTCCAATACATGTTCATTGTCTTGTTTATTCTCATTTTCAGTTTCTAAAGTATTCTCATTTTTTTCTAGATTGTCACTTTCCTCTGAAGGTATTCCATCGTTTTGATTTAATTCACCATTTTCGTTTTGATCATCGTTTTCTAAATTTTCAGTATTATTTTCATCTAAATTTTCTGTTACTTTATTTAATTCTTCTCTTATTTCTTCCTCTTCTTGACGAAGAGCATCAATATCGGCTTGAGGTAATTGATAGTATTCAGATTGAATATCATTAAAGGCTAAGAAGCCATGTCTTTCATTACCAAAATCAACAAAAGCAGCCTGGAGTGAAGGCTCGATTCGACTTACTTTACCTAAATATATATTGCCTTTTAATTGCTTTTTATCAACGTTTTCAAATTCATAGCCATCAACGTTTCCATTGTTAGTGATGGCAACTCGAGTTTGTTTTGATTGTGAGGCGTCAATAAGAATTTTTTTGTCCATAATAAATCTTTCTTGAAATTAATTTTTGTTAGAATTGTATTTTTGAAGAATTTTTTGTTCATTGTAATAATAATGATAGTAATATTTTTTAATGTATAATTAAAGTTAATAAATGAGTAATTTTATAAATAGATTTATCGCTTTTATATTAATTTTTAGTTTTTTAGGCCTATTCCTCATTTTTTCACTCTTTTGGTATTTTTCAAATGACCTTCCGGACTTTGGTTTTTTAAAAACCTATAAACCGCCAGTATCAACCAAAGTTTATGATATTAAAGGTGATGTTATTGCTGACTTTTCAAGAGAACGAAGATCGTTTGTAGATATTGAGCAAGTTCCTGAAAACATTATTCACGCCTTCTTATCCGCGGAAGATAAAAATTTTTATGAGCACCCAGGAATTGATGCCATTGGTATAACTAGAGCTGTTTTTAAAAATATTGAAAATGTGATGACGGGTTCAAGACTAGAAGGGGCATCAACTATTACCCAGCAAGTTGCAAAAAACTTTCTACTAAGTTCTGATGTATCGCTTGCAAGAAAAGTAAAAGAAGCAATTTTGGCTTTTAGAATTGAGAAGACCTTGTCAAAAAAAAGAATTTTAGAACTTTATTTAAATGAAATTTATCTGGGAGAAAGGTCATATGGAATAGCCTCGGCTAGCATGACTTATTTTGATAAATCCATCAAAGATATCAATAATGCTGAAGCAGCATTATTAGCGGCTCTTCCAAAGGCTCCTAGTAAATACAATCCATATCGTAATTTCGAGACAGTGAATGCAAGAAAAAACTGGGTCTTAGAGCGAATGTATGAAAACAATTTTATTAACAAGCAGGAATTAGACAAATCTTTAAAATATAAAATTAACTTAAAAAAAAGAAATTTAGAAATAGACAGCTCACCCGCTTACTTTATAGAAGAAGTAAGAAAAAACTTAATTGAACAATATGGTGAAAAGAAACTTTACAGACAAGGTCTGTATGTAAAGACTTCTTTGAATAAAAAAATCCAAGAAGTTGCAAGTACTGCATTAAATAAAAATTTAATTACTTATTCGAAGAGACACGGTTGGATTGGCCCTTTATATGAAAACTATAATTTAGATAAATTTAATCAGCTCGTTGAGAGTAAAAAAGCAAATTCAAAAGAATTTAAGTTAGCTTTAGTAACTGATGTAGAAAACAATAGAGCTAAAATTATAGTTGAGGGTAATAAAGAAGGTTTAATATTATTTGATCATTTAAAATGGGCAAAAAGAAGGATCACCCAAGATCTTCACGAAGGTTTCCCAAAAAAAGTAGAAGATGTTTTAAAAACGGGTGATGTTATTCATGTAAAAAAAATTAATAAATCTAATTTATGGTCACTTGAACAAGTTCCAAAAGCAAACGGTGCAGTTGTGGTCATGGACCCTTGGAGCGGAAGAGTCCTTGCTTTATCAGGAGGTTTTGATTTTAGTATCAATCAATTTAACAGGGCAACTCAAGCAGATAGGCAGCCAGGCTCAGCGTTTAAACCTTTTGTTTATGCAACCGCATTAGAAAATAATTATAAACCCAATTCAATTATTTTAGACGCGCCATTTGTTATTTATCAAAACCGTGATGAGTTTAAATGGAAGCCTAAAAATTACTCAGGTAATTTTTACGGAGATCAACTTTTTAGATATGGTATTGAAAAATCAAATAACCTGATGACCGTTAGGATCGCAAATGATGTTGGTCTTGATAAAATTAATAAAAAAGCAAAATTATTAAATATTTATAAAGATACAGCAAACATCTTATCATCTTCACTTGGCTCTGGAGAGACAACACTGTTAAAAATGACTTCAGCTTATGGAACTTTTGTAAATGGCGGAAAGAGAATTGAGCCAACTTTAGTAGATTTAATACAAAGCCGAGAAGGG
>VTPE01000008.1 GCA_008638005.1 Pelagibacteraceae bacterium | reverse complement strand
GTTACCTCAAGAACAAACGAATGAATTGGTTAAAGATTTAGATATTGGTTTTAAGGTCACAGAAAATAAAATGAAACCCTGTTTTACTGTGATGCTCGGATTAAAAGAATCTCCCATCTTTAGACATTCGGGTTATGTCTTGCATAATTCTATTGTTTCATGGTGTGCAAATGAGACCTCAAAACAAAGAGTTCTTAATAATAAAGATCTAACTTTATTAACCTTACAGACAACGGAAGAATATGGATTTGCTAACTTTGAAAAATATAAAGAAAACAAAGATCAAATATTAAATGAAATCGTAAGTGAATTTTTAGATATTTTTAAAATTGATGATTCTGAAGTTGTTCATAAACAAGTTCATGGATGGCTTTATGCCTATTCAGATCCGGTAAATTCTGAAGTATTCGTAAATAAAGAAAAGGGGATAGGCATTACGGGTGACTGGTTTACAGGAGGACGGGCTGAAAACTCATGGAAAAATGCAAAATTATTAGCTGAAAAGCTAAGTCATTAAAAATGGGAAACGAACCCATTTGACAAAACGAACCCAAATTAACCGCACAACTATTGCGTTATTGTAATCCCATAGGTAAAAGATAGGGTAATTTCATACGGGAGAGTCTGTTTAATCAGCACCGAAGGAGCAACGCCCAGGAAACTCTCAGGTAAAAGGACCGTATGTAAAATAAACTCTGGAAAGCGGACAGGTGTCCCACCGAAGGAGCTAAAATCTCTCAGGTACAATCGACAGACGGGCAAAAAAACAGAGTTTATATGAATGAAGCTGCAACAAAAATTACAGAATTAAAAACTGCCCTTTACAGTTTTCACGTAGAGCATGGCGGCAAGATGGTTCCTTTTGCGGGTTATCAAATGCCGGTTCAATATCCAGAGGGTATTGTTAAAGAACATCAGCATGTAAGAAATGCAGCTGGAATTTTTGATGTTTCTCACATGGGTCAGTTCTCAATTTATGGAACAGAGTTAGATTATTTACCGTTAGAGAAAATTGTTCCAATCGATTTAAAATCATTAAAACTTAATCAATCAAAATATTCAGTTCTTATGAATAAAGAAGGTGGCATTGATGATGATTTGATTGTTACTAAAGTTGAAGGTGGATTAAACATTGTTTTAAATGCAGCTTGTAAACATCATGATGTTTCAAGAATTCATGAAGTGATAGATGCTGGTAAAACAAAATTACATGATGATCTGTCTTTAATAGCACTACAAGGACCAAAGGCAGTAGAGATTTTAAATGGTTTAATACCAGGTGTTCAAGATCTAGTGTTTATGAATGGAGCTAGTTTTAAATTTAAAGGCACTGATATTTATGTCACAAGATCAGGTTATACAGGAGAAGATGGATTTGAAGTATCGATTCATAATTCATTAGCTGAAGAGTTTTGTAAAACGTTATTAAATAATAATAATGTTAAGATGATTGGGCTTGGCGCTAGAGACTCTTTAAGATTGGAAGCGGGTCTTTGTTTATATGGTCATGATCTTGATAACAAAACCTCACCTATTGAAGCAAGTTTAAGTTGGGCTTTATCAAAAAAAAATAAGGAAGAAGGAAATTTTTTAGGGTCAGAGGTTGTTGGCGAACAGATTAAAAACGGTGTTTCAAAAAAAAGAGTAGGGATTAAACCTGAGAAGATTATTGCAAGGGAAGGATCTAAAATTTTCAAAGATAATAAAGAAATTGGTGTTGTGACTAGTGGTGGTTTTGGACCAAGCGTTGGGGGTCCAGTGGCCATGGGTTATGTATTAAAAGAATTTTCTAATGAAGGAGAAAGTTTAGAGTTAGAAGTAAGGGGCAAAAGGCATGGAGCGGTCGTTTACAAGATGCCTTTTTATAAAAAAAGTTACGTAAAATAGGAAAGGAAAATATGGCAGATAAAAAATATTCAAAAAAACATGAGTGGGTCGAGCTTGATGGAGATATTGCAACTATTGGAATTACCAAGCATGCGACTGAACAATTAGGAGACATTGTCTTTACCGAAGTTCCAGATGCTGGAAAAGCATTTGAAGCAGGAGGAGAAGCGGCAGTTGTTGAATCTGTAAAAGCTGCAAGTGATGTTTATTCACCTATCTCAGGGGAGGTGACTGAAAACAATCAAGCCATTGTAAGTGATCCTTCTTTAGTCAACCAAGATCCTGAAGGAAACGGCTGGTTTTTTAAAGTTAAAGTGACCAATGCAGATCAGATCAATGAACTGATGACTAAAGATGAATACGACAAATTTTTAACGGAGAGTGCTTAATGACAGATAACAGGAACAGAGAATTTATAAGAAGGCATATTGGACCATCTGTTGAAGAACAGAAACAAATGCTTTCATACCTTGGTTTTAATTCGCTTGATGAATTTATAAAAAAAATTGTTCCTGAAAAAATCATTGAAAACAAACCTCTTGATATTGATGAGCCTGTTTCAGAACATGAAGCGCTTAATCAACTCAAACAAATTGCTGGTCAAAATAAAATTTTTAAAAGCTTTATTGGAATGGGTTATTACGGAACCTATACGCCAAATGTCATCTTAAGAAACGTTTTAGAAAACCCAGGCTGGTATACCGCTTACACGCCTTATCAACCAGAGGTGGCTCAAGGGCGATTAGAGATGCTGTTAAATTTCCAACAAATGGTCATGGATTTAACAGGTATGGATATTGCGAATGCCTCTTTATTAGATGAAGCAACCGCAGCAGCTGAGGCTGTCGCACTTTGTCAAAGAGTGGATAAAAATAAATTAAACAAAATTTTTATTTCTAAAAACTGTAATCCTCAAACTATTGATGTGGTTAAAACAAGAGCAGAGCCTTTTAATTTAGAGGTCATTATTGGAAATGATGAAGATATTGTATCTGTTGAAGGAGATATATTATGTGCGCTTTATCAATATCCAAATACCTATGGTGAGATCAGCGGAGTTGAAAATTTTATTAAAAATACTCAAAGCAAAAACGGTAAAGCGATTTTAATTTCAGATTTATTAGCCTTAACCGTTTTAAAACCACCAGGTGAGATGGGTGCTGATATTGTAGTTGGAAACTCACAACGATTTGGAATTCCAATGGGATATGGTGGACCGCATGCTGCTTTTTTTGCAACTAAAGATGAATTTAAACGTGCCATGCCTGGCAGGTTAATTGGTGTTTCAAAAGACAGAAATGATGACCAAGCTTTGAGAATGGCGCTTCAAACGAGAGAGCAACATATCAGACGTGAAAAAGCGACAAGTAATATTTGTACAGCTCAAGCCTTATTATCCATTATGGCTGCAGCTTACGGAATTTATCACGGACCTGATGGCATTAAACATATTGGAGAGCGAACCTTAAAGTTTGCTAATGCTTTTGCTTCGAAGATTAAAACAAAATATGAAATTTTATCTGATCAGTTTTTTGACACTGTTACCATTAACACTAAAGATAAAACGAAGGAAATTTATGCAAAAGCTTTAGAGTTTAAAGTTAATTTAAGGTTAATTGAAAACCACGGATTGTCGGTTTCATTTGATGAAACCACTAGAATTGAAGATTTAAACAATCTGTTTCAAATTTTTGGATTACAAGATCAAATTAAAAATTTAGATGATGTCACCATTTCATCTATTGATGATACTTTAAAAAGAACATCAAAATATCTAACGCATCAAGTGTTTAATTCTTATCATTCCGAAACCGAAATGCTTCGTTACTTAAAATCTTTGGAAGATAAAGATATTGCACTGAATAGATCAATGATTGCACTTGGATCTTGTACAATGAAGCTTAATGCGGTGGCTGAAATGATCCCTGTGACATGGCCAGAGTTTGGAAACATTCATCCTTTTGCACCACTTGATCAAGCCAAAGGTTATTTAAAAATGTTTTCAGATCTTGAGAAGATGTTATCTGAAATTACAGGTTTTACAGGAATCTCTCTTCAACCTAACGCTGGAGCACAAGGCGAGTATGCAGGTTTGATGGTGATTAGAAAATTTCATATTGAAAATGGAGACCACAACAGAAATATTTGTTTAATTCCAAGTTCTGCGCACGGAACTAATCCAGCAAGCGCTCAGATGGCTGGAATGAAAGTAGTTGTGGTTGATTGTGATAAAGACGGAAACGTTGATTTAGAAGATTTAACCAAAAAAGCAGAATTACATTCTAAATCACTTGCAGCTTTAATGGTCACTTATCCATCAACACACGGTGTATTTGAAGAACATATTAAAGATATATGTGAAGTGATTCACCAACATGGTGGACAAGTTTATATGGATGGTGCAAATTTAAATGCACTTGTAGGTCTTGCAAAGCCTGGAAAGTTTGGACCTGATGTTTGTCATATGAATTTACACAAAACATTCTGTATTCCACATGGTGGCGGTGGACCTGGCATGGGTCCTATTGGTGTTGGAAAACATTTGGAACCCTTTTTACCCAACCATGTTTTAATTGAATCGGGTCCTAAAACTGGAATGGGTTCAGTCTCAGCAGCCCCTTGGGGAAGCGCAAGTATTTTACCGATCTCTTGGATGTACATTAAAATGATGGGTGCTGAAGGTTTAAGGTTAGCTACTGAAGTTGCTATTTTAAATGCAAATTATGTTTCTAAAAAATTAGAAGGTTCCTACAAAACACTTTACAAAGGTAAGAATGATTTAGTTGCACATGAGTGTATTATTGATTTTAGACCGATTAAAGCAGAGTCGGGTGTATCTGAAGAAGATATTGCAAAACGATTAATTGATTATGGTTTTCATGCACCGACCATGTCTTGGCCAGTTGCAGGAACGTTGATGATTGAGCCTACCGAGAGTGAAAATTTAGCTGAGCTTGATAAGTTCTGTGATGCATTTATTAGTATTCGAAAAGAAGTTAAAATGGTTCAAAATGGTGTTTTTGATAAAGAAGATAACCCTTTAAAAAATGCACCTCATACCAATTTAGAGCTATCCTCAGATTCTTGGACGCATAACTATACAAGAGAGCAAGCGGCATTTCCTCTTGCTTATTTAAAAACAAACAAATTTTGGGCACCTGTGGCAAGAGTAGACAACGTTCATGGCGATAGAAACTTGATTTGTTCGTGTCCTTCAGTAGATAGTTACCGCGAAGAAGAAGCGGCTTAGTGAAACTTGAAGTATTATATAATCCAGGAAATGTCATTTGTGATTATCTAAAAATTAAAGATGATCATAAATTTATTTTCAGAGTTTTTGTCAATCTAACTTATTACGGAAAGATCTTAGGGATTTTAGCATTTTATTATGCAAGACATTTTAACTTTTAATGTTAAAAAAATATAAAAGTTTATTTCTTATTTTACTCATCACTTTTTCTTCTTCAGCTATTGCAGGTTGGATTACTAGGTTAAATATCGATCCTTGGTATAGCTCACTTAATAAACTTTCTTTTTCCCCACCGAATTGGATCTTTGGACCTGTTTGGACCGTCCTTTATATTTTTATGAGTGTTGCGATATGGATCGTTTATGAAAAAACAAAAGAGACAGATAATATTTTTTCAAAAAAAATATTAAGAATTTATTTTTATCACCTTGTGATTAATTTGACTTGGAGCTTTGTCTTTTTTTATTACCACTTAATTTTTACAGCTTTTATGAATATTTTATTTTTAATTGTCGCTATTATTATTTTAATGATTTTATATTACCCAAGATCAAAAACAGCTTTTCTGTTAATGACTCCGTATTTAATATGGGTTTTGTTTGCGAGTGTTTTAAATTTTGGATTATATTTAATTAATTAATTCGATTAACAATATAAAACGTAAGTTCTTGAAGCTTTTCAACAACAAAGTTTTTTTCAAAAATAGATAAAGAGTCTGATGCAACATTAGCAAAGTAATCTGCTCTTTTTTTACAAGCTTCTATGATTTGATATTTTTGAATGAGTTTTAATGTTTCTTTAAACTCATTTTCAGATCTTTCATTATGAGTATAAAACTTTTGAAGCTGTTCTCTTTCGGCAGGAGATGATTTTTGAAATAATAAAATGATGGGAAGGGTTATTTTTCCTTCAATAAAATCATTTCCAATTTTTTTTCCAAAGACTTCTTCTTTTGAATTATAATCTAAGATGTCATCAGAAATTTGAAAACAAATTCCAAGATTTCTTCCGTAAGATTCTAAAGCTTCCTTTTCTTTTTTTGAGCGCTCATTGATACACCCGCCCACTCTCATTGCAGCACCAAATAATGAGGCTGTTTTTGCTGAAATAATATCAAGATAATTTTTCTCAACCATATCAATTTGTTTTTCAAATTGGAGCTGCATAATTTCACCTTGAGCAATTTCTGAAGATACGGAAGATAATATTTTTAAAACTTCAGGTGACCCGTCATCAACCATCATTTCAAAACAACGACTTAACAAATAATCACCTGCCAAAATTGAACTTTTATTTCCCCAGATTGCATTGGTTGTTTTAAATCCTCTTCGAGATTCACTTTTATCAATCACATCATCATGAAGGAGCGTTGCATTATGAATTAGTTCTACGCAAGCGGCTAAGTTGATATGACGATTTCCTTGGTAGTTAAAAATTTCAGATGAACAGATAGTTAGCAAAGGCCTTAATCTTTTGCCTCCGGTTTTCATTAAATGAGTTGCCATTTCACCTACTAATTCCACATGGCTTGATAGCTTGAGTTTAATATGATCATCAACTTGTTTGAGTTGATTCTCAAAAGTGGTTCTAATTTCTTCAAATGGATTTTTTTTAGACTTCTTGAAAGGAACGACGTTTAAAAGCATAGGTGTTTTTAGCGTATTTGGTGCCTACTTGTTAACAATGAAATGACGCACGTATAATAAGAACTTTTCTTTAAATTACTAATAAATATAAGTATTTTTTAATACATTATGTTTTTTTCAAAAAAACCACAAGTTGCACATATCAGGTTAAGCGGAGTGATTGGAAATGTTGGACGTTTTCAGCAAGGAATGAGTTTAAGTAGTCACGAACAAATTATTAAAAAAGCTTTTAGTCATAAAAAACTTTCAGCTGTTGCAATTTCAATAAATTCTCCAGGAGGTTCTCCCGTTCAATCTCATTTAATTTATTCATTAATTCGAAAATTAGCTGAGGAAAAAAAAGTAAAAGTATATACCTTCGCTGAAGATGTAGCGGCATCGGGAGGCTATATGCTTTTATGTGCTGGCGATGAGGTTTATGCAAATCCAAGTTCAATTGTTGGATCCATTGGAGTTATTTATTCTTCTTTTGGATTAAAGGAGCTTATTAAAAAAATTGGTATTGAAAGACGAGTACATACTGCAGGAAAAAATAAAAGCACACTAGATCCTTTTATGGATGAAAAACCAGAAGATATTGAGAGATTAAAAAAAATTCAGTTAGACCTTCATGATCAATTTATCAGTTTAGTGAAAAATAGTAGAAAACAAAAATTACCAACGGATAAGGATGACAGTTTATTTAGTGGTGAATTTTGGTCTGGAGTTCAATCTAAAGAATTAGGTTTAGTTGATGGACTTGGAAATATGGAAGATGTGATTCAAGAAAAATTTGGAAAAAAAGTTGTTATTAAAAAATATGATAAACCTGAAAGCTGGCTAAAAAGAAAATTATCAAGCCAAGTTACTAATCCCTTGGGATCTATTACGGATGAAATTGAAACACGGTCTTTGTGGAATAAATTTGGTCTATGAGTAAAAAAAAGAAGGTTGTTAAAAAGCAGGTTAAAAAAACTAAAAAAGCTGCTGTAAAAAAAGAAGCAAAAAAACCAAAAATTAAAAAAAAAGTTCCTTATTTAACTTTTCAAGAAATTATATTTAAACTACAAAAGTTCTGGTCAGATCAAGGATGTGTTATTTTACAACCCTATGATATCGAAGTTGGAGCAGGAACTTTTCATCCAGCAACAACATTAAGGTCACTTGGCCCAAAACCTTGGAAAGCTGCATATGTTCAACCATCAAGAAGACCAACGGATGGAAGGTATGGTGAAAATCCAAACCGACTACAACATTATTACCAATTTCAAGTGATCATTAAACCTTCGCCAGAAGATATTCAAAAATTATATTTGAAAAGTTTAACAGCCCTTGGAATTGTTTACAAAGATCATGACATTCGATTTGTTGAGGATGATTGGGAAAGTCCAACTCTAGGAGCATCAGGACTTGGTTGGGAAGTTTGGTGTGATGGAATGGAAATTACACAGTTTACTTACTTTCAGCAGATGGCAGGCTTTGAATGTAAACCTGTTTCTGCAGAAATTACTTATGGGTTAGAGAGAATTTGTATGTACATACAAAATAAAAATAATGTTTACGACCTTGATTGGAATCACGAAGGCGTAAAATATGGTGATGTTTTTTTAGAAGCTGAAAAAGAGTTTTCTGCATATAATTTTGAACACGCAAATACGAACAGTTTATTTGATCAATTTGCTAAAGCTGAACAAGAGTCCAAAGACCTAGCAGAAAAAAAATTATGCCTACCTGCGTATGACCAATGTTTAAAAGCTAGTCATTTATTTAATTTATTAGATGCAAGGGGTGTTATCAGTGTTACAGAAAGAGCAAATTATATTAATCGAATAAGAACACTTACCAAGGCCTGTGGGGAGCTTTGGATTGAAAAACAATAATGTCAGATTTTTTTTTAGAATTGTATTCAGAGGAAATACCTCATGGATTACAAAT
Source organism: Pelagibacteraceae bacterium (assembly GCA_008638005.1). Classification (GTDB taxonomy): domain Bacteria; phylum Pseudomonadota; class Alphaproteobacteria; order Pelagibacterales; family Pelagibacteraceae; genus HIMB114. The sequence continues at coordinate 15,228 of VTPE01000008.1, read as the reverse complement.
TAGCGCCAGAAATCAGTTAAAAGATTTAATTTTAAAAGAGTTAACGGATCATAATATTAAATTTAAACAATTTAATATTTACTCTACTCCAAAACGATTAGTTGCTTATGTTGATAAAGTGGCATTAGAGCAAAAAATTCCAGCTCAAGAAGTTAAAGGGCCAAAAGTGGGGTGCAATGATCAGGCACTTGAAGGTTTCTTAAGATCAAGATCAGCAGAGAAAAAAGATTTAATAAAAAAAGATACTGATAAAGGTGAGTTTTATTTTGTTAAATTACCTGCAAAAAGTTTGTTTACTAAAGATATTTTAAGTCAAAAATTACCATCCATTTTACAATCTATAAATTGGAAAAAATCTATGAGATGGTCCAATCATGATTGTTTTTGGGGAAGACCGTTAAAATCTATTTTGTGTTTATTGGATAATAAAGTTTTAGATTTTAAATATCATCATTTCACCTCTTCTAATTTGACTTACATCAATGGACCTTTTGAGGATAAAGAGCAAAAAGTTAAAAATTTCAAAGATTATAATAAGATTTTAGAAAAAAATAAGATTGAATTAGACCATGAAAAACGAGAGATAAAAATTAAAAACGAGTTAGAAAAAATATTAAAAAAAAACAAATGTTCAACTGAGCTTAATACCTCTTTAGTGGAAGAGGTAACAAATTTAGTTGAAACACCTGTGGTTTTAAAAGGAAAATTTAATGAGGAATACCTAGTACTTCCTGATGAATTATTAAATCTTACTATGGTTAATCACCAAAGATATTTTCCTATGAAATTAGAACATGAAAACAAATTAACTAACAACTTTTTATTTGTTGCAAACAATTTTGATCAAAAAAATTTAATCACAAAAGGTAATGAAAAAGTTATTGATGCTAGATTGTCTGACGCCAAGTTTTTTTGGGATAAAAATAAAAGACAAAATTTAGTCAAACAAGTCACTAAACTTAATTCAATAGTATTTTATCAAAAGCTTGGAACCATTTATGATAAGACGCAAAGAACAAGACAACTTGCATCTTTGATAGCCGATACCATTGGTGCGAATAAAGAAGATACAGAAATTGCAGCTTCAATTTCAAAATCAGATTTAGTTTCCGATTTGGTAGGGGAGTATCCTGAGCTTCAAGGTGTGATTGGAAAATATTTTGCAGTTGAACAAGGGTTCAGTAAAGAAATAGCAAATGCTATCCAAGATCATTATTTACCTTTAGGGCCCAGTGGAAAAGTTCCAAAAGAAAAAATTTCTATAAGCGTTGCGATTGCTGATAAAATTGACACGTTAGTTGGTTTCTTTGGAATTGATGAAAAGCCTAGCAGTTCAAAAGACCCGTTTGCATTAAGACGAGCTTGTCTTGGTGTCTTAAGGTTAATTACAGAAAACAAGGTAAGCTTATCTTTAAAAGAAATATTAAATAATTCTAAAAATTTATATTTAACTCAAAAACATAAAATCACGAATGAAAAGGTTATAGAAGATTTGTTTTTATTTTTTATTGAGAGATTTAAAGTTAATTTAAAAGATAAAGGTTTAAGACTAGATATTACAAATTCCGTATTAGACAATAATCGTTCTGATGATTTTTATGGGATATTTAAAAACATAAATGATTTAACAAAATGTTTGAAAAAACAAGAAGGTGGTGATGCAATATCAATTTATAAAAGATCAAAAAATATCCTTGAGCAATCCGTTGATATTAATGAAGAGCTTTTTGGTAATCCTAATAATGTTTTATTTCAACATCCATGTGAAGATGAAATCATGATTAAGCTTAACGAAGTAAGAGATTATTTTACAACTCCAAGTCGACTAAGGGACAATGAAAAAAGTATCGTATTGTTATCAGAGCTAAAACCTATGATGGACAATTTCTTTGAAAATGTAAAAGTTAATGATGATAATCAACAGGTAAAGAAAAATAGGCTAGAATTATTAACCTTGTTATGTAAAACCTTTGAAAAATTTACGGATTTTTCAAAACTAGACGGATCTTAATTTATGGCAACTTGGGTTTATAATTTTAGCAAGCCACCAAAAAAGAATAAAGTTGGTTTAAAGAACCTGCTGGGTGGAAAAGGTGCCAACCTATCAGAAATGATAAAAATAGGCCTTCCCGTTCCTCCAGGGTTTACGATTAGCACAGAGGCTTGTAATGAATTTTATAAACGAAATAGAAAAAACCCAAAGGGTTTGGATAAACAGGTTAAGGCTGCAATCAAACAAGTTGAAAAAAAAATTGGAAAGAAGTTTGGAGACAAAAAAAATCCTTTATTAGTCTCAGTGAGATCAGGCGCAAGAGTTTCTATGCCTGGCATGATGGATACAGTTTTAAATCTTGGCTTAAATGATGAGACAGTACTAGGTTTAGCGTCCAAAACGAAAAATGATACTTTTGCTTATGACAGCTACCGACGTTTTATTCAAATGTATAGTAACGTTGTACTCGGTGTTGATCATCATAATTTTGAAGACTTAATTGAAAATTATAAACTTACTAAAGGGGTTACACTGGACACAGATCTAGATGCCGAGGATTGGAAAAAATTAATTAAGGATTTTAGAGATGTTATTAAAAGAGAAATTAAAAAAGATTTTCCTCAAGATGTTCACGAGCAATTATGGGGAGCGGTAGGTGCTGTTTTTCAATCATGGAGAAATCAAAGAGCAAAAACATACAGGAGGTTAAATAACATCCCAGAAGAATGGGGGACTGCTGTTAATGTTCAGTCTATGGTTTTTGGTAATATGGGAGATGATTGTGCAACGGGAGTTGCTTTTACAAGAAATCCTTCTACGGGTGAAAAAAGTTTTTATGGTGAATATTTAATTAATGCTCAAGGTGAAGATGTGGTTGCTGGAATTCGTACTCCACAAAACATCACAAAAAAAGCTCGCTTAGAAGCAAAATCAGATGAGCTATCTATGGAAGAGACGATGCCAAAAGTTTATGACCAGCTTGTTAAAATTTATAAAAAATTAGAAAAGCATTACAAAGATATGCAAGATATTGAGTTTACTGTAGAGAACAAAAAGCTTTGGATGCTCCAAACTCGATCCGGTAAAAGAACTGCAAAAGCTGCTATTAAAATTGCCGTTGATATGGTTAAAGAAAAATTGATTGATAAAGATGAAGCTATTTTAAGAATTGATCCTAAAATTTTAGATACGTTATTACATCCAACCTTAGATCCTAAAGCGAGTAAAGATATTATTGCAAAAGGCTTACCCGCATCCCCAGGCGCGGCTTGTGGGAAAATTACTTTTACGGCTGATGATGCTGAAAAATTAAAATCACAAAATCAAAAAACAATATTAGTAAGATTAGAAACTTCACCTGAAGATATTCATGGAATGAATGCCGCTGAAGGAATTTTAACTTGTAGAGGGGGTATGACCAGTCATGCTGCAGTGGTTGCAAGAGGCATGGGCAAACCCTGCGTTTCAGGATCTGGAAATATACAGATTGATTATGCAAATAAACAATTCAGGGTAGGTGAGCGCGTATTTAAAGAAGGCGATATCATTACTATTGATGGTTCAAGCGGAGAGGTGATGTCCGGTGAGGTCAAAACAATCAAACCTGATATATCAGGTGATTTTTCAACCATCATGTCTTGGGCAGATAAAACCAGAAAAATGCAAGTTAGAACTAATGCAGAAACACCATTAGACACTAAAGTTGCAAGAGAATTTGGAGCAGAGGGAATTGGCTTATGTAGAACGGAGCACATGTTCTTTGATGAGGAGAGAATTTTATATGTCCGTCAAATGATTTTATCCAAGAACAAAGAAGACCGAAGTGAAGCTTTAAATAAAATTTTACCGTTTCAGAAAAAAGACTTTAAAGACATTTTTAATATTATGAAAGGTCTTCCAGTAACCATTAGACTTTTAGACCCGCCGCTTCATGAATTTTTACCTAAAAGTGAAAAAGAAATTTCATCCGTTGCAAATTCTTTAAATATCTCAGAAAAAGAAATTAAAGATAGAATTTCAGACCTCCACGAAGAAAATCCCATGTTGGGTCACAGGGGTTGTCGATTAGCTATTTCATATCCTGAAATTTATGAAATGCAATGCGAAGCTATTTTTGAAGCAGTCATAGAGAGTAAAAAAGAAAAAATAAAAGTATTACCTGAAATTATGATTCCACTCATAGCAACAGGCCAAGAGTTACAAATTTTAAGAGAATTAGTTGATAACAAAGCAAAAGAAATCTCAAAAAAATATGACCAAAAAATTGATTATTTAGTTGGTACTATGATTGAGCTTCCAAGAGCTGCGCTGAATGCAAAAGAAATTTCAAAACACGCTGATTTTTTTAGTTTTGGAACTAATGACTTAACTCAAACAACGCTTGGGATCAGCCGTGATGATGCGGGTAAGTTTTTAGATGATTATGTGGAAAACAATATTTTTAAAATTGATCCATTTGTAAGTATTGATGTTGATGGAGTTGGTCAGCTTGTTGAGCTTGCATCTGAGAAAGCTAAGAAAAATAAACCTAAAATTAAATTGGGTATATGTGGAGAGCATGGGGGAGATCCAGATTCAATTATGTTTTGTCAAAAAGCTGGACTTCATTATGTATCATGTTCACCTTATAGAGTGCCAATTGCAAGATTATCTGCTGCACAAGCTAGGATTTTATCTAAAAGAAATTAGTTAGAATTCTAACGAAAAATCAAAATTTTTAACTGAATGGGTTAGATAACCCATAGATATTCTATTCACACCTGTTTTTGCATAATCAATAATATTTTTTGAATTTATGTTTCCTGATGCTTCAGTTTCAATTTTTTTTGGAATAATTTTTAAAGCTTTTTTAAGGGCCTGAGGTGAAAAGTTATCAAGTAATATTCTGTTAATTTTTAAATCAATAATTTGTTTTAATTGATTAATGTTATCAACTTCAACATTTGTAACTTTTTTATTTTTATTCATTTTTATTATTGAGGTTATTTTAGCTCTAAAATTTTTTGAATTAACATGATGATTATCTTTAACAAAAATTTCCTGTTCTAAATCAAAGCGATTATTTTTACCGCCTCCACACCTGACAGCTTCTTTTTGTAGATAACGTAATCCTGGTATTGTTTTTCTGGTACAGCATATTTTAGTTTTATATTTTTTTGTCAAATGAACTAAACGATTAGTTTCGCTTGAAATCCCAGTGAGGTGACCTAGAAAATTTAAAACGGTTCGTTCAGCTTTTAGGATAGATTTAAGATTACCATCTAAAACGATAATTGCTTTATTTTTTTTTATTTTTTGACCATCTTTTTTCAAGATTTTAATTTTAATTTTAGAATCTATTTTTTTTAAAATCATTTTAACAATGTTTATTCCAAATAGAATTCCGTCGGCCTTGGGTACAATTTTAACTTTTGATTTTAGATTTTTTTGAATGGCTAGACTTGATGTAATATCAGCGTTTACTCTATCTTCTTGTAAAGCGAAGTTAATGATTTTATTGATTTGATTTTTGTAATTGTTCACTAAGAATTACCTGCCAACGGCAATCATTTTCTCTATAGAGCCTCTAGCTTTTGAAATGATTTCTTTATCAATTTCAATTATATTTTTTTCTTCTTTTAGTGAATTTAGAATTTTTTGAAGTGTAATTTTCTTCATGTGTGGACAAAGGTTGCAAGGTTTGACAAAGTTAATATGCGGATTTTCAACTTGAACGTTGTCACTCATTGAACATTCAGTAACTAAAAAAATATCTTTATCTTTGCTTTTTTTAACATAGTCAATCATCGATCCAGTTGATCCTGTAAAGTCAGATGCTTTAATTACATCTGGTGGACATTCAGGATGTGATACAACTTTTAAATTCGGATATCTTTCTCTTAATTCTGTGATTTCATTTTCTGTAAATTGCTCATGTACTTCACACTTTCCCTTCCATGAAATAATTTTTACTTTAGTTTTGGTTGAAACATATTTTGCTAAATATTCATCTGGAAGGAATATTACCTCATCCACATTAAGAGACTCGACTATCTTAACTGCGTTTGCTGAAGTGCAACAAATATCAGTTTCTGCTTTTACATCAGCAGAAGTATTTACATAGGTTACTACAGGAACGCCTGGATGTTTTTTTTTCAATTTTCTAACATCTTCAGCTGTAATAGATTCTGCTAATGAGCAACCTGCAGAAAGATCAGGCAAAAGAATTTTTTTCTCAGGAGACATAATTTTTGCAGTCTCAGCCATGAAATGAACACCACACATTAAAATGGTATCTGTTTTTACTTTTGAACCGTCAATTGCCAGACCCAAAGAATCTCCTACAATATCAGCTACACCATAAAAGATTTCAGGAGCTTGGTAATTATGTGCAAGGATTGTAATTCCTTTTTCTTTTTTTAATTTATTTATCTCGTAAATGTAGGGTGCAATGGTCGGCCATTCAATTTTTGGAATTGAACCTTCAATTTTTTTATAAAGGTCATTTGTATAACCTTGAACTTCTGAACTAAATTTTAATTCACTGGACATAATTAAACATAGTATTTATTTGAATAAAAATATTTAACATTAATGTCACATTTTATATTGTGACTAAAGAAAAAAAGCGGTTATGCTGGAATTGGTAGACAGGCACGGTTGAGGGCCGTGTGGGTTTTCCCGTGAGAGTTCAAGTCTCTCTAACCGCACCAACTTAGATCCAATTAGGTTTTATTATATTTATATTTTTTGAGCTTTTTGTTTCAATTTTTTGATTAATAAAATCATTAAATTTTGCCATTTTGATCATAGCAAAGTTTGGGTTTGTCGAGATTACCTTCCCAATAATTTCATTATTAAAAATAACATCTTCTTCAATTTCTAAATTATCTTCAGATTTTAATAAAAAAACTCTTTTTGATATTTTTTCTTTTAAATTCATTCGCGCTGTATTTTCTTGACCGACATAACACCCTTTAGAAAAATCAATGGCATTTAATTCCTTCATATTCAATTCTAAAGAAAAATAATTTCCTTTTACGTTTTGAAAAATATTATCAACCAAACCATTTGTATTAATAAGATTATTATACTCTTCAGTTTGATTTAGAGTAGTTGAAAAATTATCATCTTGCGAATGTAAAATATGATAGTGTCCAAAGTTTTCATTTCTAGGATCTGCAAAACTATATTCTGATTTTTCAATTTTATTTTTAGAATAAATAATCTTATATTTTTGATTCAACTCTATTGTTATTTTTGATCTTAATTTATAAAAATTTAATTTTTGAATTAGCTCTTCTTTTAAAAAATCATCAATCATAATCTGATAACCTTGACCAAAGATAAAAATAAAAAAATGACTGATCACTTTTCCTTGCGGAGAGAGAAGACAAGAATAGATAGATTTATCTTTATCTAATTTATTGACGTCATTAGTAATAATATTGTTTAAAAAATCCTTTGAATTATCACCCGTGACAGAAATTAGACTTTTGTTTTTAAGATGAGTTGTGTAGTTATTATCCATCAGATTTATTTATTATGTCTTTATTATTAAAAAACGGTCAAGTCTATTACAACGATGATTTCCAAAATCTTGATATTTTAATCGAAGGTAACAAAATTAAAAAGGTTGGAAAAAACCTTGATGATAATGCTGATGAAATCCAAGATTGTTCAGGTCTTTCAATTTTTCCTGGTTTTATAGACACCCATGTTCATTTCAGAGAACCTGGAGATGAAAAAAAAGAAACATTAGAAAGCGGAAGTAGGGCGGCTGTTTTGGGTGGAATGACAGGTGTATTTGAAATGCCAAATACAAATCCGATTGTCGATAATCTTGAGCGATTAAATGACAAATTATCTCGCGCTAAAAATAGAATGCATTGTAATTACGCTTTTTATTTTGGAGCAACAAATGAGAATTCAGACAACTTAGATATTTTAAAAGGGTTAGATGGTTGCTGTGGAGTTAAAATGTTTGTTGGCTCTTCAACAGGAGATCTTTTGGTCAAAGATAGTTTTTATATTGAGCAAGTTATTAAAAACTCTCCAAGAATAGTTTCAATCCATTCGGAAGACGAAGATATGTTACTTGCAAGAAAAAATGTCATTGAAGAGGGTAATGTTAAATCACATTATATTTGGAGAAGCGTAGAGTGTGCAGTGTCATCAACCAAAAAGCTTATAGATTTTGCCAATAAGCATAAGAAGAAAATACACATTCTTCATATTACAACCAAAGATGAAGTTAATTATTTAAAAGACAATCAATCGGACTATGTAACTTTTGAAACAACGCCTAATCACATTTCATTATATGGTCCAGACATTTATGATCAAATAGGAACATTTGCACAAATCAATCCACCTATTAGAACCAAGGAACATTTAGAAGGGATATGGAAAGGTATAGATGAAAATATAATTAGTATTATTGGATCTGACCATTCACCACATACTAAAGAACAAAAAAATCAACCTTATCCCAAAAGCCCTTCAGGAATGCCTGGAACGCAAACCATAGGACTAATTATGACTGACTATTATTTAAAAAATAAAATTAGCTTAAAAAAATTAGTCGATCTACTTTGCGTCAATCCATGCAAACTTTTTGGAATTAAAGATAGAGGTGAAATTAAAGAAGGAAATATTGCTGATTTAACAATTTATAATCTAAATAAATCATTTACGATTAAAGATGAATGGATTGCCAGCAATTGCGGATGGACTCCATTTAATGGAAAAGAATTGAAAGTTTCACCGTTTGGAACTTTTGTTCAAGGAAATAAAGTTGTTTGGGATCAGAAATTAGTTAACGAGGCAAAGGGACAAGCCTATGCTTTTAATTAATTTTTTCTTTATTTAGTTTACTTATTTGAGATTTTAATTCGTCTATTTGAGAAGCTAATTTATTGATTTCTTCATTTTTAGCTTCAGTTTTTACTGTATCACCTTTTTCCGAAGGCTCATTATTTTGAGTTTGAGCATTAGATGTTGCGCTATTATTAAAATAATTCTGAAAATCAAATGGATTAAACTTCATTATATTTTGAAATCCATTTGTGAAAAATTTATTTGCATCAGCAAAATTCATAACATTATTTAAAAAACCAAACATTTCAGATGAACGATCATTTTCATAAAACAGAATAATTTGTTTAAGAAATTCTTCTGGGATTAGGTTTGTGCCTGTGGTTTCTCTTTCAAGGACAATTTGAGTTAAAATGCTTGAAGTAATATCTTTTTTAGTTTCAACATCTTTAATTTTAAATTGCCTTCCTTCTTTGATTAAAGAAACAATATCTTCTTGCGTAATGTAAGAACTAGTCTCTGTATTATATAATCTTCGATTAGAGTATTTTTTAATTTCAATCATTTATTTTTCTAAAACGTATTTACCTGGAGCTTTGTATATCTCTTTAAATTTATTTAGATTAATTTCATTGACTTTTTTAACCTCACCAGAATGGTCTTTTAACCAATTCATCCATTTAGGCCACCAAGAACCCTCGATCTTTTGGGCGTTTTCCAACCATTTGTCGGAGTCTTTTTCCATTTTTTTGTTTTCAAAGTAGTATTGCTTTCCTGGCTTCGCGCCTTTGCCTTGAATGATACCTGCGATATGTCCAGAATTTGCAAGGGTAAATTCAATGTTACTATTAAATTGCGTAAGCCCCATAAATACTGATTTCCAAGGTGCAATATGATCTTCTGTGGTTGCGACATGAAACATGGGGGTTTTGATTTTAGACATATCTAAAATTTGCCCATCAAATTTATATTCTTTTTTTGCAAGAAGATTGTTGAGATACATTGATCTTAAGTAATCACTGTGCAGGACTTCAGGGATTCTAGTTGAGTCACTGTTCCAATAAAGCATATCAAAAGCACTTGGCTGGTTTCCTTTTAAATAATTGTTGATTACATAATTCCAATAAAGGTCACCAGGTCTTAAAAAGTTAAAGCAAGCGGCCATATCTTTTCCATCAAAGTAACCTTTGTTTTGCATTTGTTTTTCAATCATTGAAATTTGTTCTTCGCTTATAAATACTCCAAGATCACCAGGTTCTGCAAAATCAACCAAACTCGTAAAAAATGTAGATGATAAAATTTTATTTTTAATATTTTTTTGGTTAGCTAAATGAGCTAAAACCATTGCTGTCAGTGTTCCACCAACGCAATAAGATGCTGTGTTTGCTCCATCTGACCCTGTTTCATCGCAAACAACGTCCAGAGCTTTAAGTACGCCGTCATTAATATATTCATTGAAACCAAAATCTTTACTATCTGATTTCGGATTTTTCCAAGATATTAAGAAAGTGTTTTGTTTTTTTTCTACTAAATACTTAATCATAGATTTTTTCTCATTTAAATCCATGATGTAGAATTTGTTAATAAAAGGAGGAATGACAAGCATCGGCTTTTCAAATTGCTCATCAGTTTCAGGTGCGTAATGTATTAATTCGAACACATCATTTTTAAATATAACGGAGCCTTTTGTGTTACCGATATTTTCGCCCACTTTAAATTCATCAGCAGTTTGTGAAATAAACATTTTATTTGGATGCTTTAAGTAATCTTTTTTAAAGTTTTCAAATCCTCTAACTAAATTTTGAGCACCTTCTTGAATGGTCTGGTTGATTAGTTCTGGGTTAGTGGCTACAAAATTTGTTGGTGAGAAAGCTGCATTGATTTGATTAGTATAAAATTTTACTAATTGTTTTTGTTTTGGATCAATGTGTTCTATTGAGTCAACTAACTGGTCCATCATTCTTGAAGTAAGAAGATAAAACTGTTTTATAAAATCAAAAAATATATTTTCAGACCATTCTGGAGATGCAAATCTCTTATCAGTTTTATTAGGTTCGATAATAGGATTAGCAGGTTGGTTTGATAGTCTTGAAATAAAATAAAAATTTAAAGAAGCAATTTGCTGTATCCATTTGCCAATATGCTCATAATATAATTTGGGGTTGTTTGTAATTTTGCTTGATACATCAAACAGAGTGTTTGTAATTTTTGTTGTTGTCGGATTAATTAAATTTAAAAGATCGGTTGCTGTAAAGTTTTGTCCATTTTTATTTTTTGCCCCATTTGTTGTTTGGGTATCTTTATTTGCGGGCGTGTTGTTTGTTGAGATGTTTTTAACAAAATTGTTATAAATTTTTAAATTGTTTTCAAAAATATCATTTATTTGACTAAAATCTGGTGTTTTAATTTCTTCAAAATTTATTGTTTTTTCATCTTTTTTCATTTTTACGCTATCCTTTAAAATTTATATTTGTTATTAAATTATAATTTTGAGCTAATGCAACATATTATTTTGTTATGCAATATTATATTTTGCGTAGCACATAAAAATAATACAATAAATTCAATAATTTATAAATATTAATAGTTTATACTATTGATATATTGCGCAGTGCAATATATATGCTTATCAACTATGAACGATAACAATAAAAAGAAGGAGAACAATATGTTCAACACTAATAACCCTTTTGAAATGTTTGATTTTCAAAAAGTATTATCTGCAACTAAATTTCCAAATTTAGATGTTAATTCTGCAGGATACATTGATGCACAAAAGAAAACTTTAGAAGCTATGGCTGGTGCGTCAAAAGCTGTATTTGAAGGTGTTAACGCTTTTGCTGGAAAACAAGTAGAAATCTTAAACGCTGCGATTTCAGGTGTTAAAGAAGCTACTGCAGAAGTTGCTAAAGGCAATACTCAAGAATCAGCAGCAAAATCAATTGAATTAGTTAAAAAAGCAATCGTTGAAGCACAAAAAAACGTAGCTGAATTATCTAAAATCAATGAAAAAACTGCTAACGAAGCATATCAAATTCTAAATACTAGATTTTTAGATGGTTTAACTGAGCTTAAAAAAGTTGTTTCTGAGCAAACAGCTAAAGCTTCAGTAAAAGCTGAAACTAAAAATTAATTTAGTACATTTTTTACAAGGCTAGGTTTCTCCCCCAAGTTATAACTTGGCCTTGTAGAACTTTTTTATAAGGAATATAACGCGTTTTATTATGACAAAAAAATTAGCATTAGTTACAGGTGGTACACGAGGAATTGGAGCTGCAATAGCAAGAAAACTTCAGAGCGATGGACACGAAGTTGTCTCAACTTATATAGGTCATCCAGAATCTGCTGAGCAATTTTCAAAAGAAACAGGAATTAAAGTTTATAAATTTGATGTTGCGTATTTTGAGAGCTGTCAAAGTGCAATTCAGCAAATAGAAAAAGATTTTGGCAGAACAATTGATATTGTAATCAATAATGCCGGGATCACAAAAGACAGATTTTTACATAAAATGGCAGTCGAAGAATGGAATGCCGTTATTAATACAAATTTAAACTCAGCTTTTAATATTACGAGAAATGTAATTGAAGGTATGAGAAAAAATGGGTGGGGAAGAATTGTGAGCTTAAGTTCAATTAATGGTGTTAAAGGACAAATTGGACAAGCAAATTACTCAGCTGCGAAAGCTGGATTAATTGGTTTTACAAAAGCAATTGCCCAAGAAAATGCAAACAAAGGCATTACCGTTAATATCATTGCTCCAGGTTATGTGGGCACTGATATGGTAAAAAAAATAGATCCAAAAATACTTCAAGGTATTGTTGGTCAAATTCCAGTTGGAAGGTTAGCTGAACCTTCAGAAATTGCTGCTCTTGCAAGTTACCTTTGCAGTGATGAAGCTGGATTTATAACAGGTGCGACCATGAATATTAATGGTGGACAGTACATGCAATAATTTTTTTAAATCAAGGAGAAATATAAAATGTCAAATAAAGAAATAGTAATCACAAGCGCTTTTAGAACTGCAATCGGTTCATTTGGAGGAAGCTTATCTTCAAAAACTGCACCAGAATTAGGAGCGGAAGTAATAAAAAAATGTTTAGAGCATTCTGAAGTTAAAGGTAATGAAGTTGACACTGTATTTATGGGTCAAGTTTTACAGGCTGGTGCTAAACAAAATCCAGCAAGACAAGCTGCAATTGCTGCTGGCATTCCACATGAAACAATTTCTTGCACAGTAAATCAACTTTGCGCTTCTGGTTTAACATCAGTGGGTTATGGTTATAATTCAATCCTATTAGGCGAAGCTAAAATTGCTGTATGCGGTGGTCAAGAAAGTATGAGCAATACACCTCACATCATTAATCTTAGAAATGGGATTAAAATGGGACCAGGAACAATGGAAGACTCGATGATTAAAGATGGCTTAAGTTGTGCCATGAATGATTATCATATGGGTGTAACTGCAGAAAATGTTGCAGAAAAATATCAAATTACAAAAGCTGACCAAGATGCTTTTGCTGCAGCTTCTCAAAGAAAAGCAATTGAAGCGATAAAAGCAAAAAAATTTAAAGATGAAATTGTTCCAGTAAAAGTAAAAGTTAAAAAAGATGAAATAACTTTTGATACAGATGAATATCCAAAAGATGGAGTAACTGTAGAGAAATTAGCTGGACTTAAACCTGCATTTAAAAAAGATGGAACTGTAACCGCAGGTAACGCATCTGGAATTAATGATGGTGCTGCTGCAGTTTTATTAATGACAGCTGAAGAAGCTAAAAACAGAGAAATTGAACCTATTGCTAAGATTGTATCTTGGGCAGTATGTGGTGTTGATCCTGCGATTATGGGAACAGGACCAATTCCAGCTTCAAAGAAAGCATTAGAAAAAGCTGGCTGGGGTGAAGATCAATTAGATTTAGTAGAAGCAAATGAAGCATTTGCTGCACAAGCTATTGCAGTTAACAAAGAGTTAGGCTTTACACCTGACCGCGTTAACGTCAATGGTGGCGCAATTGCCTTAGGTCATCCAATTGGAGCATCCGGAGCAAGAGTTCTTGTAACTTTATTGCACGAGATGCAAAAAAGAAAAGCAAAAAGAGGTTTAGCAACTCTTTGTGTTGGTGGTGGCATGGGGATTGCAATGTGTGTTGAAAGAAATTTCTTAAATCATAAGTAATATCTTACAAGTGTCATATAAAAATATTGCCATCGAAAAAGATGGATCATTAGGCCTTTTAACTTTGTCTAGAGAAAAAGAAAAAAATTCTCTAGACATTGAGACCTCTAAAGAAATTTATGAGGGCTTGAAAGAGCTAGAGTCAGATAACAATATTACTTGTATCGCAATCAAAGGTAATGAAAAATTATTCTCCCCAGGCGCTGATATTAAAGAATTAGGTGCTCTTGATAGTAAATCAGCACAGTCAAAAGGATTGTTCAATTATTTTGATAAAATTGAAGAAATAAAAATTCCAATTATTGCACTGGTTGAAGGCTATGCTTTGGGCGGTGGAATGGAATTATCTTTAATCTGTGATTTAATAGTAGCTTCTTCAGAGGCAAAATTTGGACAACCCGAAATAAATCTAGGTCTTATTCCAGGTATTGGTGGAACTCAAAGATTAAAAAAATATGTAGGAAAATATCATGCTAATTATCTATGCATGAGCGGAGATATTATTTCAGCTCAGCAAGGTTTTGAACTTGGTTTCGTGAGTAAAGTTATTGATAAAAATGTTTTTAAAGACGAGTCTTTAAAGTTTCTTAAAAATTTATCTGAAAAACCTAAATCAAGTTTAGTTGAGATTAAAAGATTAACTAAAATTGATGATAAGATTACAAGCGATTTAGCAGATGAAAGAGAAACGTTTTACAGATTGCTTGATAGTGAAAATAAAAAAATTGGAGTATCTGCTTTTTTTGAAAAGAAAAAGCCTGAGTGGAAAAAATAGATGTGTAACTATTTATATTTAGTTACTGCAATTCTTTTATTCATCTTTATAGCCCTTTCTATTAATGCCGCTTTTACAAGACGAAAGTCTGGTCTGGCTGTAGGTGAGGGTGATAATGAAACTTTATTAAGAGCTGTAAGAGCACACGGAAATTTTACAGAATTTACACCAATGTTTTTGATCAGTTTATTTTTAATTGATCATGTATCAAAAAACTGTGAATATATTCTTGTTATTGGATCGGGATTTATCTTAGGTCGAATTTTTCATGCATTTAGTATGTTTTTAAAAAAAGGAATATTACGTGTTGCTGGAATGATGTTAACGTTTATTCCGTTGATCAGTAATTTTGTATATTTAATTATTAAACTTATTAAATAATCCCTGCAGATTTAAGGGAATCTGTAATTTCAGTTAAGATTGCTGGATCATCAATTGTTGCGGGCATTTTATATTCTTCTTTATCAGCAATTTTTCTCATAGTTCCT
>VTPE01000044.1 GCA_008638005.1 Pelagibacteraceae bacterium | reverse complement strand
GAACATCCTGTTCAATACGGTTTAATGCATTGTAAAATTTTTGATTATAAATTTTTGGCAATATCTCTTGCTCCGTAAGTAATAATAAAGTTGGCACCCGCTCTATGAATAGCTGTTAAGCTTTCTTTATATAACTTTTTAAAATCTCCTAATTTATGTTTTGATAAATATTGCAAAGATGCATACTCACCACTTACTTGATAAGCTCCCGTTGGTAGCTTTGTTTTATTTTTAATATCTCTAATTAAATCAATAGAAGTAATGCCAGGCTTAACCATTAAAAAGGATGCACCTTGCTTTGCATTTGTAATTGAGCTTTGTAACGCTTTTTTTCTGTCGTTAACTGGCAATTGATAAGAAGACCGATCAAATTTTTTCGGTGAAGATTTTGCGGCATTTCTAAAAGGGCCATAAAAACTGCTAAAAAATTTAGTTGAGTAACTCATGATTGGTGTGTTTATTTTTTTTTTATTAAACAAAGACTTTAAATATTTAGTAGTACCTTTCATCATGTCGCTTGGTGCAATAATATCTGCTCCAGCGTTAATAAAAGTTAAAGCTGCAAGGCCAAGAGATTTGTGTGTTTCTTTTAAATTAATTTTATTGTGATGTGTTATTCCACAATGACCATCCGTGGTTATTGAGCATAAGCAAGTATCTACGATCATTATTATTCTTTTACCAAATTTTTTTTTAATATTTGATAGAGACTTATAATGAAAATCAAAGTTTTGGGGTCTTGATTGTTTTTTTTTAGGAACAATAAAAAAAATAAAATTTTTAACTCCTCTTTTTAAATCTGACTCAATCATTTTTTTTGCGCTTTTAAGAGTATGGCTATAATTTTGACCTAATCCTTTAATAATTTTTGGTGATTTTAAACCCTCTTCTATAAATATAGGTTGAATTAACTGACTTGATTTTAATTTTTGTGAATATGAAAACATTTTAACTTCCTTGATATACACTCTCTTTAAAATCTTTATAATTAAAAAATAAGTGTATCCTTCTAATAGGTATTTCTTTTTTTAACTTTTCATAAGTGGATCCTGGGCCGCTACAATGGTGAAATTTAATAATTTCAGGTCTGATTGCTTTTGCAAGTTTAAAAGCAGAATAACTCATCCAATAAAATATTTTAGCACTAAATAAATTTTCAATGGTCTTGGGGTTTATTTCAGGAATGAGTTCATAGCCATATATCTGTTTTGTTTTGTAAGTAGATAAACTGTCTTTATAAGTAATTTTTTTTATATTCCTAAATTTCCTATAATATAACTCTGGAAGTCTATAATCTTCTCCAAGTCCATCAAATGAACATTGAGGAATCTTGTTTTTTATTGCAATTTTTCTCCAAGTTTGGATCCCACTGGTAATAAAAAAATTTGCATTATTAAGGCTATCAATTGAAAAATCCGGTCTTGTTAAAATTAAAGTATTATTTTTCATTTTAGGCAACTTTAATTCTTTTCTTTGAAACATTTTATAATTTTTAATTTCGACTGGAAAAATATCTTTTGTTTTTTTTATAGTTTTTGAATTTAAAATTTTATTAATGTGAAAATGTTTTTTATTTTTTGCATCTATACCTTTGCTAAATAAAAAATAATTATTTTTTATATTTTCAATTGTAATTCCAATATCCAGTCCGCATCCGCCTCCATATTTTTTTAATAAACTCCTTTCCTCATTTGAAATACACTGGGTTTCTTTGCAATTAATTTTTCTTAAAATTGACTTAACTTTTTTATTTTTACTCAAACATTCAATGGCTATAGTTCCCTGACTGGCTGCAGATGGAAAAATAGATAACGGTAATATAAAAGGCTTGAACTGATTAAAAAGTTTTTTAAACTTGATTGTTTCCTTCTTATCTACAAAATTTCCATATTTAAATATTCTATCAATAGCCGCTTTTGCCATAAAGATGGCATCAAAGTCTTTTCCGTTAACAACCTTTGTTAATCTTGTTGTTACATTTCCTCTGATACTTTTGGTTAAAATATTTTTTTTTCTAATTAAATCTTTTAAATCTTTAACAGAGGCTTTTCGTCTTGGAGATGAAGTTCCTATAATAATTTTATTTTTTTTTAATGATTTTTTTTTTATCAACAAAACATCTCTAGGATCATCTCTTTTGATAGTAAAAAAACTTGTTTGTTTTTTTAAAACTGGAAGATCTTTGAAAGAATGGACAACGCAATCAAATTTATTTTTTTTTAAATCACTTGTTAACGTATTGGTAAAAATGCCATAACCTAAATTTTTCCATGGTTCTTGGCTTTTCGACTCATCACCTTTGGTCGTGCTATATTTTGTATTTATTTGAATTTTGTTAAATTTCTTTTTTAATTCTTTGATTACAATTAGCGTTTGAATCTTGGCTAAAAAACTTGCCCGTGAACCAATTGTTAATATTTCTGACATTTGGAGATTATAACTTTCTTTATATTTATAATAAGTGCGTCTATTTAGGTATTTATTTAAATATTCTATTGATTATAAATTCTCAGAAATGTCAGTTAATAAGTCTCATAATTGGAAATCATCTTACCACTCAATATTTGACCAAAAGTTACAGGATATAAAAAACGAAGGTCATTACAGATATTTTAACGAAATTGAGAGAAAAGCTGGTCAATACCCGAAAGCTTTACATCACAAAGACGGCAAAACTAAAGAGATTGATGTCTGGTGTTCAAATGATTATTTGAGCATGAGTCAAAATACAGAAGTAATGTCTGCTATGAAAAATGCAGTTGATCAACTTGGTGCAGGCTCAGGTGGAACAAGAAATATTTCAGGTACGACAAGATTTCATGTAGAATTAGAGGAAAAAATTGCAAAACTTCACGGTAAAGAAAGAGCGCTAGCTTTTAACTCAGGATATAGCGCAAATGACTCTGCTCTAACTTCAATATTATCAGCAATTGATAACTGCTTGGTACTAAGCGATGAATTAAATCATGCTTCGTTAATCGAAGGCATTAGAGCAAGTAAAAGAGAGAAAGTAATTTATAAGCATAACGATCCGGAACACTTAAAAGCTGTTTTAAAGGGCATTCCTTTTAACCGACCTAAAATGATCGTTTTAGAATCGGTTTATTCAATGGAAGCAGACTTTGCTCCATTAAAAGAAATTGTTGAAATAGCTCATGAACATGGTGCTTTAATTTATTTGGATGAAGTGCACGCGGTTGGTTTATATGGTCCAAACGCTGCAGGTCTCGCAGAACAAGAAGGTGTGGCCGATCAAATTGATATTATAAACGGCACTTTAGCTAAAGCTTTTGGTTTAGCAGGTGGTTATATTGCTTCTTCAAACTCTATTATAGATTTTGTCAGAAGTTTTTCTAAAGGATTTATTTTTACTACATCTATGTGTCCCGCAGTTGCTGCTGGTACTTTGAAAAGTGTTCAAACAGTACAAAATCAACCAGAGATTAGATCAAGATTTTTTGAAAATGTTAAGTTGGTAAAATCTGAACTTGAAAAAGCAGGAATTCCATTTTTAGATTCAGGTTCTCATATCATCCCTGTGATTATTGGAGAAAGTAAGCTTTGCAGAAAAATTAGTGATTATTTATTGGAAGAGCACCAAGTATATGTTCAGCCTATCAATTTTCCTACTGTTCCAAAAGGAACCGAAAGAATTAGAATAACTCCCACTCCAAGTCATTCCAAAGAAGATATTAAAAAATTTGTAAATGCTCTAACTCAAGCTTGGGTCAAATTTATGCCTAAACATGAGCAATTCATTTCCTCTAATCTTCAAGCAAAAAAATAGCCCCATATTTTCTAAAACACGGGGCTAAATTTAATTTTTATAATATTAATTTACAGAGGGTAAATCTGCATTCATAACTTTCGTCCATGCTTTTACAAAGTCTTTAACAAATTTTTCTTTGTTATCGTCTTGCGCATAAACTTCTGCATATGAACGTAAAATTGAGTTTGAACCAAACACTAGATCAACTCTAGTTGCAGTAAACTTCTTATCATTTGTTTTTCTATCAACAATCTCATAAGAGTTTTTACCCGTTGGTATCCACTTAAATTTCATATCAGTTAAATTTACAAAAAAGTCAGTTGTTAATGCGCCAACCTTTTCTGTAAACACTCCATGCTGAGATCCGCCATGATTTGTTCCCATAACTCGCATACCACCTAATAGAACTGTCATTTCTTTAGCTGAAAGATCCATTAACGATGCTCTATCCAACATTAATTCCTCAGGTGAAACTGCATAATCTTGTTTTACATAGTTTCTAAATGCATCATGAATTGGCTCTAATACCGCAAAAGAATCTTCGTCTGTTTGCTCTTCTGTAGCATCACCTCTACCAGTTTTAAATGGCACTTTAATGTCTATACCGGCTTCTTTTGCTGCTTCTTCAACACCAACATTACCAGCTAGGACAATGATATCAGCAACACTTGCTCCAGTTTTTGAAGCAATACCTTCTAATACGGGTAATACTTTTGCAAGTTTAGCAGGTTCATTACCTTCCCAGTCTTTTTGAGGAGCTAAACGAATTCTTGAGCCGTTTGCACCACCTCTAAGATCTGTTCTTCTGTAAGTTCTTGCGCTATCCCACGCAGTAGTAACCATCTGACTTGTTGTTAAACCGCTTTCTTTAATTAATTTTTTTGCAGCCTCAACATCATAATCTGTTTTTCCTGGTTGTACTGGATCATGCCAAATTAAATCTTCTTTTGGAGCGTTTGGTCCAACATAATTTACTCTTTTTCCCATGTCTCTATGAGTCAATTTAAACCAAGCTCTAGCAAAAGTTTCTTCGAAGTATTTGTGATCTTTGTAGAATTTTTCTGAGATCTTTCTGTACTCAGGATCCATTTTCATAGCCATATCCGCATCAGTCATGATTGGGTTATGTCTCTTAGATGGGTCTGCTAAATCAACAGGCTTATCTTCTTCTTTAATATCAATAGGTTCCCATTGATTTGCACCTGCGGGGCTCTTCTTTAATTCCCACTCATACTCTAGAAGTAATTTAAAATATGAATTGTCCCACTTGTCAGGATGAGTAGTCCAAGCGCCTTCGATACCACTAGTTACTTGTTCAACACCTAATCCACCCCCATCAGCTCTATTCCAACCTAAACCTTGCTGATCTAAACTTGCTGCTTCTGGTTCTGCTCCTAATTTTGATGCATCTCCATTACCATGAGCTCTTCCAACTGAATGTCCGCCAGCAGTCAAAGCACAAGTTTCTTCATCGTTCATTGCCATTCTTGCAAATGTTTCTCTAACATCCATTGCTGTTCTCAAAGGATCCGGCTTTCCACCTACTCCTTCCGGATTAACATAAATTAATCCCATTTGAACTGCCGCTAGTGGGTTTTCTAAAGACGATCTGTTAATTCCATCTTTGTCATATCTCTCTTCACCTAACCATTCTTTTTCTGAACCCCAGTAAATATCTTTTTCTGGATGCCAAATATCTTCACGTCCGTAACTGAAACCGTACATCTTAAGACCCATTGACTCATAAGCTATGTTTCCTGCTAAGATCATAAGATCAGCCCAACTAATCTTATTTCCATATTTCTTTTTAATTGGCCAAAGTAATCTTCTTGCTTTATCTAAGTTTGTATTATCTGGCCAAGAGTTAAGTGGTGCAAATCTATGATTACCTGTGCCGCTTCCTCCTCTTCCATCTGAAATTCTATAAGTCCCTGCAGAATGCCATGCCATTCTAATCATTAATCCACCATAATGACCAAGATCTGCTGGCCACCATTCTTGGTTATCGGTCATTAAAGCGTGCAAATCTTTTTCTAAAGCTTTAAAATCTAATTTCTTAACTTCTTCCTTATAATTAAAACCTTCATCCATTGGGTTTGTTTTGACATCATGTTGATGCAAAATATCTAAATTTAAACTGTTCGGCCACCAAGCTGTTGGGGTGTCTCCACTTTCAGTTAATGCTCCGTGCATTACCGGGCATTTTCCGTTTCCATTTGATTTTTTGTATTCTGTGCTCATTTTTTCTCCTTGTTATTAAATAAAATTCTTAAAAATAATTAAAATTTATTTAACTATGATTAAGTAAATTTAAAGTTAAATTTTTATAAAACTTTAAGATCTTCAAGACCTTCAACTAATTCGTGTACACCCTCGTAACCGAAGTATGCAGACATAATTAATAAGAATACTGCTGAAGCTCTAAAGAACATACCGATTGGTATGATTTTTGTTAAACGACTTAAGCCGTAGTATGAAGCTATTAACGCTACTAATCCAATAACTGCACCAAAAACTACTGCATTAATACTTTGAACACCGGTCGCAAATAATGCTGCGTAAAATAAAACAACCTCAAAACCTTCTCTAACAATAGCTAAGAAAACTGTAAAAGATAGCAACCAAGTTTTTCCAGAATCTATAGCTTTATCAACTTTACCCTCAACATGTTCTTTTGCGTTATGGCAAAATAATGCGCAATAAGCGAGCATTCCTGAAGCAATCAACATTACACATCCTTCGAAAATTTCTTCATGAGCTCCTGTCATGCCTTGAATTTGTCTAAAGCCAACAGCTAACAATAAAGAAGCTAAAACTCCGGCACCCATTCCCCAAAAGACAGCTGGTCTTTGGTGTCTAGCATTCATTTTGTCTAAAAACATAAATACTAGCATTGCTATTAACATAGCTTCAAATCCTTCTCTTAGGATTATGAAAAATGAACTTGCAAAAGGTGTCATAAATTCAGTCATATAATTTTTAATTTTCTAATTTTTAATTTAATCTTATTAATGAGAAT
>VTPE01000007.1 GCA_008638005.1 Pelagibacteraceae bacterium | reverse complement strand
CATTCTTATCGGTTGAAAAAATTGGATGTTCAATTTTATAGTCTACGTTTTTACTTTTAGGCGAACCCCATACAAAATTCTCTTTACCCAATGGATTTTCAAAAAATTTTTTACAATCCTCCCAATCATCAAGATGAAGCAGTGTACTCTCCCCACCTACAGAGTTTTCTTCTTTCATTTTCATCATTAAAAGCCAATCAGTCTTCTCTTTGACATAAGTCCCATCAGTATGAAGATCTAATTTTTTTGCTGCTTTTCTTAAATAGCTATCGCTGTTATCAGTATTTTTAACTTCAAATCTTGCATAATATTTTCCATACATCGCGTCATGATTAGGAACACCGACTAAATGAGTAAGCGCAGTTGATAATTTTACTAAAAAGTCAGTATCATACTTGTTTTCATCCATGCTTTCAGGGCCAATAACAAAAGCTCCTTGTTCACGATTAGTAAGAATGTGTTTAAACAAATTTTGAATTTTTTCGTCAAAAACCTTGTTAAAAATATCTGTAATATGAAATCTTAAAAAAGGTTTGTATTCAATATCGATTAAATCGTGTTGATCAAATTGTTGTTTAACTTGATCTAAATAATCATTTTTTATTTTAATATCTATAAGCCTTAGGCTTGCTTGATGATTTTGTATATTTAGTCCCGCAATATTTTCCATGTTAAATATAATGATTTACAAGTGCAAAACTTATTGCACTAACAATCACCGCTAATAACACATTTTTTTTGAAAGAAAAATAAATTACCAGCGCAATAATAGTACAACTAATTCTACTAAATGATGTTGCCTCTCCTAAAATTCCCTCAGGAAATAAAATAATTCTGGCTATAACTGCAGAAATAACACCAATGGATACACATTTAATCCAATGAAAAACTGGACTGTCGGTACTGATATTCCTTGCGCTATAAACGCCAAACGCCCGACAAAAATAAGTTCCTAAACTTGCGGCTAAAATAGATAGATAAATAAACTGGCTACTCATGAACAATCTCTTTCTTAAATAAAATATAACCTATGGATCCAGCTAAAATACCCGCAACTAAAACCGACCAGCCTGGAATAAAACTGTTTAAAATAATACTTAAAGATGCTCCAAGTAAAACTGAACAAATCATCATTTTCTCTTTAAGGTTACTCACCGTCATAATTAAAAAATACATTGGGTTAATAAAAACCATTCCAACTAGAATTTCATGTGACACAACATTAGAAAACAAATAACCAGCAATCGTACAAACAACAGAATTGGCCCATAAAAAACCTCCTAAACCTACAAAGTAATCAAATTTATCTTCCTGTTTAATATTTTGATGAACAGCAAACATGTTGAACCAACTCGTCACTGCAATAAAATGGGAAGTTA
This sequence comes from Pelagibacteraceae bacterium, assembly GCA_008638005.1. Taxonomy (GTDB): domain Bacteria; phylum Pseudomonadota; class Alphaproteobacteria; order Pelagibacterales; family Pelagibacteraceae; genus HIMB114. Next base: position 22,682 of record VTPE01000007.1, on the reverse strand, counting down.
AATATTGTTTCCATTTTGAAACATTTTGATTTCTAATGACTGGAGTTATATTTACGGTCATTGGGTATAATCTCCCATTTGTGAGAAGCACTGCTAAAAATATATTTAATAAACTGCCTCCTGCTAAAATTGTTTCTGCCATGACAAACTGACCGGGCAATGCAAAAGTAAAAAATGTTGAACAAAAACTTTGGAAGATATCAAAACCAGCGCTATTTAAAAAAGCGCCAAACGCAAACATGCTAGAACCCAAACCTAGCGCAGGAACACCAATCGCGTGTTTTATGCCGTCTTTAAAGGGTTGTGATGAAAACAAGTCTTAAGATTATCCTCCAAGGAATAATCTACCTACATCCGGATTATTTAGCAATTCATCTCCTTTACCAACGATTGCCAATTCTCCTGAAACTAAAACATATCCAATGTCAGCAAATTCTAAACCTTTTTTCGCATTTTGCTCAACTAAGATAATGGTCTTTTTTTCATTTTGCTGAAGATCTTTTAAAATTTCAAATACCATCTCAATGTACCTTGGTTCTAAACCAATTGATGGTTCATCAACCAATAGAACACTTGGTTTCATAACTAAAGCTCTTGAAATTTCTAATAAACGTCTCTCTCCTCCTGACAAAACTTTTGCAGGTTGATTTCTTCTATTTCGAAGTCTTTCATATTTTTCTAAAACTCTCTGCGCTTCTTCATAAGCTTCTTCTGTTTTATCTTTAGTATAACCCCCCATTAACAAGTTCTCTTCTACTGTCATATCTGGGAAAACAGAATTATCTTGAAGAATATAAGCAATACCAACTGATTTTAATTTTTCAGCTGGGGTAACGTTTGTAATATCTTTGTCATCAATAGTTACTTTTCCAGAAAAAATATTTGTAAAACCATATATCGAATGCAGTATTGTTGATTTACCGGCGCCATTTGGTCCAATCAAACATAGTGACTGACCTTTGCTGCATACTAAATCAATATTATGAAGAATTTCCATTTTTCCATAGCCTGCCGTTAAACCTTCGATAGTTACATGAACATCATTGGGCGAAAGATTTTGTAAGTCAGTTTTTGTGGGTTTTGATCCTAAAACTGAATATTGATCTGACATTATTGAACTCCTAAATAAGCATCAATTACACGCTTATCATTTTTAATTTGATCTGGATTACCCTCTGCAAGTAATTGTCCATGGGCAACACAAAATATTTTTTGGGCAAGTTGCATAATCACTTTCATATTATGCTCAATAACCAAAAGAGTAATTCCATACTCTTTATTAATTGAAATTAACCTTTTAATAATACCATTAATTAATGTCGGATTAATTCCTGCAGTAGGCTCATCAAGTAAAAGCATTTTTGGGTCACTCATTAGGGCCATTGCAAGTTCTAACAATTTTTGTTGTCCAAAAGATAAATCACCCGCTCTTAAATTTCTCTTTTGATATAAACCCACAAACTTTAATATATCTTCAGCTTTAGAAGTTAAATCTTTTGGTATACCTGAAAATACTGTGAAAACGGTTTCGTCTCTTGGCTTATGAGAAATTAACATATTTTGAACGCAGTTTAATTTTCCATAAATTCTAGTTTGTTGAAAGGTTCTTAACAGACCTAATTTTGCAATAGATGGTATGGGCAAAGTTGAAATTTCTTTTCCATTAAATTTAATTGAACCGCTATCAATTGGGTGTGTACCTACAATAGAGTTAAACAAAGTTGTTTTGCCAGATCCATTAGGTCCAATAATTCCAACAATAGATCCCTGTTCTACTTCTAAAGAAATATCTACATTCGCTTTGACACCACCAAATGATTTTGAAACATTATTTACTTCTAATAGTGCCATTAATCTAAACTAATCTGCGCCTTTCTATCTTTGTCATCAACAACTTCTCCAAACCATTCAGGTTTTTTTTCTCGTAAGTACCCCATTAAGCCCTCCGGGAAATAAACAACGATCACAATAATCAAAACTCCTAAAGCCACATACTGCCAGCCTAAAAAGAGTGTCCAAAAACTTTCTTTAAATATATGAAATCCTACAGCCCCAATAATTGGACCCCATAAAGTTCCTTTGCCACCTAGAATAGTCATTAGAACCATGAAAACTCCCATTTCCCTTCCATCAAAAGCAACTTCAACTGGCTCTATGTAACCAACCATCGTACCAACTAAACCTCCCGCTAAACCACAAAAGAATGCAGATATCATCCACCCAGTGATTTTATATCTCATGGTTTCAATGCCCATAGCTTCGGCTTTGTCTTCATTATCTCTAATGGCATTAAGAACTAATCTAAATTTTGTTGTGTATAGCCATCTGATAAAAGTAAATGTCATAATTAGTAAAGCAAAGCACAAGAAGTATAAAAATTGACCTCGGGCTTCTAAATCCCCTAATCCTTTTGGAAATGGTGGTGCAGTCATACCTTGTCCCGCTCCAATTAATTCTATTCCCCCTGCTAACTCACCTGATGCTATACCAATACCTAAAGTGCAAATTGCAAAATAGTGCCCTCTTAATCCTAAAATTCCATAACCAATTAACCCTGCGATTATTGGAGGAACAAGGGCTGCAAACATTAATCCAATACCCAGACCTTTAAAATATTGATCCGGTTCATGTACAAATGTTTTTTCGCCTCCACTTTCAGTCCATTCTGCCAAAGGAAAATAAACTCCAATCTGCATACTGACACATAAATACATTCCAACACCAAAGAACATGATATTTCCAAAAGAGTTGTAACCCATTTCTCCCCCTTGAATATTCCAAGTCATTGCTAGAACAATTAGAATTAACATAAATGCGAGTTGAAGTTTGAAATTAGCAAATACAAATGGTGCGACTAAAAGAAAAAGCAAAATTGCACCGCAAATATACAATTCTTTTTTAGTGAAAGCGTACATAGCTTATTTTAAATACTCCCTTTTTTTGGCAAGTTTAAATCTTCGATAAAGTAATATCAAAACTAATAAAAAGAATACAGTCGCAATTCTAAATTCAGTACCAAGCAAATAATCTGCAAATTCTTCGAACACTCCTAAGCTCATTCCAGAAATTGCAACGCCTGGTAAATTTCCAAGACCTGCAACAATCACAATCATGAATGATCTTACTGTATAAGGCAGACCTACATAAGGGTGAAGCGTAAAGGTAATGGCAACTAATGCACCTGCAACACCACATAATGCAGCATTAATTCCAAAAGTAGATGCATAAACTTTTTCAGTATCGACACCTAAAATTTTTGCAGCTCTTGCATTTTGAGCGGTAGCTCTGATTGCTCTTCCGAGTTTAGATTTCTTCATATAAATTGTTAATACAATTGCACATAAAATACTAACAACCGCTGAGAAAATTTTTGAATTTGGAAGTGTGACTGAATTATTAAATAACATAGTTGTTCCAAAATCTGATTGTGCAACGACTACATCTGAACCAAAGCCAAAGTTCATTAATTGCATCATTAATATACTAATTCCAAATGTTGCTAGAATTGAAATAAACATATCACGATCGACAACCTTGTTTATGACTAACTTGTAAATAATTACGCCCACAAAAAACATTATGACTGGTGAAACAAAAATACCCCAGGCTGGATGAATTCCTGCTTGATACATAAAGTAAGCTATGTAACCGCCCATAATCACAAGTTCGCCCTGAGCAATATTGATAATGTTCATCACGCCCCATTGCAGAGCCATTCCATATGCGATTAAAGCAAATAAAATACCAAGCAATACACCATCTAATATCGCTTGAGCTGTTAAAGCCGGTATTTGAAAAACTAGAAAATCCATTATCCTCTTTAAAAAAAATTACCCCCTCTCATACTTGAAAAGGGGGTAATTTTAAATTTAATTTATCTTTTTGACCAAGGTGGGATTGGGTGAATTAATTCAGCTGCAGCCCATTTTGTTGGTGCAACAACTACGTTTTCACACTTTCCACTCTTACACATTACTTGGAAAAGAACCATTGGCTTAGCAGTATTCTGTCCGCCAGAACCAAATTTTATATTTCCATAGAATGTTTGCATTTCAGTTTTAGCTAATGCATCTCTAACTTTTTTCGTATCAAAAGAGTTAGCTCTTTCAAATGCATCTTTGTAAACTAATAATGCAGCAGAAGATTCAGCAGCTTGATATGGTGGTGCATAACCGTACGCTTTCGTAAAGTCAGCATCATACTTCATACCATCGCCGAAGAACTTATCTTTGTATGTCAAAGTTTTATGCCATTGTGATGCACAAAGCGCAAACTCTGATTTATCACCGTGCTGTGCTGCAAGCTTAGAAGCATCACAGTGTGTCATTGCTAACATTGGAACATCAACTTTCATTTCTGAAATTTGTCTGATCGCAGTTAGTGCACCTTTTGAGTGACCTGACACAACTAGAACATCTGGTTTTACAGCTTTAACTTTAGCTAAAGTTGCAGCCATATCATTAAGTTCTTTCGGTAACTTGTCATCAATTACAATTTTTGACTTAGTTCTTTCAGCAGCTTCCATAACACCAATCCTCACGTCTTGTGAGAAAGCATCTTGTTCAAATGCTTGTGCAATTCGAACTGGCTTACCGCCGTTTTTTTCTACAGCAAGATCAATTGCAACTTCAAGATACTGGTTTGCAGGTGATAAAACTGCAAATAAATATTTGTATCCTTTAGTAAATAATGATCTTGATGCACCATTTGCTTCAACCATAGGAACTTTATTTTCCTCAGTTACTGGAGCAATGGCTTTTGTTAAACCTGAACTGTATGGCCCAAGCATATATTTAACGCCATCTTGTTTAATAAGTCTTTCTGCTAACTGAGCAGCTCTTTTTGAGTTTGACTCATCATCATAATAAATGACTTTAAATTTATAACTTTTTCCACCTACTTTGACTCCGCCCATGTCATTAATTCTTTTAACAGCAAGGTCATAACCATTTTTAGTATGCTCACCGTTAGTAGAATATTTTCCAGTTAATGAAACAGCTGCGCCAAGGACGATTGTATCTCCTTCAACTTTAGCATTTGCAGTTCCAAAACTGAAAACTAATGCAAGAACAGAAACAAAAGATAGAATTGATCTATATAGTTTTTTCATGTTTCTCCCCCGAGTTTTATTAGTTAATTAACTTTAGAATTTATATACACATAAAAAAACTGTATCAACGAATAAGTGATTTCATAATACAACTTTTAATTGTAGTTAAACTTTAATAGCTATAAAAATAGCAATCACAATTAGCGCTGTAGCAGAAACGTAATTTAAGGTTTTAGGATTAGATTTTAATTGATCAATAATTTTTTCTGCAACTTTGGAATAAATTGCAAGTGTTAAAAAATCTAAAACAACATAACTTATAAGCATCACGATAAAGTGAGTCATATAATTTTCGCCAGTCAAAAATGTTGGGAATACAGCCGCAAAAAAAATAACTGCTTTTGGACTGAAGAACGCTATAAAAAAACCATCTCTAAAAAGTAATATATTAGATTTAACTTGTTTGCCGGTATTGATATCAATATTTGCTTTTGATTTATAAAAACCATAAGCAACATATAAAAGATAACTCACCCCTACCCATTTAAATACAATCACAATATCAGGAAAAATTTTAAGCAATGCTCCAAGTCCAAATAAAACTAGTAGCATCTGAATGCAGTTTGCGGTCACATCGCCAAAAGCAGTCCAAAGACTTTTCCCAAATCCATAATTAATAGATTGGGACATAATTAAAACTCTGGGTCCTCCAGGAGTAACAAACATCACAATGATAATTTGAAGAAATAAAAGATAGTTTTCAGGTAACATGGTTTAGGTATACATGAATAATTTAATTGTTAAAACTTTGTTTAACTATGTACGGAAAATTTGAAAACAAATATTTAACTGCAGATAATAAAGATAGAGCGTTTGTTGAAGCGAACAAATTAAAAACTTTATGGTTTAATACTGGAACGCTTTGTAATTTAACATGCAAAAATTGCTACATTGAGTCGAGCCCTAAAAACGACAGACTTTCATATTTATCATTTGAAGAATTTAAAAAATTTGTAAACGAAAGTATTCAAAATGAAATGGGTACTATTGAAATTGGATTTACAGGTGGTGAGCCGTTTATGAATAAAGATATTTTTAAAATGATAAAATATTCTTTAGATAATGGGTTTAAAACTCTTGTTCTAACAAATGCAATGAAGCCCATGATGAATAATAATAAAGAGTTATTTAAGCTTAATCATTTGAATCTAACAATAAGAGTTTCCATTGATCATTATTCTAAGTCTAAACATGAAGAAGTCAGAGGTCCATTGAGTTGGGAACCTATGATTGAGGGATTAAAATGGCTATCTGATAATAAGTTTAATTTTGCTCTTGCGACACGATTAATGTGGAATGAAGATGAGAAAGTAACAAGAAAAAATTTTAAAAATTTTATAGAAAATTATCAACTCAATCTAGATGCTTTTTCTAAATCTGATTTAGTAACTTTTGCAGAAATGGATGAAAAAAAAGATACTGCAGAAATCACGACTGAATGCTGGGGTATATTAAACAAAAGCCCTAATGAGATTATGTGTTCAAGTTCTAGAATGATTGTGAAAAAGAAAGGAGATAAAACTCCAAGTGTTATCGCTTGTACGCTTCTTCCCTATTCTGATGAATTTACTTTAGGATTGAACTTAAAAGAATCTATGAAAAAAATTTATCTTAATCATCCTCATTGCTCAAAATTTTGTGTATTGGGTGGATCGAGCTGCAGTTAATGACTAATCAAATTATAAAATCATTCATTATTATTTTTTTCTTATTATCAATGATGGCTGGTTTTTTCTTTGATATTGGACAGTATTTATCTTTTGAAACAATTAAAGAGCAGCACGAAAAATTAATTTTATTAATAGAAAGTAACTTTATTTTTTATTTTATTCTTTTCTTTTTCATTTACATCATCGTAACTGCATTTGCATTGCCTTTTGCAGCAATTAAAACAGTTTTGGCTGGTGCACTTTTTGGTTTAATACCTGGTGTTATCTTAACTTCTTTTGCAAGCTCAATTGGATCAACGTTATGTTTTTTAATGTCCAGATTTGTACTTAGAGATTTTGTACAAAATAAATATTCAAAGTACTTAGATAAAATTAATAAAGGTATAAAAGAAGATGGCATCTATTATCTATTTTTTTTAAGACTTAGTCCGATATTTCCTTTTTTTATAATCAATTTAGTATTTGGTTTGACTAAAATGAAGACAATGACTTTTTATATCATTTCTCAAATAGGGATGCTTATTGGTACGGTTATTTTTGTTAATGCAGGCGTACAATTGTCAAAAATAAATAGCATGAGTGATATTTTGAGTTTTAATCTTATTTTATCATTTATATTGATTGGCTTAGTGCCTTTAATTATAAAAAAATTAATACAAATAATAAAAAAATGAAAAATGATATTACAAATTATATAAAAACTGAGTGTGGCTTGTCACAATATTACCTTCTTAAAGCTAGAAAAGGTTTTTTTAATAAATTAAGGTTTTATTGGTTTGTGTTTTTTGCAACCTTAAGAGACATGTTTAAAAAAAAGCAAGATTTTAATAGCGAATTATAACTCTTTACAATTAAAACAATTTATTTATATAGCCTTACTTAAGTGCTGATTTATTTCAAATTGCGGGCACTATAAACAAACTGCTAAAGCGAGACTTAACCACCGCTTTAGCCGGTGGTTTTTTTTTACCCCACCTGCAAATTTGAAGCTAAAAATTATGAAAAATGAATTAAAATTTAGTTTTGAATTTTTTCCTACAAAAAATGCATCTGATGAAGATGTGGCGTGGAAAAGTTTAAAAAAATTAGAAAGCTTTAATCCAGAATTCTTCTCTGTCACTTTTGGAGCTGGAGGCGGCGAAAGACTTAAAACTGATACTTTTGTAAAGAAAATTAATAAAGACAGTAACGTTCCAGTTGCTGGACACCTAACATGTGTAGACATGACCAAAGATGAAATTAATGATTTAGCTCTTGGATGGTTTGAAAAAGGAATAAAAAGAATTGTTGCATTAAGAGGTGACGTAAGAACAGAAGGAGCAAAATACCATCCTCATCCTCAAGGCTATGAAAATGCAGCAGATATGGTTGCTGGATTAAAAAAGTTAGCTAACTTTGATATATCGGTTGCTGGGTATCCTGAAATTCATCCTGACTCGATGGATAAAAAAAACGATCTAGATAATTTAAAAAGAAAAGTGGATGCAGGTGCAGATCGAATAATTACTCAATTCTTTTTTGATGAAAATGTTTTTTTACGTTTCAGAGATGACGCCGTTAAAGCAGGAATTAATATCCAAATCCTTCCAGGTATTATGCCAATACAAAACTATAAAAGAGTTAAAAGTTTTAGTGATAAATGCGGAACTCATGTTCCAAAATGGATTGAAAAAGAATTTGATGGATCTGATGATAATCCTGAAGTTCAAAAAATGATTGGATCAAGCTTGGCAACAGATCTTGTCAAAAGATTGCAAAAAGAAGGAATAAATGAATTTCATTTTTATACATTGAATAAATATGAATTAAGTTACGCCGTATGCTCAAGATTAAAGTCCTATAAGAAATTTTTACAAACCAAAAATGAAAAACAAACAGGAGAGATAAGAATATGATTACAACAGCAACTATTGGATATCCAAGAATCGGACCAAAAAGAGAGCTTAAAAAAGCTTTAGAAAGTTTTTGGAAAGGAGACATTAAAGAAAATGAACTCCAATCAACCGCTAAAGATCTTAGAAAGAAAAATTGGGAAATTCAAAAAGAAAATGGAATTGACTTAATTACATCAAATGACTTTTCATTTTATGATCAAGTTTTAGATACAATTTGTTTACTAGGGGCTGTACCTGATCGATACAACTGGCAAGGTGATGATGTAGATTTAAAAACTTACTTTGCAATGGCAAGAGGGTCTCAAACAAAAGAGCTTGATGTAAGCGCGTTAGAAATGACTAAATGGTTTGATACAAATTACCATTATCTTGTTCCAGAGCTTAAAAGCGATCAGAAATTTAAAATAAGTTCTCAAAAACCATTTGAAGAATTTAAAGAAGCTCAATCTGCAGGTTACAAAACAAAACCTGTACTACTAGGTCCTATTACTTTTTTATTATTATCAAAATCAACTGAAGGTAAAAATACTTTAGATTTGCTAGATAATTTACTTCCTGTTTATTTAGAGATTGTAAAAAAATTAAATGAGCTTGGAGCAGAGTGGATTCAAATTGATGAGCCTATTTTTGTAAAAGATTTGGATGAAGGTGTGATTTCAAAAATAAAAAAAACACTAAACTCAATTAAAGAAGCTGCTGGTAACTCAAAAATACTTTTAACGACATACTTTGAAAGCATAGATCAAAAAGTAAAAGAAGAGGTTTTTGCATCAGATGTTGATGCTGTCCATCTTGATTTGGTTAGAGGAGAAAATAATTTTAACTATATTAAAGATAGTAATAAGACTTTATCTTTAGGGGTTATTAATGGAAGAAACATCTGGAAATCTGATTTAACTCAAATCATTGATCAAATTAAAGATGTTAAAGGAGACTTTATTATTTCAAGTTCGTGTCCACTTCTTCACACTCCATATGATCTTGATCTAGAAACAAAAGTTCCAGAAAATATAAAAAAATGGTTAGCATTTGCAAAACAAAAACTTCAAGAAATTAATATTTTAAAACAAAATATAAATCACGGAGAGGCTAAATCTGATCTTACTGATAATAAAGCGTGTATTGAAGAAAGAAAAAAATCTAGTCTAATTCATGATGATAACGTCAAAGCAAGGGTTAAAACTATTAATGAAGATACTCTAAACCGACAGTCAAAATATGAAGATCGTGCAAAAATTCAAAGAGATATTTTTAATCTTCCTTTATACCCGACAACGACCATTGGATCTTTCCCTCAAACAAAAGATGTAAGGCAAGCTCGAGCTAAAAATAGAAAAGGTGAATTATCTAATGAAGATTATGATAAATTTTTAGAAGACAAAACGATCGAAGCTATAAAACGTCAAGAAGAGTTAGGAATCGATGTCATCGTTCATGGAGAATTTGAACGTAATGATATGGTTGAATACTTTGGAGAAAATTTGAAAGGGTTCACTTTTACTTCAAGCGGATTTGTTCAAAGTTATGGTTCAAGATGTGTTAAACCTCCAATCATTTTTGGTGATGTATCTAGACCAGAACCAATGACTGTAAGATGGTCTAAATTTGCTCAAAAACAAACCTCATCAATAGTAAAAGGAATGTTAACAGGACCTATCACAATCTTACAGTGGTCTTTTGTAAGAGATGATCAGCCTAGACAAACTACTGCTGAACAAATTGCATTTGCAATAAGAGATGAAGTTGCTGACTTAGAATCTAACGGAATAAGAATGATTCAAATTGATGAGCCTGCTTTAAGAGAAGGTCTTCCACTTAAAAGAAAAGATTGGGATGAATATTTAAAATGGTCAGTCAATGCTTTTAGAATCTCTGCTGCTGTCGTAAAAAACGAGACTCAAATTCATACTCACATGTGCTATGCGGAGTTTGAAGATATTATTGACTCTATTGCCGCTTTAGATGCCGATGTCATTTCCATTGAAACCTCAAGATCAAGAATGGAATTATTAAAAACTTTTGAAAAGTTTAAATACCCTAATGAAATTGGACCAGGTGTATATGATATACATTCTCCAAGAGTGCCTAAAAAAGATGAAATGGTAGAGTTAATTAAAAAAGCTTCAAAACAAATTGATCCTAAGAGATTATGGGTTAATCCAGATTGTGGCTTAAAAACTAGAGGATGGCCAGAAACTATAGATGCACTTAAAGAAATGGTGTCTGCTGCAAAAGAACTGAGAGGATAATTTGGTAAAAAGAGAGACTAACCTTGTAAGAGGAGGTTTACAAAGATCTCAGTTCAAAGAAACATCTGAAGCTTTATTTTTAAATTCTGGCTTTGTTTATGATAGCGCTGAAGATGCTGAAGCAATATTTAAAGGGGAACAAACCGGTTATCAATATTCAAGGTATGCCAACCCAACTGTAGAAATGTTTGAGCAACGATTGGCGTTGCTCGACAAGTCTGAAGCTTGCTTTGCTACCGCGAGTGGGATGTCGGCAGTATTTGGTTCAATGATGTGTCAACTAAGAGCTGGTGATCACATCGTATCAGCTTCTGCATTATTCGGCTCATGTAGATATATTATTAAAGAAATCTTACCTAGATTTGGCATTGAAGTAAGCTTTGTAAATGGAAAAGATTTAAAATCTTGGGAAAAAAATATTAAGAAAAATACTAAATTATTTTTTTTTGAAACTCCTTCCAATCCATGTTTAGAATTAATAGATATCGAAAAAGTTTGTGAGCTTGCAAAAAGTAAAGACATATTAACAATAATTGATAATATTTTTGCCTCTCCAGTATTACAATCACCAAAGGACTTTGGAGCTGATATTATTGTTTACTCCGGAACTAAACACATTGATGGACAAGGAAGGGTTATGGGAGGTGCAATTTTAACTTCCTCTAAATTTAAAGAAGAAACATTAAAACCTTTCTTGAGACATACCGGGCCATGTATCAGTCCATTTAATGCATGGGTACTTTTAAAAAGTTTAGAAACAATTGAGCTAAGAGTTAATAAACAATCAGATCAAGCTTTAGAAATAGCTAGAATGTTAGAAAGTCATTCAAATGTTGAGAAAGTTAATTATCCCTTTTTAAATTCATTTAATCAATTCGATTTAGCTCAAAAACAAATGCGAAAAGGTAGTAATATGATTTCCTTTACTATTAAGGGAACAAAAGAAAATGCTTATAATGTTATTAATAAGTTAAAGTTATTTGATATCTCAAATAATCTTGGTGATACAAAATCACTTGTTACTCATCCCGCTACCACAACACATCGAATTCTACCAGAAGATGAAAGGCTGAGTCTTGGGATTACCGATAAATTAATAAGATTATCTATTGGCCTTGAAAATATAGAAGACATCAAAAATGATTTAGATCTTGCTTTAAAGTATTAACTCTAAACTTAATTTTGACAAACTTTTTTCATACCTAAACATCGTGATTAAAAAAATTGTTTTTTTAGCTTTGTTACTTTTTCCAAATTTTGCTTTTGCAGGATCGTGTCCATTATTGATGAAGCAAATTGATCAAATATTGGAGGAAACAAAACAACTTTCAAAAGAACAGCTTAATGAAATTAGACAGTTAAGAATACAAGGCGAAGAGGCTCATAAAAGTGGTGATCATGAAGAGTCTGAAAAGTTATTAAAAGAAGCATTACAACTACTAGATAGTTAAACCGCCCCAAAATAGACAAATTATATTTAAATCTTAGTCATAATTTTTTTTTAATATTAAATCATGCATAAATTTAAACTTATAAAATTAGCAGAAGCAGATCCGATACAAATAGAAAACAAAAAGAACTTATTAGTACCTAAAACTTTACAATTATTACTTGGTGCTAATTTAGTTGTTATGGTTTTGATTTATTTTACGATTTACTAAATTTTAAGTTTTAACCATAAATTTTAAAAAAAAGAAAAATATAGGTCTTGGCAATATTCTAATAAACTTAAATAAAAAACTCATCACCATTGGAAAAGTAATATCGTATTTTTTTTTCTCTAACCCTTGATAAATAATGGATGCTGCTTTTTCTGCAGACATAAGGAAAGGCATTTCAAATGTATTTTGATCAGTCAGACGTGTTTTTACAAAACCAGGGTTAATTAAACTTACAAATATATTGTTTTTTTTACAGTCATTATAAATAGACTCAGAGTAGTTCATCATTGCCGCTTTACTTGGGCCATAACCTGACGAATTAGGTAGGCCAAAAAAACCAGCCAAAGAACTGATCATTGCAACATGACCGTTTTGTTGTTTTTTTAGTTGAGGTAATATTACTGACATGACATTTATAAGTCCCATAAAATTAACCTCTATAGTTTTACGGTACAAATCAATATCAACATCAAAAGTATTGTTAGGTTTATAAAAGCCACTTGAATAAATAACTAAATCAATTTGTTTTAATTCATCAATGATTTTACTTAAAACATTCCTAGTATTTTCAAGGCTTGTAACATCTAATTTTTCAGTAATTATATTTGTATTTTTTCCAGAAAATTGATTTTTAATTTCATTTAACTTCTCGTCATTTCGACCTAAAATAATTAAATTTTTAGATTTGCCTAAATATTTTTTTGCTAACTCAAAACCGATACCAAATGTTCCACCTAAGACGATTACGTTCATTGTTTTTTAAATTATAATGTATATATAATTATCTATAAATCTTATGTCTTCAAGAACTGAATTTGATAGCTTTGGAAAAATAAAAGTTCCATCAGATAAGTACTGGGGTGCACAAACTCAAAGATCAATGAAAAATTTCAGAATTGGAAAAATCAACGTTCCAATAGAACTCATTCATGCAATAGGAATAGTTAAAAAATCTGCAGCCATTGTCAACGCTCAGTTTAAAGACTTAGATAAAAATTTATCAAAGGCAATTCAAAAAGCTGCGGATGAAGTCATAAATGGAAAACTAGATGATCATTTTCCATTAAAGGTTTGGCAAACTGGATCGGGCACACAAACCAATATGAATGTAAACGAGGTTATATCAAACCGATCTATTGAAATGCTAGGAGGTAAATTGGGCTCAAAAAAACCAGTTCATCCTAACGATCATGTGAATATGGCGCAATCTACTAATGATACCTTTCCAACAGCTATGCATGTTGCAATTGCTTTACAGACTCATAAAAAATTAATTCCAGCTCTTAAAAAACTAGAAAAAAGTTTAGAAAAAAAAGTTAATCAATTTAAAGATATTGTTAAAATTGGAAGAACGCATTTACAAGATGCTACCCCACTTACTTTGGGACAAGAATTTTCCGGATATCATGAACAAGTTAAAAACTCATTATCAAGAATAAACATAGCTTTAAAAGAAATCTATTACCTTGCGCAAGGTGGTACTGCTGTTGGTACTGGAATTAATTCAAGAAAAGGCTGGGATAAAAAAATAGCATTAGAAATAAAAAAAATAACCAAATTACCATTTCAAACTGCAAAGAATAAATTTGAGGCTCTTGCAAGTCACGACCCTGTTGTAAATTTTTCTGCGAGTTTAAATACAACTGCAGTAGCGCTGATGAAAATTGCAAATGATATTCGTTTTCTAGGTTCTGGCCCTCGAGCAGGCTACTCAGAGTTGGAACTACCGGAAAATGAACCTGGTTCGTCTATTATGCCCGGCAAAGTAAATCCAACTCAATGCGAAGCCATTACAATGGTGTGTACCAAAGTAATCGGTAATCATACAGGAATAACCATCGCGGGAACTCATGGTCATTTTGAACTAAATGTTTTTAAGCCTATGATTGCACATAATGTTCTTCAATCGATTGACTTAATAGCTGACAGTGTAAACTGTTTCGTTGATTATTGTGTTAACGGAATAAAACCTAATAAGAAAAAAATAAAAGAACTATTAGAAAATTCTTTAATGCTTGTGACTGCATTATCACCAAAAATTGGTTATGATAACGCTAGTAAAATCGCAAAAACAGCTCATAAAAAAGGAACGACACTTAAAGAAGAAACTTTAAAAACAGGTCTTGTAACAGAAGAAGAGTACAATAAGATTGTAGATCCAAAAAAAATGGTCGGACCAAAGTAATTTACAATAAAGTAAAGTATCTAGATAAATTAAATAAATTTTCTAATTTACCGTACAAAACTAAAGAATTTAAATTTGAATTTAATTTCTTTAATTCATTGTCATTAAACTGACGATCTGTAAAATTTTCTTCAACTGTTATTTTAGCTTTGTTTATATTTAACAACCCTTTAGATTTTAATTTAAATTCGTTTCCTTGAATTTTATCCAACAATGATTTGTCTGTGCATATT
The DNA here is from genome assembly GCA_008638005.1 of Pelagibacteraceae bacterium. Classification (GTDB taxonomy): domain Bacteria; phylum Pseudomonadota; class Alphaproteobacteria; order Pelagibacterales; family Pelagibacteraceae; genus HIMB114. The sequence continues at coordinate 7,679 of VTPE01000007.1, read as the reverse complement.
TTCTGACAAATATCTTTTAAATTCTCTGTTTTAAATTCAAAATCGTAAAAAAATAATTTATCTTTTTGATAATCTATATTTCTACCCTGTATATTGATTGCATGTAGATCAGAAAACAATTTAAGTTTATCAACCCTAATATCTCCATTTTCAAAAGAAAAACTCATCTGCAAATTTTTAAATACTGAATTTCTTGTTTTTAATTCTTTAAATTCAATATTTACATTTGCATCAAATATATTTGAAAAAAAGTTTAAACCATTTTCAAAAAATTCTGAAAGTTCTGAATAACTAATTTTTTTAAAGTTTACATCATTAAATATAGCTTTGATCTGAAACGGATCTTTAGAGTTTAACGATTTTGAAATATCTAAATTTCCATTAAATATATTTGTCTTAAATTGATTTGATTGAATCTCAATTAATTCATTATTTTTTTTAAAATTTAATTCAGTAAATAAAGTTTCAATTCCTGGAAAACTTATTGAATTATTAATATTAATTGTAATTAATTTATTTTCATCCAAAAAATTATCAATTAGGATTTTTAAGTTTATTTCTTTTGATTTGATATTAAGTTTATTTTTAAAATAATTAATCTTAAATGGAATTTCACCAAGATATAAATTTCCATTTAATTCTGAAACTTTTGAATTTTTATATTCTACAGTTCCACTAAACTGATTTAAATTAAATGATTGCTTATTATTAAAAAATTTTAGACTTACCTCTTTAAAAATAACTTTTTTATCACTAAACTCTTCAATTAAATTTAATCTATTTAAATCATTTAAATCAATTATAAATTCACCTCCCTGGATGATTATATCGTTGTAAGAAAATTTGTTACTTATTAAATCTAATGGTGAAACTTCAACGTTGATGTTGTCAATTATACTATTTTCATTTTCTTTATTCAGATAAATCTCAGAAATTTGCAAAGTAGGAAAGGGATTTAATTTATATTCTATATTACCCTTTATATTAACCTTATAAAAAATTAATTCTGATAGAATATTCTCAATGCCAGTTTTTTTATCATCGTTAAAATTTATGAAAAATGGAAAGCAGAAATAAGTTGTAATCCCAAAAAAGATTGTAAACGTTAATACTAACAACCTTTTTGCATTTTTTTTTCCCATTTATTACTGATATGCTAATTAACTAAATGAATGAGTAGTTATTTAAATTCACTGAATAATCAACAAAAATTAGCCGTTACGACACTAGACGGACCTTTACAAGTTTTAGCAGGTGCAGGTTCTGGAAAAACCAAAGTTCTCACTACTCGAATAGCTTATCTGCTCGAACAGAAAAAATGTTTTGGGCAACAAATTTTGTGTGTGACATTTACAAATAAAGCGGCAAACGAAATGAGGGAAAGAGTGCTTCAGTTAGTAAATTCTAGATCTGTTGCATTTCCATGGCTGGGTACATTTCATTCAATTTGTAACAAAATGTTAAGAAAAAATGCTGAAGCTGTAAATTTAAAACCTAATTTTTCAATTATTGATACTTTAGATCAAATTAAATTAATTAAAAATATTTTAGACTCTGAAAATATTGATTTAAAAAAAAACCCACCAAAACAAATTGCTTTTCAAATTGACTCATGGAAAAATAAAGCTCTTTTACCTCAAGAGATAACTCTAAAAAATCAAGAATTTCACTTAAAAAATGCTTTGCAAGTCTACAGAGTTTATCAAAAAAAATTGCAAACAATGAACTGTGTTGATTTTGGTGATTTAATTTTACATGTTGTAACTATTCTAAAAAAATTTGAAGATATAAGAAAAATTTATCAAAATAATTTTAAATATATCTTAGTTGATGAGTTTCAAGATACAAATTACATTCAAAACTTATGGCTGCAGCTTTTAACTTCAGAAAATAATAATATTTGTGTTGTTGGTGATGATGACCAATCAATTTATAGCTGGAGAGGCGCTGAAGTTAAAAATATTTTAAATTTTAAAAAAGAATACAAAGATACTCAATCCATTAAATTAGAACAAAATTATAGATCAACAAAAAATATTTTAAATACCGCATCATCATTAATAGCGAATAACGAAGATAGATTAGATAAAAATATTTGGTCTGATTTAGGTGATGGAGAAAAAGTTAAAGTAAAGTCGTATTTTGATGGTAGAAATGAAGCTACAGGAATTTCAGATACAATCGAACAAAACTTATCAAAAAAATATAACTTAAATAATATATCAATATTAGTACGTGCCGCATTTCAAACTCGTGAATTTGAAGAGCGATTTATTAAAATTGGTTTACCTTATAGAATCATCGGTGGCTTAAAATTTTATGAAAGATCAGAAATTAAGGATGCATTAAGTTATCTAAGGTTAATTAATCAAACAAATGATGATCTTTCATTTGAAAGAATTGTTAATAAGCCAAAAAGATCTATTGGTGACAGTTCATTAAAAAAGATTCATGATTATGCAAGAATAAAAGACCTTTCTCTATTTGATGCATCTCAAGAAATATTAAAGGAAAATATATTAAAACCAAAAACTGTACAAAATTTAAAAAACTTTTTAATTCATATTCACTCCTGGAAAGCCAATGCAAAAAAAATTGATCATATAACCTTACTTGAAAATGTATTGGATGAATCTGGATATGCAATGATGTTGAAAAATGAAAGAACACCAGAGGCTGATGATAAACTTGAAAACTTAAAAGAACTAAAAGCATCTATGAAAGGTTACTCATCTTTAGATGAGTTTTTAGAAAACATCTCACTTCAAACTTCAATTGATGAAGAATGGGATGGCGAAAAAATAAATATAATGACTATTCATTCTGCAAAAGGTTTGGAATTCGATGCTGTGTTTCTTCCTGGATGGGAAGAGGGTTTGTTTCCACATCAAAAGTCTATTGATGAAAAGGGTGTTACTGGTATCGAAGAAGAAAGAAGATTAGCCTATGTTGCAATCACTAGAGCAAAAAAAGATTTGTACATATCTTTTGCCTTACAAAGAAAGTTTTTTGGACGTCAAAATGATAATTATGATTTTTACTCGTCGCTACAATCTAGATTTATTGATGAACTAGATAAAAAATATCTTGAAATATCTATTGATGAAGAAAAAGATGATGATTTTATTTTTGATCAAGATTTTAATATTGAAAGTAAAAAAAATAGCCCAGGCTGGAAAAGGTATCAAGATAATCTTAATCAACCAAAAGAAAATATAAAAACAATAAACTACACAGAAAACTTAACTGAATTTACTGTGGGTGAAACAGTAAAACATGATGGATTTGGAGAAGGAAAAATTATTCATATTGAAGGTAACAAGCTTTTAATTAACTTTAAAAATCAAGGTGAAAAAAAAGTAATTGATAAATTTATCAGCAAAGCAGTTAATGAATAGTTTAAAAAAAATAAAAAAATATTTAACAAAACAAAAAATTGACTTTTACTTAATCAACAAAAATAATGATTATTTAAATGAATTTATAGAGCCAAATGAAAATCGATTAAAAAAAATTAGTAACTTTACCGGTTCAATGGGTTTTGCATTAATAAGCCAAGATGGACAAAGCTTATATGTCGACGGCAGGTATACTTTGCAAGCAAAACTTCAGAGTAAACAATTTAATATCAAAAATATTTTACATTTAAAAAATGACTTGAAAAAGATTATTACTGATAACAAAACAGTATTAATTAATCCAAAGTTGTTTTCAGTAAACTTTCTTAAAAATTTCAATACTAAAAATATTAAATATTTTGATGATTCAACTCAAAATAAAATGAAACCAGAACAGGTAGTATCATTAAATTTAAAATATTCAGGTCTTGAAATAAAACAAAAAATTAAAAAATTACAAAATTCTATTAGTCTAAAAAAAAATTTTGTTTTTTTAATATCTTCACCAGAAAATATTGCATGGTTAACAAATTTAAGATCTTTAGATAAAAAATTTAGTTATATTTTTAATTGTATTGCGATTTATAAACAAAAAAAAATTTATATTTTTACTGATAAAAAAATTAAAATTAAAAATAATAAATATCTAATTTTTAAAAAAACAAAAGATCTTAAAAATATTTTAAAAGATGTGAAAGAAATTCACTTTGATCAGAAAACTACTTCATTATATTATTTTAATTTATTTAAATCTCTAAAGATAAAAACAAAATTTTTTGATGATCCTATAAATTACCTCAAATCAATTAAAAATAACAATGAAATAAGCAACTTAAAAATAGCTCATACATTTGATGGCATAGCAATCGTAAAATTTTTATATTGGTTGGAAAAAAATAAATTTAAAAAAATTTCTGAATTAGATTGTCAAAATAAAATAGAAAATTTTAAGAAAAAAAATAAGTATTATTTAGGACCAAGTTTTGAAACTATTTCAGCATTTGGTAAGAATGCATCTATTATTCACTATAACGCAAAAGATTATAAAACTAATTATTTAAGAAAAAATAATCTTTATCTTTTAGATTGTGGCTCGCAGTATTTTTATGGAACTACCGATATGACTAGAACTGTAGCAATTGGCAAACAGTCACAACACAAAAAGCTTTATTATACTCTTGTTCTAAAGAGTCATATTAAAGTTTCAAATTTCAATTTAAAAAAAAATACACTTGGAAAACAAATTGATTTATTAGCGCGAAAATTATTAAAACTTAAGAAACTTGATTATAATCATGGAACCGGGCATGGCGTGGGGTATTTATCTAATGTTCATGAACACCCGCCTTCTATATCTAAATACTCAAATACCAAATTTTATCAAAACCAAGTGATTTCAAATGAACCTGGTTATTATAAAGATAATCAGTTTGGTATTCGTCTTGAAAATTTAATTTTTATTAATCGTAATCGAAAATTTGAAAATTTAACATTGGTGCCTTTTGATAATACAATGATCATAAAAAACATGCTCTCTTTAAAAGAAAAAGCTTGGATCAATAAATACCACGAAGATGTTTTTGAAAAAATAAATAAGTTTTTAACAATGAATGAAAGAAGTTATTTGCGAAAATTGTGTTTAAAAATTAATTAGTTGATACCACTCTTTTTCACTTAATATTTTTACTCCTAATTCTTTAGCTTTATTTAATTTTTTTTGCGTAGGCTTGGAATCTCCTGATACAAGAAAATTTAATTTTTTAGATGGCGATCCAAGAACTTTTCCACCCTCGTTTTCAATAATTTGTTTTGCCTCTGATCTACTCATTTTTTCCATTGCACCTGTAAACATAAAAGTTTGATTAAAGAATTTTCCTTTTGAATTTTCTAAAACATTTTCAATATTCAAATATTTTGTTAATTCTAAAAATATTTTTTTATTAATTTTATTAGAAAAAAAATTTTTTAAGGATGATATTTGCGTTTCCCCCATTCCATCTAAATCAAGTAAACTATTAAATATTTGATCTCTACTTTCTGCTAATTTTTTAAAGTTATTAATTGATTTAAAATACTTAGCTAAAATTTTTGCATTTTCTTGACCAATATGCCTAATCCCTAATGCGAATATAAACCTATCTAAACTTATTTTTTTCGTCTCATTAATTGAATTTTCTAAATTTTTCGCTGATAGTTTTCCCCATCCATCCAACTGTGAAATTTTATTAAAATTAAGTTTATAAATGTCGGTTGGTAATTTGACTAAATTAAGCTCCCAAAAATTTTCTACTACTTTCTTTCCTAAGCCTTCAATATTCATAGCATTTTTAGAGACATAGTGTTTGATTTTTTCTTTTGTCATCAAGTTACATTCAAACCCTCTATCTGGACATCTTCTAACTGCGTCAAATTTTTTTGTAGTTTCGTTATAATCTTTGATTGTATCAAAACCACATGGACATTTTTTTGGAAAAATAAATTTTTTACTATCTGATTTTCTTTTTGTTAAATCAACTTCTACAACTTGAGGAATAACATCACCGGCTCTTTGAACCACAACTGTATCGTTAATTCTAATATCTTTTCTTATAATTTCATCTTCATTATGCAATGTTGCATTGGAAACCAATACACCGCCAATATTAATGGGTTCAATTTTTGCCACTGGCGTTAAAGCACCAGTTCTTCCAACTTGTATTTCAATATTTTTAATTTTCGAGATACCTTTTTCAGCTGAAAACTTGTGGGCAATAGCCCATCTAGGAGCATGAGATAAGTTTCCTAATCTTTTTTGTAACTGAAAGTTATTAATCTTATATACAATACCATCAATATCATAATCTAATTTAGATCTCTGCTCTTCTAATTGTTTATAATTATTAAAAATTTCTTTTTCGTTTTTTACAATTTTACCTAATAGATTAACTTTAAAACCCAATTCTTTTAAAAATTTTAAAAAATCTGATTGGCTTGATGAGTAATGATGGCATTTAAAAATAGTCCCATAAGCAAAAAATTTTAAAGGTATTTTGGCAGTATTAATTGAATCTTTTTGTCTCAAAGATCCGGATGCAGCATTTCTTGGATTTGCAAACTTAGCTGATATCTTTTTAAAGTCAGACTTTTGAATATAAACTTCACCCCTGACAATTAATTCTCCATTAATTTTTTTTTTTAATTTTTTTGGAATTTCATCTACAGTTTCTAAATTTTCCGTTATATCTTCTCCGAATTCGCCATCGCCTCTTGATAACCCTCTTGCAAGTTTTCCATCAATATATGAAAGGCTAGCTGAAATTCCATCAATCTTAGGCTCGGCATATAACTCTTCTCTAAATTCATTGTTATTATTTAAATAATTATTAATTTTTTTATAAAAATCTAAAATATCCTCTTCATTAAAAGCATTATCAAGTGAAAGCATTTTTTCTTGATGCTTTATTTTTGAAAATTTTTCTGATGGAGTAAACCCAACAATATTAGTTATTTTATCCTTAATATTATGGGTATTTTCAAATTCTATTAAATCTTTTTTGAATTGATCAAAAGTAGCATCATCTATATCTGGTGAGTTGAGATCATAATATGACTTGTTATATTCAATAAATAATTTTTTTTTTTTTTGATATTCTTTAAAATTATTTATCATTTGAAAAGCTAAATATTTTTTTAACTCTATCTTTCAACTTGATTTTTTGTTTTTTTTCTTCAATTCTATAATCTTTGTTACCAACTATCTTGTAGGATTTTTTATACCAGTTGCTATCATTAAAATTATAGCCAAGAATGGCTGCGTATTTTTTTGCCTCGTTAATATTTCCTAGTCTATAGTAAATTTCAACTAATCGGTGGAGGGCTTCTTTGCTGAAAATAGTTGTATCGTATTGATTAATGACTATTTGAAATCTCTTAATAGCTGCAATCCATTTACCTTTTTTCATATAGTATCTGCCAATATACATTTCATTACCAGCAAGTTGTTCGTTTATTAAGTCAATTTTATACTTCGACTCTTCTGCATAAATTGAATTTGGATATTTTTTTAAAATTGATTGAAATTGCTTTAAAGCAGCGCGAGTATTAGTTTGATCTCTAGATACTACATTAACTCTCTCATAAAAAGTTAAAGCAATTATAAAATCAACGTAATTAATATTCTTATTTCTAGGGTTTGTTTTTTTAAATTTATTTGCATACTCCAGTGCCTTGATACTTTCCCCAGCTTCGTAATAAATATACATAATCATCAACGTTGCTCTTGGTGCCCATTCTGAAAAAGAA
>VTPE01000043.1 GCA_008638005.1 Pelagibacteraceae bacterium | reverse complement strand
AACATATTGTTCCAAAAGGTTTAGATCACATTTTATTTGTTTTAGGTTTATTTTTATTTTCACCTAAATTTAAACCTCTCCTTATTCAGGTGTCAGCTTTCACACTTGCGCACACGATTACGATTTTCCTAGGGGTCTTAAATATCGTCGTTATCTCACCTTCTATTGTTGAACCAATTATTGCACTTTCTATTGCTTACGTTGCTTTAGAAAACATTTTTTTAAAAAATATTTCATTGTGGAGGCCTATTGTGGTTTTTGTTTTTGGGCTTTTGCATGGTCTAGGTTTTGCAGGTGTAATTAGTGAGATTGGTTTATCCCAAGCTCATTTTGTGACCAGCCTTATTTCATTTAATGTGGGTGTTGAACTGGGTCAGTTATTTGTCATTTTGGTGTGTTATTTTGGAATAGCTCACTGGATTAAAGAAAAAATTTGGTACAAAAAATTCTTTACAAATCCTTTATCATTCATAATTTCTATTATTGGATTATATTGGTTTGTTGAACGAATTATTTGATGCCCTTACATAAAAAATATTCAATTATTATACCTGCCTCAAAACAAGAAAAAGATTTTTCTTTATTAAAAGTTTTAAAACAAAATTTTTCACAACACGAAATTATTTTAGTTCTTGATCAAGAACATGAATTATCCATTGAGGAATTAAATGATATCAATTTAAATATTAATAAATTAGTTAAAGTTACAAACTCAAATCGAGGAAAAGCATTAAATGCTGGTGCATTAAAAGCTGAAAATCATTATTTATGGTTTTTACATATTGATAGTCAAATCAATAAAATTGAACAAGAAGATCTTGATCGGTTACAAAAAAAACAACTTGGGTATTTTAAATTAGCCTTTGATAAAGATAAAAATACCATCAATGCAAAAGGAGCTAATTTTAGATCTAAAAATTTTGATCTACCTTTTGGTGATCAGTCGTTTTTAATTCATAAAAATCTTTTTAATCTTATAGGAAGATTTGATGAAAAACTCACCGAAGGCGAAGACCATAAATTCGTTTGGCAAGCTAAAGCTCTTGGGGTTGAAATTAAAGAAATTACAAGAGAAATTGTAACATCGGCTAGAAAGTATGAAGAAAACTCGTTTTGGCAAACGATTAAAACATTATTTAAAACTGCTACACAAGCTAAAACATTTAAACAAGATTCAATTAAAAATATTTATTGTTTTTTTACTAAAGATCCAAAATCAAAAAATTCAAAGACAAGGTTAAGAGAAGTTTTAAAAGACAACCAACTTGTTGACCAGTTTAATTTACATTGTTTAGCTATTGTAAAAGAAAATATCTTAGACCTTGATCAAAATGAAAATAAAATTGTTATTATTAATAATAGCCCAACGAGAGATTATCTTTATGAACTTGGTTTGGACAAATATAGTATTCTTGATATTCAATCAGACAATATTGGCCAATCTATGCAAGAAGCTTATGATATTTGTTCACCCTTTGGAGAAAATATTGTTTTAACAGGTTCAGATATTCCAGAATTAAAATCTAGTCATTTAGTTAAGGCCGTAGATGAGCTCAAACAAAAGGACAGTTATATCATTGGGACCAAAGATGGAGGATACTGTTGCTTTTCTACTAAGTTAAAGAATTTAGGAAATGCTTTTACTCGAGTTGATTATAAGTCCAACCAGGTTATGAATGATTTTATAAAACACATGTATAACATTAAAAAAAGTGATTTCGAACTTATCGATGTTGATACATTAGATGATCTACAAAATATGTATGAAGCATTAAAACAAAAAAATGATAAAACTGAAGAACAAAATAATCTCATTCAATTTATTGATAAAAGGAAATACGCATAAATGACAAGAAGGTTTTTTTCAAAAATTTGTATTCAATTTTTGTTATTATTTGGACTTCATCAAACTAAAATTTTTGCTGCCATCAATGATTTTATTAAAACCGATGAAGAGTGGAGAAAAATTTTATCACCAGAGCAATTTAGAATTTTAAGAAAAGAAGGAACAGAACCTGCGTTTATTAGTCCTTTGAATGATGAAAAAAGGGAAGGAGATTATGTCTGTGTAGGTTGTAATACAAAATTATTCCATTCATCTAAAAAATATGACTCAGGCACGGGTTGGCCCTCTTTTTATGATTATGTTCCAGGATCTCTTGGAACCAAAACAGATTACAAACTTATTTTTCCAAGAACAGAATATCATTGTATTAATTGCAAAGGACATCACGGACATGTTTTTGATGATGGACCAGCTCCAACCTTTAAACGATATTGTAATAACGGAGTAGTTTTAAAATTTATTCCTAAAACTTAATTTCTGGATTTAAATAAATAACTTAATTTAAAAGTTGCGGTCCAAGCAATAAGGACTAAACCAATTAAAGCTTCTAAGCTTGTTGCAATTCTAAGATTACCATTTGCATAAATATCACCCGTTCCTAATGTTGTGTAACAATTTGCAGAGTAATAAAAAAAATCTAAAAAAGATCCGGTCAGATTACCTTTAAATAAATCTGCCCCAGGATTATTATGGTAAATAAAATAATAGTAGTAAGCAAACAAACTGATTTGGATGACATGAGAGCTGATGAGAAAAGATGAAATTTTTATGAAATCTGAATATAAAAAATTTTTAGATGTATTTTTGCTTAAATAATTAAGCGTTAGACCATGAATTTTGAGACATAGCCCCACTAAAATGATTGTGAAAATAATCGACCAAATCATTATTTTAATATACAAATATTTTTAAATGATACCAGTAAGCAGAACCACCCGAGCTATCATAAAACCGCTTCAACCTGTTTATGACGTTTTATCGAACCTATCTTACCCGCTCATTCGTTTTGCAGCAGGTGTGATGATGATTCCTCACGGTTATGGAAAAGTGTTTGGAGGGATTGATCGTACTGCAAATTTTTTTTCATCTATAGGAATTGAGCCTGCAATATTTTTTGCATGGTATGTTGGAATTATAGAATTTGTTGGCGGAATTTGTGTGATGCTTGGTTTTTTAACAAGGATTTTTTCAATTCAGCTTATTGGAGTGTTATTTGTTGCAACCTTCTTTGTTCATTTTCAAAATGGATTTTTATGGGTCAAAGGAGGATATGAATATCCTTTAATGTGGATGCTCATTATGATCGCGATTACCTTTAAGGGTGGTGGTAAATTATCAATCGATGGACAATTACCCAGGGAGTTTTAATGAATTTATCAAACTTACCACTTAATAAAACAGTACCAATATTTTTAGTTATTGTTGCTGGTATCTTGTTAGTGATTACTTATATCGTTTTTTAGTTACTGAATTGTACCATGATAAAAGTAAATACCTAAACCTGAGGTAAAAACTAAATTTCATAGCTCACATTAGTTGAGCAATACAGTAAATTTACAAATTAGAATGTTAATTTTTTATGAAATCAATTGAATAGGTTCAGACTTAAAATGAATTTCAACTGGTAATGATCCATATTTTTCGCCATCACACTGCACATTAATATTTTCTTGTGATGAAATTTTAATATTTTTAGAAATTAACTTGGTGACTTTTTTAGATTTACTAAGATCGCCATAAAATATAATTAAAAAAATATAGTATAAAAATCCCAATCTACTTAAATCTGTAAATACATAACAAACCATGCTATCTTCAAATATATTAGTTGAGTTTGTAATTTTATAAGGACCTGCATAATGCTTGGCATTCGTAACGAGTACCCAATTTCCTAAAATGGTATGATAATCAGCTTCAACCTTAATATTGTACTTCTTGAGTTTAAAAAATTCGATCAATCCAAGTAAACCAAACATGGCTTTACCAAATATTTTTTTAAGAGAAGGATGCATCTTATGAACGATATCCCCATCATAGCCAATTCCTGCCATTAAAAAGAATTTTTTATTATTAATATTAGAGACATAGATTTTTTTTGTCGTTCCTTTTTCAATTAATTTACAAATTGATTTCACATCACTTTTTATGCCCGCCTCAATTGCTAAAATATTCGCCGTACCAAGAGGAACGATTCCAAGTTTTGTATCTTTATCAATTCCATTAATAACTTCATTGATAGTTCCGTCTCCACCAGCAGCTACAACAATGTCAAAATTTTTACATTCTCTTTTAGCAATCTCCGTTGCATCTCCAGGCTTTTGAGTATCAAAGATGGTGACGGTATTATTTAAACTTAATCGCTCTTTGATTTGTAAAAGCTTTTTAATTTTCCCATTTCCTGCGTTTGGGTTGTAAATAATGGCTATTTTATTCATCTAATCTTTTTTGTTTAAAAAAAATTTAACAGTTCTGTAACACAATTATGATTCAACTGACAATAGAGATTCGTTTATGATAGAGAAAAAACCTATATTAAAAGGCGTTGATGGAAAACTGCTTCAGTACAAGTCCATTTGGATTTCAGATATTCATTTAGGAACAAGAGGCTGTCAGGCCGATATGGTTTTAGAGTTTATTAAATATACGCGTTCTGAAAATTTATATTTAGTTGGTGATATTGTTGATGGATGGGCACTAAAAAATAAGTGGTATTGGCCTCAACAACATAATGATGTGGTTCAAAAAATTTTAAGAAAAGCAAGACATGGTACAAGAGTTTTTTATATCGCTGGAAATCATGATGAAATTATAAGAAAATTTATTCCTATTAATCTTGGAAATGTTGAAATTTTAAATCAATTAATTCATGAAGGGATTAATGGAAAAAAATATTGGGTTGTACACGGTGATCAATTTGATGGAATTATAAGATATGCAAAATGGTTATCAAGATTAGGATCAATTGCTTATGAAGCACTAATCGCTTTTAATCGTTACTTAAATTATTTTAGAAGACGATTTGGTAAAGAGTATTGGTCTTTGTCAAAATATCTAAAATTTAAAGTTAAAAATGCTGTAAAGTTTATTAGTGAATTTGAAGAATTGGTTGTTGAGTCTGCAAAAAAACAAAAAGCAAATGGCGTTATCTGCGGTCATATCCATCACCCCGCAATGGAAAATATGAAAGATGTGGAATATAAAAATTGTGGTGATTGGGTTGAAAGCTGCACAGCTTTAGTTGAACATTTTAATGGAGAGTTTGAACTCATTCATTGGTTAGATAAAAGAAAAGAGATCTTAGCCGATGCTTATGTTGAAGAACAATTTCAAGAGATCAAACAAGAGAAGATAAGAATTGTATCTTAAACTTAGTGAATCCTCATAAAATTTTAATCATTACTGATGCCTGGTATCCTCAAACCAATGGTGTAGTGCGAACCATGGATAATCTAGGTCAACAACTTCAAAAACGAGGACATCAAGTAAAATATATAACGCCAAATGAATTTATTACTGTCCCTATGCCGACCTATCCTGAAATTCGATTAGCTCTAAATGTATGGCCAAAAATTAATAAAATAATTAAAGCATACAACCCTCAAGTGGTTCATATTTCAACGGAAGGCCCACTTGGTTTTTTTGGAAGAAAATATTGTCACAAAAATAATATTAAGTTCACAACTTCCTATCATACAAAATTTCCTGATTATGTTTATGCCAGAACAAAAATTCCTGTTAACTTTTCTTATCGTTTTATGAGATTTTTTCACAAACACTCTCAATCTATTTTAGTCACAACACAAACCATGAAAAAAGAATTAGCTGAAAATGGTTTTGATGAAAATAAACTTAAAGTTTGGACTAGAGGGGTTGAGCACGATGTGTTTGGGAACGGTACCAAAGTAAAAGATTTTAAAGGTCCGGTTTGGATTTATGTGGGAAGAGTTGCTATTGAAAAAAATATTAAAGCCTTTTTAGATTTAGATATTGAGGGAACAAAAATTATTGTAGGTGACGGTCCTCAAATGAATGAAGTTAAAAAAAAATATCCTCATGTTGTTTTTACAGGCATGTTGGGTGATAAAGATATTGCAAATTATTTGGCATCCAGTGATGTTTTTGTGTTTCCAAGCAAAACAGATACCTTTGGCATTGTGCTTATTGAAGCGCTAGCTGCAGGACTTCCGATTGCAGGTTACAAAGTTCCAGGACCTATTGATATTACAGGAGGTACCGAAATTGATAGCTTAGATGATGATTTAAAAACTTCAGCTTTAAAGTCTTTAAAAATTGATAAATCAAAATGTAAAGAGTTAGCTCAAAAGTATACCTGGGAAGAATGTGCTAAAATTTTTGAAGAAAATTGTTTTTCTAATTATTAAAACTTCTATCACCTTTAAGAGTCACTAGTCTAAGTTCTTCTGCAATTTCAGAATTTCCCATACCAAGGTATTGTGATGTATGAAGAGAGGGTAGGCATATTGCTTTAAAAAATTTATTTCTTTTATTTAACAGTTCTCTAGCAAATAATATTCTACGAAGCGGATAATGAATTAAACCTGCAATATGAAAGAAAAAACTGTTTTCACCATTAAAATAAACAGGGCAAATGGTTGCTTTAGTTTTTCTGACAATTGCTCCTAAAATAGATTGCCACTTTTTTTCTACAGCTTTTCCAAATAACTTTTCTCTCGTTGCTACTTCTCCCGAGGGAAAAATGATTAAAGCACCACCGTTTTCAACATAGTGAATGGCATTATCTTTTGATTGTAAGTTAAATTTAATACTTTCTCGTTTTCCGTCGAGCTTTAATGGAAAAAGGTAGGGTCGTATTAAATCAACTTGTGAAATTTCATCATTAATTAAAATTCTGTAATCCGATCTTTTTTTTGAAACTGTATTTGCAATGATTAAGCCATCCACTAATCCAAAAGGGTGATTGCAGACAATTATGACTCCACCGGTTTCAGGAATACGTTCTGCGTGTAAAATAGAATATTGAATATTAAAAAGTTTGAGTGTCTTGTTCCATAAGTTTTCCCTCAACTCTGGATCATTATAATATTTTTGATAAATTTTTTTTAAATATGAAAAACCAAATACCCAAGCTATCAACGATTTCACTTTTTAAGTCTTATATAAATTTTTTAAGATAAGTTTCGCTGATATTCTTATAAGGTAAATAAATGAAAATATCTGTAGTTTTTACAATTTTATCTACAACCGCACCATCACCGATTTTAGCACCTAATCTGAGGTAAGCTTTAACAAG
>VTPE01000042.1 GCA_008638005.1 Pelagibacteraceae bacterium | reverse complement strand
GAGCACGTCCATGGTAAGGACGGGGTCATCAGTTCGATTCTGGTTGTGGGCACCACCTATTTAGAATTAGAGATTTCTTTGTATAAAGAACTGTGATCATCATTTTCCAAACCAGCATCACATAAATTTTTAAACATATTTCTAATTAGTTTGGAAATTGGTAAATTTAAGTTTTTCTTAGATGCTGACTCTAAAATATTTGTCATATCCTTGAGTAAAGTAATGTTTTTGCCTCCTGCAATGAAATTTTTATCAATCATTCTTTGACCATGTATTTTTAATATCTTGCTATCCGCAAAACCACCTGAAACAGCTGTTATAAATTTATTTGGATCAGTTCCATTTTTTTCACATAATAAAATAGCCTCAGCAACAGCTCCAATTGTTATATTAACAATTATTTGGTTACATAATTTTGCAACTTGGCCACTACCATTTGGACCCAGCAGAGTTGATTTGCCCATTGTTTCTAATATAGGTTTGATTTTCAAGAATATATTTTGCTCACCCCCAGCCATTATTGCCAATGATCCAGATTTTGCACCTTCGGGACCGCCTGATACTGGCGCATCTATAAAATGTGAATTAATTTCTTTTAAAACTTTGTAACATTCGTTTGCTGTTGAAACTTTTGTTGAACTCATATCCACAAATACTGAATTAGGCTTAATATTTTTTTTAACCTGACTTACAGTTTCCAATACCTCATCATCACCAGGCAACATTGAGATTATAACGTCGGTATCCTTACTTAAATTATCTAATGTAGAGCAGAGATTAATTTTGTATTTTTCAAGACCTTTCATTTTATCAAAAGTTCTATTGAATGCTTTAAGTTCATATTTTTTGGCAATATTAATAGCCATAGGAAAGCCCATTAAACCTGTGCCAATAATTCCAACTTTCATGAATTAACCTTTTAAACCTAGGTGAGTGTACTTAATGTTTAAATAATCTTTTATCGCCATTGAACCACCTTCTCTTCCGTAACCACTTTGTTTAATTCCGCCAAATGGTGTTTCGGCTGTTGGAATAACTGGCGTATTAATTGCAACCATACCTGTCTCAAGAGCCTCTGATGTTTCATGAGCTAAATTCATTGAAGATGTGCAGACATATGCTGCAAGCCCATTTGGATGATTATTTGCGCGATTAATTACATCATCAAAATTACTAAAGCCCATTATCGGTGTTAGAGGTCCAAAAGGCTCTGTTTTTGTAATTGTAAAATCATCACCTACATCATCAAACACTGTTGGTTCGTAAAAATAACCTTTATTAAACTTTGCAGATCTTTTTCCACCACAAAGAATTTTTGCCCCTTCTTTTTCTGTTGTTCTTACCAATTCCTCAATTTCATTAATTCTTTTTTCGGTTGTTATAGGCCCAAGGTCAGTATCTATATTAATACCTGGTCCTAATTTTAGCTTTTCTGTTTCTTCAACATATCTTTTTGTAAAAATATTTTTTTAGTTTCGTGAATATAAAATCTTGATGGAGATATGCATACTTGGCCTGTATTTCTATATTTTGCTAAAATTGCCATATTCACAGCTTTTTCAACATCAGCATCACCATGAACAATAAAAGGTGAATGACCACTTAACTCCATGGTAACTCTCTGAACTTTATCAGCTGCTTGTTTTAAAATTAGCTTTCCAACTCGAGTTGAACCAGTAATTGAAATTTTCTTAATAATATCAGAATCAATTAATTGCTGTGCAATTCCAGCTGGATCTCCCGATAACATATTTACTGCTCCATCAGGCAAACCAACTTCTTTGATAATATCAATTAATGCCATAACTGACCCTGGTGTGATTACATCAGGTTTGCAAATAATTGAGCATCCCGCTCCTAAAGCAGTAGAAATTTTTCTTGAAGCTAAAATACATGGGAAATTCCACGGAACTAATCCCGCCACAACACCAACTGGTTCGTAATTGATAATTACTCTAGTATCTCTAAAGCGACTTTCAACAGTCTGACCATAAATTCTTTTAGTCTCTTCAGCATTCCATTCAAAGATATCCGCTGAAGCGATAACTTCTGCTTGGGCTTGAGTGAAAGGTTTTCCTACTTCAAGCGAAATCCATTTTGCAATTACATCTTTTCTCTCTCTAATTAAATCTGCAATTTTTCTAATTTTTTTGGACCTTTCCCATGCCTGTGTTTTTTTCCAGCTTAGAAAACCTTTGGCTGCAGATTGAATTGCTTGATTAACTTGTTCATTAGAAGCTTTAGATGCACTTCCTAAAACTTCTTCTGTAGAAGGGTTAATTACGTCGTAAGTTTCTTTGGATTGAAACCACTTGTTATCTATGAATTGTCCAAATTTTTCGTACATTTATTAATATATTTATATATGTACGTGATCCTATATATTAAGATATATTAAATTTAAATTGTAAAAAATTTGTTAAGACGGGGAAATATTTGTCTACAGAAATAAAAGTTCCAGATATTGGTGATTTTAAAGAAGTCGAAATTATTGAGATTTTAGTCAACGAAGGACAAAAAATTTCTAAAAATGATCCTTTAATAACTTTAGAAAGTGACAAATCCAGCGTTGAAGTTCCCTCCACTGAAAATGGAACTATAAAAAAAATCAATGTCAAAATTGGAGATAAGGTTTCAAAGGGAAGCGTCATAGGTCTGCTAGAAGGAGAAGGGAAAGTAGATACTCAAAGTGAAAATGCAGTCAGTCAAAATACAGTTTCTGATACTAATAATTTAATCACAGTTCCAGATATTGGTGATTTTAAAAATGTAGAAATTATAGAAGTTCTTTTTAAAAATGGTGATCAAATAACAAAAGGCGATCCAATCATTACACTTGAAAGTGACAAATCAAGTATGGAAGTTCCAAGTGGTGTGTCTGGAACAATTAAAGAATTTAAAGTTAAGATAGGAGATAAAGTTTCTAAAGGAGATGTAATAGCTTCATTATCTAGTTCGGTTAAAGAAGAAGAAAAAGAAGAAGTCAAAGAGAGAGTGAATGGTAATACTCAATTAAGTCAACAACCTGCTAAAACTGTAAGAATTGAAATCAGACAACAGGGTGTTTACGGTTCAAACCCTGACATTGGAGATATTGACCCAGAAGAAACTGGTGAGTGGATTGAGTCATTAGGATCTGTGGTTAAAAGAGATGGTGCTGAAAGAGCTCATTTCCTTCTTTCAAAGTTAATTAATCAAGCTTATGTTGCTGGATCAAATTTACCTTTTACACAAAATACACCTTACATAAATACAATCCCATCTGAACTTGAGGCCAAATCACCAGGTGACCAAAATTTAGAAAAAAATATCAGATCACTGATTAGATGGAATGCTGCAGCTATGGTTGTTAGAGCAAATAAAATTTCTCCAGAACTTGGTGGACATATCGCAACCTTCGCCTCTGCAGCTACACTTTATGATGTTGGGTGTAATCATTTTTGGCGAGGTAAAACAGATGACTTCTTGGGAGATATGATTTATTTCCAAGGACATGCTGCGCCAGGTATGTATGCAAGATCTTTTCTTGAAGGAAGAATAACTGAGAAGCAGCTAATAAACTTTAGGCAAGAAGCAAATATAAAACCAGGAGAAGGATTATCATCATATCCTCATCCATGGTTAATGCCTGACTATTGGCAGTTCCCTACAGTGTCTATGGGTCTTGGGCCTATTACATCAATCTATAATGCTCGTTTCATGAAATACATGGAAAACAGAAATTTAATTCCAAAACAAGGACGTAAAATTTGGACATTTATGGGTGATGGTGAATGCGATGAACCAGAGTCTTTAGGTGCTATTGGTCTAGCTGCAAGGGAAAATTTAGATAATTTAATTTTTGTCATTAACTGTAATCTACAAAGATTAGATGGACCTGTAAGAGGTAACGGAAAAATCATACAAGAACTTGAGGGTACATTTAGAGGAGCGGGATGGAATGTGCTTAAAGTCATTTGGGGTTCGTATTGGGATCCTTTATTAAAAGCAGACAAAACTGGTTTACTAATGAAAAGAATGGATGAGTGTGTTGATGGTGAATATCAGGCATTTAAAGCTAAAGGCGGAAAATATGTAAGAGATAAATTTTTTGGAAAATATCCAGAACTCAAACAACTTGTTTCTAACTTAACGGATGAGGACATTTGGAGATTAAACAGAGGAGGTCATGATCCTCATAAAGTCTACGCCGCTTATGATGCTGCTGTAAAACACAAAGGACAACCCACTGTCATTTTAACCAAAACTATCAAAGGCTACGGTATGGGTAAATCTGGTGAAAGTATTAATACAACTCATCAACAAAAAAAACTTGGGCTTGATGATATGTATTATTTTAGAGATCGATTTGACATTCCACTTACAGATAAACAAGTTGAAAATTTGGAGTTTTACAGACCAAGTGAAAAATCAGAAGAGATAGAATACTTAAAGGAAAGAAGAAGAGCATTGGGTGGTTATATTCCATCAAGATCTTCGAATGCACATCCTATTAAGATTACAGATCCATCAATATTTGATGCTTCAATGAAAAGTTCAGGAGATAGAGAGCTATCAACTACAATGGCACTTGTAGCAATATTAGGTAAAATTTTTAGAGACAAAGCAGTTGCGCCAAAACTGGTGCCTATTATTCCAGATGAAGCTAGAACTTTTGGTATGGA
The DNA here is from genome assembly GCA_008638005.1 of Pelagibacteraceae bacterium. Lineage (GTDB taxonomy): Bacteria > Pseudomonadota > Alphaproteobacteria > Pelagibacterales > Pelagibacteraceae > HIMB114. The sequence continues at coordinate 2,676 of VTPE01000042.1, read as the reverse complement.
AGGATTTTTTCAAAAAGTTGGAATTTATGCTCATGAAGGACAAAAATATGAACCTGTGGATTCTGAACAATTAAGTTCATATCGAGAAGATCAAAGTGGTCAAGTTTTAGAAGAAGGGATTACAGAGGCTGGAGCAATGTCTTCATTTATTGCTGCTGGAACATCATACACCAATCATGATGTCGAGATGATCCCTTTCTATATTTTCTATTCTATGTTTGGTTTTCAAAGAATTATGGATTTAGCTTGGGCAGCAGGTGATTGCCAAACAAGAGGTTTTTTAATTGGCGCAACATCTGGACGGACAACTTTGGCTGGTGAAGGATTGCAACACCAAGATGGTCAAGGATTAATTATGGCTTCAATGATTCCAAATTGTATTTCGTATGATCCAACTTACGCATATGAAATGGCTGTAATCATTGAAGATGGAATAAAAAGAATGCATGAAAAGAAAGAAAATATTTTTTATTATGTAACTGCATTAAATGAAAACTATAAACATCCTGAAATTCCTTCGCATGTAAAAAGGGAGGATATTCTTAAAGGAATGTATTTATTTAAAGAATTTCGAAATAAAGGGAAAACAACAGTGCAATTATTTGGCTCTGGTTCTATTTTAAATGAAACAATAAAAGCTGCAGAAATATTAAGTGAGGAATTTGGTATCGATAGTGATGTTTGGAGCATAACCTCATATTCTGAATTACAGAGAAATGGTGCAGAAACTTCAAGATGGAATCAGCTTCATCCAGAACAAGACCCTAAAAAAACTTATATAGAACAATGCCTCGAAGGACGATCAGGTCCAATAATTGCTGCAAGTGACTACATTCGATCGCATATTGATCAAATTAGACCTTATATAAAATCAAATTTTTATACTTTAGGTACTGATGGCTATGGAAGAAGCGATACAAGAAAAGAATTAAGAAAATTTTTTGAAGTTAACAAAGAGTCTATTGTAGTTAACGCGCTAAGTACATTATCTAGAGAGCAAAAAATAGCTTCAAAAATTGTAAATGACGCAATAAAACAGTTTAGAATTGATCCAGAAAAACCTTATCCTACTAAGTTATAAATGAGCAGTATAATCAAAGTTCCAAATATTGGAGATTTTAAAGAAGTTGAAATCATTGAGGTTCTTGTCAAAAATGGTGATAATATCAATAAGGGAGATCCTGTGATCACACTCGAAAGTGATAAATCAAGTGTTGAAGTTCCATCAACCTTTTCTGGAAAAATAATTAATATTAATGTCAAAATTGGAGATAAAGTCTCAGAAGGAGATACAATTCTAGAAATAGACGCAGGTTCAGATCAAGTCGAAGTTTCTATAAAATCAGAAGAAAAAATTATTGAAAAAGAAGATCAAGTAGAGCAAAATATTGCTCCAAATAAACAATCTATCATTAGTGAAAAAACTTTTTCAAATTCAACTGGAGCAAGTCCAAATACGCTTAAATTTGCAAGAGAATTGGGTATCAATATTAATGAACTACAAGGTTCAGGTCGTGGTGGAAGAGTTAAAGAAGAAGATATCAAAAATTTTATTAAAAACAAAAATTTCACTACTTCTTCTGCTCCTCAGAAAAAAAATGATGAACCTGATTTACCATATAAGCATTCTGAATTTGGTGAAGTTGATGTGCAAAAAATACCAAGAATTAAAAGATTATCTGGTCCACATTTAGTAAAAGCATGGAATAGTATACCTCATGTTACACAACATGATGAGATTGATGTTACTGAAATGGAAGATTTTAGAAAAGGATTAGTTGATTTAAATACAAAAGAAAAAATTCCTGTGACTCCACTTGCCTTTATTATGAAAGCTTTAGTAAATGCTATGAAAAAATATCCAAATTTTAATTGTTCACTTGATCCAATTAAAGAGGAGGTAATTTATAAAAAATATTTTCATATTGGTATTGCAGTAGATACACCGCATGGACTTATGGTTCCTAAAATTAGAAACATAGATAAAAAAGATGTTATGACATTAGGAAAAGAGCTTCGTAAAACAAGCAAACAATGTAAAGAGCTTAAAATTGATAAAAAAGAGTTCTTTGGCGGTTCTATGACCATATCCAGTCTTGGTGGAATTGGAGGAAGTTTTTTTACTCCAATTGTAAATTTGCCTGAAGTTTGTATTTTAGGAATTGGAAAGACTGAGACTAAACAAATTTATATTGATGGTAATTTTCAACCAAGAAAAATGATGCCTATTTCATTATCCTATGATCATAGAATTATAGATGGTGCAGAAGCTGCAAGATTTTGCCAAGATCTCAAAATTAGTCTTGGTAGAAACTTTGCTTTTAAATTAGCAAGTTAAATGATTGTAAAGGGAGTTTGTTCTCCAAAATTTCAAAAAGTTCAACAGGTTTTTCAAAATCTATTTAATGATAAAGAAGAGGTTGGTGCTAATTTTTCTGTTGTTCAAAACAATAAAGTTTTAATTAATATCTTTGGAGGAACAAAAAATTCAAATGATGAATGGGATGAAAATAGTATCGTTAACACTTTTTCATTAAGTAAAGGAATATATGCTAGTTGTGTTGCTAAACTTATAGAGGAAAAGCAATTAGATATTGAAAAAAGAGTCTCATATTATTGGCCAGAATTTAAAGAAGGTAAAGAAAATATCAGAGTCAAAGATATACTGTCACATCA
>VTPE01000041.1 GCA_008638005.1 Pelagibacteraceae bacterium | reverse complement strand
AGGGGTCGTAAATTTGGAAAAAAATCAAAGTTTTCTAAATTTAAATCTAAAGGTTCTGGAAAAACATTTGGTAAAAATCAAAGATTTAAATCAAAAAAAAGTTTTAATTAGTAACTAAATATAATCCAAAGGTAAAATTGTTGTTTCTTTGAGTTCTTCGAGTGAAGGAAAACCACTAACGCTGGCAAAATCAATCTTGTTAATTAAGTTAAAGTAAAATTCATTGTAGCTTTCAGAGTCTTTCAGTCTAACTTTTAAAAGATAATCAACCTCACCCATTAATCTGTGACATTCAACAATTTGTGGTGTTTCTTTTACAATTTTTTTAAATTGATCCGTCCACTCTTTATTATGACTAGTTGTTTTAATATGTACAAAATAGGGGCGTTCTAAATTAAGTTTTTGTTTATTGAGTACCGCTACATTTTTTGAGATATAGCCAGCGTCTTTTAAATTTTTAACTCGCCTATAACAGGGAGAAGGTGAGAGGTTAACTTTAACACCTAATTCTTCCATAGAAATTTCAGCATTTTCTTGAAGGATTTGGAGTATTTTTTTATCGATTTCTTTCATATTATTAAATTATTTTATCAATTTATATAAATTTAATAGTATTATTTTATCAATATTAAAAGTATTTTTTACAAAACTAACTTATTTTACTACTATCTATTGTTTTATTAGGATTATCTTCTAAATAACCATCAATTCGGTTTGTTGTCCAAGTGAGTTTTGGCATACCCTTAATTAAACAAACTTGGGCAACATAAACTGAATTTTAACAATACCGAATTTTAAAAACAAAAAAACAAGGAACAAAAATGAAAAAAATACTATCAACGCTCATTCTAGTTTTGTTTGTATCGTCAGCTCAAAGTGCAACACCTTTAGTTGAAGCATCATGGTTAAAACAAAATTTAGATCAGAAAAATATCAAGGTCATCGAAATCAGCAGTCAATTTGTTGGCGGCTCTTATGATAATTTTAAAGCAGGTCACATCCCAGGAAGTGTTTATCTAGATCACATTGGTGACAAACTAATTTCTACGCAAAAAGGAGTGATTGGACAACTGCCTATAAAAAAAGAATTAGAAAATTTATTTTCTAATCTTGGTGTTAAAAATACAGATCATGTTGTCATTAGTTATTTAGGGGTAAACTCTTTAGATTTTGGAAGTGCAGCAAGATTATATTGGTCACTGAAAACAGCAGGTCATGATAACGTTTCTATTTTAAACGGTGGTTTAAAAGCATGGAAACAAGAAGGTTACCAACTTGCAACAGGTGAACATCAAATTACTCCATCTCAATTTAAAGTTACATTCAATGATAAATATGTAGCTTCATATAAAGATGTCAGAGATGCAAAAAGAAAAAGAAATAACTTAGCTTTAATTGATGCAAGACCGAAAGCATTTTTTGTAGGTGAAAAAAAACATCCAAAAATTTCAAGAGCAGGAACTATTCCTACAGCAGTTAATCTTGAAGAAGGAAGTATTGTAACTGCAAATACTAAAGTTAAATCTGCAGATGAAATTAAAGCCTTGTTTGTTAAATCAAATCCACAAGGAAAAGATGGTTACATCTCTTTTTGTAATACTGGTTGGTTTGCAAGCACAGTGTGGTTCGCGTTAAGTGAAATTGCAGGAGTAGAAAATGTTAAGCTTTATGATGGATCATTAGCACATTGGACACTTAATCCAAAAAACGAAGTCATTAACGGACAAAGCTAAATTTTAAATTAAATGCGCGGTCATAAAGCCGCGCATTTTTTCTATGAATACACTTGTAAAAAAAATTGATTTATCTGTTTTTATTTATTCCATCATTGGAACTTTAGTCTTTTCATATCTTTTGGTTTCGCAAATCAGTCATCGACACCTTTATGTCTTTCTCATTGGAATTGGCCTTGGCGTTTCTTTGTATCATGCTTCATTTGGATTTACGGGTGGCTGGAGAAATTTTATCGAAAGAAGAGAAAGTTCATCGCTTCGTGCTCAAATTATAATGCTCGGTTTAGCAGTTATTTTGTTTTCATTTTTTATCAATTCTAACAGTTGGATTTATCAAGGTAAAATGATTGGTGCAGTAGCGCCTGTGAGCTTATCCGTTGTGATTGGATCATTTATATTTGGCCTTGCCATGCAGTTAGCTGGAGGTTGTGGTTCAGGAACATTATTTACCGCTAGTAGTGGTAATGGAAAAATGGCCATTACATTAATTTTTTTTATGATTGGATCTTTAGTTGGAACTTATCATTTTGATTTTTGGAGATTGGCGCCATCCTTGGGTGGAATATCTTTGTTAAATGAATATGGAAAAGTTAATTCAGTTTTACTTCAGTTAAGTATTTTACTTATGCTTTACTATGTTGTTTTTAAAAGTGATCAAAAACAAAATTCAAACTTTAGTCATTTTGATATTTTTGATTTTACCAATTTCAAATTATTTAAAGGCCCTTGGCCACTTATTTTAGGTTCTGTTTTATTAGTTTTTTTTAATGTTCTGATGTTACAGGCTGCAGGTCACCCTTGGGGGATTACTTTTGCTTTTAGTTTATGGGCGGCAAAAATTGTTCAGTTGATTGGAATAGATGTCAGCAGTTGGGCTTTTTGGAAACTGTCTTATCCAAGTACAGCTTTAGAAAACAGTATTTTAGCTGATCCAACAACGGTTTCAAATCTTGGAATTATTTTTGGTGCACTTGCAGCTTCTGCTCTTGCAGGTAATTTTTTTAAAGCATCCTTAATCAATAGAAAAATTCTTATAGCGGCAATCCTTGGTGGTTTTTTAATGGGTTATGGAGCAAGACTAAGTTTTGGTTGTAATGTTGGAGCTTTATTTAGTGGAATTGCATCAGGATCATTACATGGTTGGGTTTGGTTTTTATTTGCATTTCTAGGATCGATGGTAGGCGTTAGGTTTAGAAGGGTTTTTTATTCATGAAACGTATCATTTACCTTTTTATTTTAACGCTTTGTTTAACGTTTGCATTCTTAGATCATGATAGTAATGGGGTTGCTTATAACCCATTATTCCACAACCATAACGATCAGACAGATGGAGCAACTCAATCTATTGCTATGCCTTGTGGATTGGGTGGATCCGAAAATCATAAACACTAACTTATTGTAAAAAGAAAAGGTTATAATAAAAATATAGAATATGAGCTTAAAAATAAATTCAAATGCGCCCAATTTTGAAGCAGAAACTACTCACGGAAAAATAGATTTTTATGAGTGGGCAGGTAATAATTGGGTTATCCTTTTTTCTCACCCAAAAAATTTTACACCTGTCTGTACGACTGAATTAGGCTCATTAGAGGGTTTGAAAGATGAGTTTGATAAAAGAGGAGTTAAGATTATTGGTTTAAGTGTTGATCCAGTTGAAGATCATACAAAGTGGTCAGAAGATATTTTAGATGTTACAGGCCATAAACCAAGCTACCCACTAATTGGGGATAAATTCTTAGAAGTCTCTAAATTATATCGAATGTTACCATCAAGTTTAAACGCAACTTACGAAGGTAGAACTCCGATTGATAACCAAACGGTAAGAAACGTTTTTATTATTGATCCAAATAAGAAAATTAAACTCATTTTAGCTTATCCAATGTCAACAGGTCGAAATTTTCAGGAAATTTTGAGAGTTGTAGACTCTTTGCAATTAACCGATGAGTATAAAGTTGCAACTCCTGCGGATTGGAAACAAGGGGAAGATGTCATTATCGTTCCAGCTGTAAAAGACGAAGAAGCTAAAAAGATATTTCCAGGTGGATGGAACGCCAAGAAACCTTATCTAAGAGTAGTTAAAAATCCAAAGTCATAAATTAAAAATAAAAATAAATTTTCACAATTAAGCCATAATCCAAGATTAATTGCTCATCCGCTTAACTTAACAAAAGGCAAAATATGAGAGTCATTACGTCTCTTGTGATGTTGTTATTATTAACAACAAATGTCTTTGCAGGTTCTCATGAAAAAATGAAAGAACTTAGCAAAACTCAGTTCATCGAAATGAAAGTTGTTGAAGGTATGTCTGCAGAAGATGCGGAAGTTACTTTTAACGAATTGGATAAAGACCAAGACGGAAAACTTTCTGTTGAAGAACAGAAACAATAGTTTTTAGTTTTGTTTCGAAAATGCGGGGGTTTTATTACGTTTTGCCTCCGCATTTTTAATTTAAAATAGTTTCTTTAAGTTTTACAAAGTTGTGATACTGGCATTGCAAATGCCAAGTAACATCTTCTTATTTTTAGGTGCTCTTTTATTTTGGTCAGCAACGTGGAGTATCATTGGATTAACACAAGTTAATATTGACCTTGATCCAACGATTTCTGTTTTTATAAGATTTTTTATTGCAGGGCTCATTATTTTATCTTTTGTCGCTTTATCCAAAAGAAAAATCATATTTTCACTCAAATCACATTTATATTTTTTTGTTTTAGGAATATTTTTATATAGCGGAAATTATATTTTTTTTTATCAATCTAACGTTTATTTACCCTCAAATATTCCAGCTACTGTTTTTTGTCTTTTAACTATTTTTAATATTTTAGGTGAAAAGTTCATGTTCAAAAAACCTTTAACGGTATTAACGTTAAGTGGTGCTTTGATGGGTATTTGTGGAATTGGAATTATTTTTTATGATGATTTTGTTCATTTTGACTTAAATTCAGGAACAACATTAGGTTTGATGTTTGCGCTCCTTGCAACCATCTCAGCATCTTTAGGTAATATGATTGCTATTTATAATAAGAGAAATTTTAACATCCCTCTTCTTCAAAATGTTGCTTTTTCAATGATCTATGGATCTTTAATTGCTCTAGTTGTTGCTTTAATGAAAGGAAAAGAATTTATCATACCTATTCAAAACTTAAGTTACATGCTTGGACTTGGATATTTGATTATCTTTGGATCTATTGTTTCTTTTCTTTGTTACATCAAATTTATTGAAAATACGTCAGCCTCAACTGGTGGCTATATAGGAGTAATCATGCCAATTTTAGCTCTTATCATTTCAATGATTTTTGAAGACGTTAAACCTGATATTAACTTTTTAACAGGATTAGTTGTCGCGATTGGTGGATTGTTATTGATTTTAAAACAAGAAACGAAAAAATAATCTTATGAATGATTTTTTAGTTTATATTTTAACTGCTACCTTATTTGCTGTGCCAGCTATTTGGCTCATCCTTAGCTTACAAAGTTAAATTTCTTCAAGATCCTCAAGGTGTTTTCTTAAAGCTTTCACAGAAATTTGAATTTCAATAATAAAGGTAATGATTGCGATTAAAAAAATCACAACGGCAATACCAAAACATAAAGTCGCAATCTCTATTGCGTTAATATATCCAAAAAAAATGGTTAAAAGATTAAAAATAAAACTTACTGCCGATAAGGTTTGCATCAGTCGAACCAAAGTAATTCTCTGATTTAATATTTTTAATTCATCAAGGTAGCGAACACGTTTCTGGCCCTGAATATTTTCTGCTAAAATTTCATCATGAGTTTTTCGAATGAGAGTCGATAAAGAAATCCATCGATTTCCAAAGTTGGTCATCATCAAAGGAATGGCAGGAAATAAAAATAAGGGATACCAAAAGTGATCGATCATTAATAATATCTATTGTTTTTTTCTAGACTTAGACCAATCCGCAGCTTTTTTCCATTTTTCTTCCATGGTTTCTTTAGATTGTTCTACAGGTATTTTTCTAGAAACTGGAGAGTCTCCTGTCACTTTAAGTCCTAAAATAAATATTCCAGTGGCGATGAGTAGCAAAAGAAGGGTTAATCTCACTCGTGCTCTCCTCCTGGATCTTTTTTATCAAGCTCAACTTGTTTACCATCAACCCATAAATTTTGTCTTGAACGCGTGGTATTATGATAACCATCATCTCTCAATTTAAATGTTCTAGCATTTTGAAAAGATTTCATCGTGAAATAAACACCGATGATGACAAAGACATGTCCTAAAACTGAAGTCGTTAGAACCATACCCCAAACTTTATAAGACCAAAACATTAAGGTAAAAATGACCGACCACATTAAACTTAAAACCACTAAAATTTGTAGTCGGACAGTTTTGGGTAGTGACCTTAGATCATTTTTTTTATCATCAAATAACAGTAGGCCTGCTTGGTAAAAAAAATTTTTCATTACAATGCACTGTAAACTATAGGGTAAAATAAAGATATGAATTATTTGTTAAAAAGCTCTTTTTTAATAACTGGATAAATTTTATCAGCAATTATTTTTACGCCTTCAGCATTAGGATGTTTTTGATCTTCTAGATTAAGTTCAGGTTTTAAGGCAACACCTTCTAACAAAAATGGGTAAAGAGTAATTTTATATTTTTTTGCAAGATCGGGATAGATTGAATTAAACTTGTTACTAAATTGTGCACCATAGCTTTGTTGCGCTAGCATTCCTGTTAAAATAACTTTTATATTTTTATTTCTTATTTTTTGAATCATCAGATCAATATTTTTCCTAGTAATATCTGGATTAATTCCTCGCAGCATGTCATTGGCACCTAGCCCAAGAATAACTAAATCAGGCCTGTCATTCAAAGACCAGTCGAGACGATCCAACCCACCTTTTGTGGTATCGCCGCTCACACTTGCATTTATAAATTTGATATTTTGAGCTTGGAACTTTTTTTGTAACACTTTATCCAAATGATAATTTTGAGTTAGTCCATAGCCCGCCATTAAACTATCCCCAAAGAGCATGACTTTTATTTGGGCTGAGGCTGAAACTTGTATAATGCCAATAAAACACCATATATAAAAAAACAATTTTTTCATGAATACACTTTTAGAATTAAAACAAATTAAATTACATTATAAAAATTATAATACCTCAGTTGAGGTCATTAAGGGAATAGATCTAAAGATTCACTCTGGCGAAAAAGTGGCTGTGGTCGGCAAAAGTGGGTCGGGCAAAACCAGTTTAATCATGTTGATGGGCGGATTAGAAAAACCTTCATCAGGAGAGATTATCTTTGATCAACAATCGATATCGAGTTTTAGCGAAGACCAACTTGCAGATATTCGAAAACAAAAAATTGGTATTGTTTTTCAATCCTTTTATTTAATTCCAAATTATACCGCACTAGAAAATGTTTCGCTGATTTTAGAAATTAATGGTGTAGGAAACGCTAAACAGCAGGCTGAGGAATTACTCGTTCAATTTGGATTAAAAGACAGACTTAATCATTTTCCAACCCAGTTATCTGGAGGCGAACAACAACGTGTTGCGATTGCAAGATCCATGGCGGTGAAACCTAAAATGATTTTAGCTGATGAGCCGACCGGTAATTTAGACAGTGAAAACTCAGATATGATTTCAAAATTATTATTTGAGTACGCTGATAAAAATCAATCTAGTTTAGTTCTGGTCACGCATGATTTAAAATTTGCAGAAAAATGTGATCGAATGATTAAAATTGAAGATGGAATGATTGTGTAAAATGGTGACTTCAATTTCTTATGCACTAAGAGATTTAACTAGAAGTTACAAAAAACTTTTCTCCATTATTGTTACTCTTTTTATTAGTCTTTTTATTTTAAGTTTAATTATCAATTTAGAAACGGGCCTTAAAAAAGAACTTAATAACAATGCTAAAGTTTTGCTTGGAGGAGATTTTGAA
>VTPE01000040.1 GCA_008638005.1 Pelagibacteraceae bacterium | reverse complement strand
TTATGTTATAACATAACATTTATATATGTCAAATATCAATATTTGATTTGAAATTTACTTTTCGTTTAGTCTTGGAATTAGCTCAATGAAATTACATGGTCTAAATCTTGAATCTAATTGATATTTTAAAATATCTTCCCATGCATCAGTCACAGCTCCGGATGACCCTGGTAACGCAAAAACATAAGTGCCTTTTGCAAGAACCGCCATGGCTCTTGATTGAATCGTTGATGCTCCAATTTTTTTATAACTAATTAATCTAAATAATTCACCAAACCCCGGAATATCTTTGTCCTTAATTTCTTCTAATGCCTCTGGGGTGGTGTCTCTACCTGTTAACCCTGTTCCGCCTGTTGTTAAAATGACATCTACATCTTTATCGTTACACCATTCTAAAAGAATTTTTTTAATCTCTTCCTTTTCATCTTTAACAATGACTTTATGCGCAAGGCCATGGCCTTTTTCTTTAATTTTTTTAGCTAATATTTGTCCAGACTTATCGGTAGCCTCTGTTCTTGTATCCGAGATAGTTAATACAGAGACGTTAATAGGTTTAAAATCTTTTGTACTATCAATTGGCATATAATTAATATGAATGATCTAGCGTGGAAGATCAATAAATAAAATTTCACTATCTTCTAATGATGTAATTTTAACATTCTTTAGATCTGTAATTTCAGCTCCATCACCTTTTTTAATCTCAATATCATTTATTTTTATTTTTCCTTCAGAACACAGAACATAGGCTTGGTCCCGGTCAATTGTTTGCTCTACACTTTTACCTTTATTAACTTTTCCAGCATATATGATCGCATCTTGGTAAATTTTTAATGAGTCATTATGGTCACTATCAAAACCAGTAACTAAAGGTTTTAATTTTCCCTCTACGGGTTCTTTTGGAAATTGCTTAGCATCCCATCTAGGTTTTACATTTTTTTTATTTGGAAACATCCAGATTTGATACAAATTGGTAGCTTCATTTTCTAAATTATATTCAGAGTGTACAACGCCTGTACCTGCTGACATGACTTGTACATCGCCAGCTTCTGTCCTACCCTCATTTCCCATATCATCTTTATGTGTAATAGCACCACTTCTGACATAGGTAATAATTTCCATATTATCGTGAGGATGTGGATCAAACCCTTTTTTGGGAGCAACAACATCATCATTAATCACTCTCATGGGTCCAAAGCGCACTCTGTTTGGGTCTTGATAGCTTGCAAAACTAAAATGATGTTTTGCTTTTAGCCATCCATGATCCGCTCCACCTAATTCTTCATATTTGATTACATTAATCATAAATTATTAATTATCTCCTTTGCTTTTTTTAAATTGTCATCATTGATATTTAACTGAGAACTATCGATGATTTCGATATCAGAAATTCCCAAGAAATTTAATGCTTGCTTAAACCACGGTGTACAAAAATCAACTGGACTTCCTACTGGCACACCTCCTGATGTTACAACTAAATAAACTTTTTTATTACCCTCAACTAAACCCTTTGGTCCAGTTGCTTCATATTTAAATGTTCGACCAGCCCGTGCAACCATATCAAACCAAGCTTTTACTGCAGCTGGAGGGCCGAAATTATATATGGGTGTTGATATGACAATTTTATCTGCAGCTAATAGTTCATCAACTAATTCATCAGAAAATTTAAATAGTTTTTTATCATCCTCAGTTCTTTCCTCTTCAGGAATGATAAATCCCGCTCCTTTAATTCCAGCAACAAAAGGAATGTTTCCTGATATATCTCTATAAATAACCTCATCATCATTCTTTTTAATTTTGTTTACTAAATCTTTAGCTAGTTTTCTTGAGATGGATTCTTGTTTTCTAGCGCTTGAATCTAGATGTAGAATTTTCATAAAGCTTCATATAGTGTTTAAATATTAGATTTCAACAATGATTATTCTAACTTTATTGTTTTTGTTTACAGCGTTAATTTATTCTAGCGTTGGATTTGGAGGTGGTTCAACTTACTTGGCTTTGCTATTGCTTTGGGGCGTTTCATTTACAATATTTCCAGTTATAGCCTTATGTTGTAATATTATCGTTGTTTCTGGAAATTGTATTAACTATGCACGTGCAGGAAATTTAAATTTTAAACTTCTTCTTCCCTATTTGATTGGCTCTATTCCCTTAGCATTTATAGGTGGAGCCTTGCCTATTGATAAAAAAATATTTGAAATCCTTCTCTTTGTAATCTTATCAGCTGCAGGTTTGTTATTATTAATCAATTTTAAAACCTATGATGATCATGAAACAAGTTACAAATCTATTCCCTTTCCTATTTCTGTTTTCATTGGAGGTATTCTGGGTTTTTTATCTGGTGTTGTAGGGATAGGTGGTGGAATTTTTCTAAGTCCAATTTTATTTTTAATTAGGGCTGCAAAACCAAAATACATTGCAACCGCTGCTTCTATGTTTATCCTAATAAACTCGATTTCAGGAATATTTGGACAATTAACAAAAAATGAGGTTTTGAGTGAATTAATAAATTATTGGCCTCTTATGTTAGCGGTCTTCATCGGGGGTCAGATTGGCAATTTTGTTAATATTAAATTGCTACCAACCAGAATTTTAGCGTTACTGACAAGCGCACTCGTATTGTTTGTAGCAATACGAATGGGTTTTAAAATTTTTTGATATATTAAACTGTTTGATTAGCTCTTGTAGTTTCTTGAACTTCTTTTGAAACTAGGCCTAACTCTTCAGCTTTTTTTTCAGCAACTTTTAATTGCTTTACTGATTTTTTGTATAAAAAGAAAGTTAAACCAAGAGCGATAAAGTAAGCGGGCCATACGAACATTGCGTATCCACCCATATTTAATGCTTCAATCATATTTTTCTTTATCTACTTTCCTGCAACATTTGCAACATATTTAGAAACGATATCAACTTCCTCAGGAGTTAATATTCCGTCTTCACCAAAAGCTGGCATGACACCCAGTCCATTTTGAACCATGTCTTTTACATATGCGACATCTTTTGAATCTTTTGACGTATCCAAGTTGGGTCCAATGTTTCCTTCAGATCCGGCATGTTTTAATACATGGCACGCACCACAACCTGCCTTCTCATTAAAGATCTCCATACCTTGTTTCATAACATCACCCCAAGATTGGGATGATGTTATAGAAACGATAAATAAGGTTGTGAAAATGATATTACGAAACTGTAACATCAACGCCATGGTCTAACCAACCGTTATGTAAATAACCTCTTCTGTTTTCCATTCTCAATTTTGGTTGAGACTTTCCACCAGCAGAAGCTTTACTTACGATTTTATAAGTTCCTGGTTTTAGTTTTGTTTCAAAAACAAATCTTCTCCAAGCAAATTTACCCATGTCAGGTCCGGTAAACTTAGCACTTTTCCAAGATTTACCACCATCAACAGAAACTTTAATGCTTGAAGCTTTTCTTGTTCCACCCATTGCAACTCCAGAGACAACTACGTTTCCAGATTTTGCACTTTTTAAAGGTGACGTGATCCAAGATTTTACAGGCATTTCCCAACAAGAAGGATATTGAGATCCTTTTTTTCCAATTGGAGAAATTCTGTAACTTGATTTCATGTATTTTACAGAAGACTCTTTTGCTGTGAAAGCAAGTTTACCTATATGTTTAACATTGTTAATTCCAAAGTATCCAGGTGTAATCATTCTTAATGGTCCACCATGTGAATTTGGAATAGCAACACCGTTTACTTCCCAAGCTACTAGAGCATCTTTGTGCGCTTTAATTGGCACTGATCTCTCTACTAGAGCTTTTTTAGGATCTAATTCTTTTGGCATGTCTGCTCCAGCTGAAGTCATAAATTTTGCTCCGCTTACAACGCCACCACAATCTTTAACAATGGCAGACACTGGGCAACCAGTCCAAATTAAATTAGCTGCAGCTCCCGTTTCCCACTGAGAACCTCTCGGTTTGTGAGCAAAGAAACCTCTACCATTACCAGAACACTGTAGGACAGTTGCTTCAGTTCTTTGAGCTAATTGTTTTAATTGAGCTAGAGTATAAGTTTTAGGATTTTTTACTCCTTCAACTTTTAACTTCCAGTTATTTCTATTTCCAATTTGAGCATCACTCATCGTTGGCATGTTATTTCTAATGTAAACATGTCTTAATGGAGTAATTACACTTTCACCAATTGCATCTCGGTGAGTTTCCATTCCTTTGTCTGAATGGATAATTAAAGCACTTCTTTTTTTCCAGCTTGTCCAAGATGGAAGACCTTTCGCATCTGCAGCTGTATGATTTGCATTAGCAATAGAAATTGGCATTACTGAAGCTGCTGCTGCTGCACCCGCAACTGTAGCTGAACCAGCAAGGAAATTTCTTCTGCTAGAATTTATATTTTGTTTTTTTGGCATTTTCCCCCCTTATAAATTGAAAGACTTATATACTAAGATTTTATATCAACATTCAAGTATTAAAGTGTAAATCAACTATAAATAGAATTGATATGAGGCCAAAAAACCCTTTAATTTATTAGAAAAAAACAGTAATTTAAATTCATGGGGGAAAAACTTAAGGATCAATTTGGACGCACCTTTCCTTATATCAGGTTATCGATAACTGATGTCTGTAATTTTAAATGCGGTTATTGTTTACCTAATGGTTATTTCAAACCAAATAATCATCCAGGCTTTTTAAATATCGCAGAAATTGAAAACCTTGTTAACGGTTTATCAGATCTTGGTGTTTCTAAAATTAGAGTAACTGGAGGAGAGCCTACAGTAAGAAAAGATTTCTTTGACGTAATGAAACTTATTAAAGCTAAGGAAGGTATTAAAAAATTAGTTGTTACTACAAATGGTTATAAACTTGATAAATTAGCAGAGCGTTTTCTAGAAACTGGCGTTGATGGAATTAATATTAGTATTGATAGTTTAGATAGAAATAAATTCAAAGAAATCACGGGTCACGACAGGCTTCCAGAAATTTTAGAGGGAATAAAAATTCTTCAATCAAAAGGTTTTAATAACATCAAAGTAAATGCTGTTCTTTTAAAGAATATAAATGACACTAAAGAAGAATTTGACCGATGGGAAGAGTTTATCAATAATAACAAAATAAACTTCAGGTATATTGAGCTTATGCAAACTGGAGACAACTTAGATTATTTCAAAAAATACCATCAAAGTGCAAAAGTGTTTAGAGACTACATAGAGTCAAAAGGATGGAAAAATATTGATCGAGCTAGAGATGATGGGCCTGCACTTAATTATATTAACGAAAGTACAAAAGGTAAGTTTGGGGTTATCGCGCCTTACTCGAAAGATTT
Source organism: Pelagibacteraceae bacterium (assembly GCA_008638005.1). Classification (GTDB taxonomy): domain Bacteria; phylum Pseudomonadota; class Alphaproteobacteria; order Pelagibacterales; family Pelagibacteraceae; genus HIMB114. The sequence continues at coordinate 2,585 of VTPE01000040.1, read as the reverse complement.
CTGTAAAACATGTAATCGATTAAGGATTACAGCTAAGGGTGAGCTTAGATTATGTTTATTTGGAAACACCGGAACTGATTTAAGAAAATATTTGCAAAAACCAGAACAAAAAGATGAGCTAGTAGATTTAATCCTAACACAGTTAAGATTTAAAAAAGAGTCTCACTACCTTGAGCTTGGGAATACTGGTATCACTCCGCATCTAGCATCTGTTGGCGGATAAAATGAAACTAAAAATCGTCACTAAAGAAGATTTAAAAGATTGGACTAAAGATTTATTTCAAGAAAAATCTTTTAATATGATCGATGTCTCTGATAAAGAGATCACACTTAGAAGAGCACTGGCAACTGGTTCTATCCTAGTTGGGAAAAAAGTTTTTGAGTTAATAAAAAATCATGAAATGCCAAAAGGAGATCCTGTTACTTTAGCTGAGGTTGCTGCAGTTTTTGGAGTCAAAAGAACAAGTGACCTTATTCCACTATGCCATCCTCTTCCAATTGATCATACGTCTACAAAAATAGTTTTAGATGAAAAAAATTATGCTCTTGATGTTTATTGTTTAGTTTCTGCTAATGCAAAAACTGGGGTTGAGATGGAAGCTATTATGGGTGTGAACGCTGCATTAATCACGATTTACGATTTAAGTAAAATTGTAAATCCAGATTTATTAATTGAGAACATTAGACTTCTCGTCAAGCAAGGTGGAAAAAGCGGATTATGGATTAACCCAAACGGTGTTCCAGAATTTTTATCACACTTAAAATAACCTATGCTGAGTTACCAAGAAGCGCTAAATAAAGTTCTTAAATCAGCAAAAACCTCAAAAATTAAATCTAATTTATATAAAATTGAAAACTCATATTTAGCCAGTGATATCAAGGCCAAAAAAGATAACCCTTATTTTAATAATAGTTTACTGGATGGATTTGCCTTTAAATCTAGTGATACAAACAAAAATCAAATTTTTAAAATCAAAGATGAGTTAGCAGTAGGTGAACAAAAGCATATAAGTTATGAAAAGAATACTTGCTACCGTATTAGCACTGGTGGAAAAATAATCCCACCCTTTGACTGCATGTTACCTTATGAAAAAGTTATAATCATTGATGGGCTCGTTCAAATAACAAAGACAGTAAAAAAAAATGAAAATGTAAGATTAAAAGGTAGTGATTTCAAAAAAGGACAATTATTAATTAAAAAAAATAAAAAAATTACTCCAGCAGCAAAACTCCTGATTAAATCATCTGGAAATAAAGAATTAGAAATTTATGACAAACCCAATTTAGTCTTATTTTCATCAGGTGATGAGATCACAGATAAAATTGAAATAAATGAAAAAGTAATCAACTCAATTCCTGAATATTTTCAGTCTTATCAAAATCAACTAAACTTTAATTTTAAATATCTTGGAATTGTTAAAGATAACCAAAAATCTATAAAAAATATTTTCTCAAAAATAAAAAGCCTCAAGAATACAATCATTGTTTCAACAGGCGGTGTGTCAGCTGGACATAAAGATTATTTTCCAAAATTTTTAAAAAGTCAAAATTTTAATATTCTTTTTCATAAAATTAAAATGCAACCTGGAAGGCCGACTTTGTTTGCAAAAAGAAAATCTAATTATTACTTTGGTTTACCAGGTAACCCAATTTCTACTATTACAGGGTTTCATTTTTTAATTGCTCCAATGATATTAGCAATGCAAAATCAAAAAATAATTTTTGACCAAGCCAATCTTTTGCATTCTTATGATAAAAACCCAAACCTTACTCAACTAAGAAGAGGATTTATTACAAATAAAGGTATTCAAATTATTCCTGATCAGGAGTCTTATAAAATAAATAGTTTAGTTAAAGCAAACTGTTGGTTATTACTTGATCAAAAATCAAGTTTAATTAAAAAAGGTGAATTAATAAAATACGTATACTATGAAAATTAAAGTTGAACTTTTTGGAGTATGTAGAGAACTATCTGATCAAGATTTTATAAATTTAGATTTTGATAATGAAATTTTAATTAAAGATTTAAGAGATAAGATGATAGAAATTGTTAAAGAAAAATTTCCTTCGAATGAAAATTATTTAGAAATGGTAAAAAAATCAGCTTTTAGTACCAATGATGAAATTGTGGGTGACGAATTTAAAATTAAAGATAAACAAACAGTATCTATTATACCGCCAATAGGAGGAGGGTAATGTTTCATTGTGGAATTGCAGATGTCAAAGATATCTCTTTAGAAAAAGCTCAAAAATTTATTGAGTCACATAAATGTGGTGCAGCTTTATTTTTTATAGGAACAGTAAGAGATCATAATAATGATAAAACTGTCACTGGAATTACATATGACTCTCATGATGTATTGGTAAAGAAAAGCTTTGAAGAAATTTATAATGAAGCTATTAAAAAATTAGATCTTCAACACCCCGTTGCGTATGTTGAGCATGCCAAAGGATATGTTCCACTTGGGGGTATTTCAATTATTATAGCTGTTGCTTGTAAACATAGGGCTCAGGTTTATGATTTCTCGAGATATATAATCGAGGAAATTAAGAAAAGAACTCCAATATGGAAAAAGGAACATTAT
>VTPE01000039.1 GCA_008638005.1 Pelagibacteraceae bacterium | reverse complement strand
CATAGGCTGTTTAATCTTTTTAGATTTTGCAAAAAGATAATGTTCTTTTAAATGCCTGTGTTCTCCATGCACTGGAACAGAAATTTCTGGTCGGATCCAATCATACATTTCATTCATTTCTTCCCTGCCAGGGTGTCCGGATACGTGAATAAAAGCATTTTCTTCTGATATTAAATTTATACCTTTCCTGACTAATAAATTGTGCATTGAAAATAATTTTTTTTCATTTCCCGGTATAATCCTTGAAGAAAAAATAACAGTATCACCTCGAACAATTTCAACATCAGGGTGATCGTCATTGCAAATCTTATTCATGGCTCCTCTGGGCTCACCCTGACTACCAGTGCAAAGATAAACAATTTTCTCTCTAGGAATATCCCTTGCATCACGAGGGTCTACTGGAGGTTTTAAATTTGAAAAATAACCGCATGATTTAGCGGTATTGTAAATTCTATGCATTGAGCGACCCACTAAACTTACATACCTTCCAACTTTATCTGCGCACTGAAAAACCGTTTGCATTCTTGCCGCATTGGAAGCAAATGTTGTAACTAAAATTCTTTTATTTTGTTGCTCAAAAATATTTAACATACTCTCTTTCACATCTTTTTCAGACCCAGATCTGCCTTCAGTAAAAATGTTAGTAGAGTCACATATCATGGCCAAAATACCCTGATCACCAATTGCTGTTAATTTTTTTTCACTGATATTTTCTCCAATCATGGGGTTCAAATCACATTTCCAATCACCTGTATGAAATATTTTTTTTCCATCATAATTAAATAGAAGAGCGTTTGGTTCTAAAATTGAATGTGTTAAAGAAATTAAGTTAATCTTAACAAATTCTAAATCAATTTCGCCATTAAGAGGAATGATTTTTAGATATTCTGATATATTAATTTTTTTTTCTCTAAACTTTTCTTCAATTAATGATGCGGTAAATGGTGTTGCAAAGATATTAGTTTTTAAATTAGGCCAAACATGCGTTAAAGCGCCTATATGATCCTCATGTCCATGGGTAATTATAATTGCAGAGCAGTTTTTTTTATTTTGATAAATAAACTCTGGGTCAGGTATAATCAAATCAATCCCAGGTATATTATCTTGAGCAAAAGTTATACCACAGTCAACGATAACCCATTTATGGTTATTTGGTTCACCAAAGCCATAAAGGTTCATGTTAGCGCCTATTTCACCAGAACCACCTAAGGGACAAAAAAGAATTTCTTTATCAGATTTCACTAAATAACCTTTTATTTTGTTTAACAACCTTAGCAAGCCCATAAAGGGTTATTTGCTGATTAACAATAGACTTAAAATCAATTACTGATTTAAAAAGATTGGAGTATCCGCCTGTTAAAATAATTAAATATTTTTTTTTTGTTTGATGAAATATTTTATTTAAAATTCCATTGATCAAACATGCATATCCTAAAAAAACTCCAGAATTAATTGCAGACTTAGTATCTTTGCCAATCACTTTTTTTTGCTTTGTAATTTTAATCAAAGGTAGCTTTGCAGTAAACTGGTTAAGCGCAGTTAGAGACAGGCTTATACCTGGCGCAATAACACCCCCTTGATAAATGTTTCTAAAATCAGCAATATCAAATGTTGTAGTGGTTCCAAAATCTACAATTATACAGTTTTTTTTATAATAATTTAATGCACCATAAGCATTGGTTAACCTATCTGATCCAACTTGATTTTTTTTTGCTAAATTAATTTTAATATCCTTTAAAATATTTTTATCTTTAAATTCAAAAATTTTAATTTTTTTTTTAATAACTGTTCTTTTCAAAAAATTATATTTTTTGGGAACTACAGAAGTAGTCATAATTTTTGTTATCTTATTTTTTTTACATTCATTTATAATTTTAGGAATAAGATTTTTATCCTTCGTTAAATAAGAAGATATTTTTAAAATTTTATTTTTTTTTAAATTATAGCAAGCACTTTTTGTGCTTGTGTTTCCAATATCTAATAACAAAATCATTTTAAAAGTTTTTAATTTTTTTTTCTAAATATTTTATAAAATCTAGTTTTGTAATTTTTCTACTAATATATTTATTTAAATAGGTTGTTTTGTAATTTTTTATTTTTGGAGCTTTAACTAAGTTTAACCCAATACCAACTATTAAAAATATTTTATTTTTAAATTTAATACTCTCTACTAAAATACCACAGACTTTTTGCTTATCAATTAGAATATCATTAGGTTCTTTTATTTCTATAAGTTTTCTATTTACAGAAGCTTGAAGTAAGTAATTTTTTACAATTCTAAGGCTAGTAAACTGAGCAGATAAAATATCTTTTTGACTTTTAACTTGTTTGTAAATTGAGCAAAACATATTACCTTTTTTTGAAATCCATTTATTACCATATCTGCCTCTGCCATGAGTTTGATGTTCAGCAAAAACAATACCTTCTTTAGAAATTTTTTTTTTTATAAGATTAATTGCAAATGAACTTGTGCTTGGAACTTTATTTATAAAGGTAATTGTGACCAATTTTTATTTAAAAATTTTTGATGCCAAATCAGTTATGTTTATTAGCAAAGATGGATTTATAAAATAAAATAAAATTAACAATGATGAGGTGGTTAAGGAAAATTTCATACCAAATCCTGACATTTCATCAAATTTTTCTTTATTTTTATCAAAATAAATAATTTTAATAACTCTCAAGTAATAGAATGCCGAAATTACTGAACTTAATAATCCTATAATTGCAAGCATGTACATTTCAGATTCTATAACTGCTTTAAAAACATAAAATTTAGCAAAGAAACCGGCTAAGGGAGGTATGCCGGCTAATGAAAACAAAGTTAAACACAAACACGCCGAGACAATTGGATGATTTTTAGACATTCCACCCAATTCTCTAATATCTTCAAAATATTTTTTTTCACGACTTAAAAACAAAATACATGTGAATGCAGCAATATTCATAACTACATAAATTGAAATATATGAAACTGTTGATGATATACCCGCTATACTGCCAGCCGCAACACCAGCAAGCGCATAACCCATGTGCCCAATACTACTGTACGCCATTAATCTTTTGATATTTGTTTGTCCAATCGCGGCTACTGAACCCAAAATCATAGATGCAATCGAAATAAATACAATTATTGATTTCCATTCTACATAAGCTCCTTTGAAAGCTACAAATAAAATTTGAATAAATGCTCCCATACCAGCAACCTTAGGTGCTAGTGCAAAAAAAGCTGTTACAGATGTTGGTGAGCCCTGATAAACATCTGGTGTCCACATATGAAATGGAACCGCAGATATTTTAAACGCCAATCCAACTATAACAAAAACTAAACCAAAAATAATACCTAGGTTTTCAACGCTTAAATTTTCACTAATCATTAAATAATTTGTAGAACCTGTAAATCCATAAATGAGAGAACAGCCGTATAAAAACAAACCTGACGACAAGGCTCCAAGTACAAAATATTTTACGCCAGATTCTGATGAATTTAATGAATTTCGATCTAAAGAAGAAAGCACATACAGTGATAAAGATTGAAGCTCTATCCCAAGATACAATCCAATTAAATCATTTGCACTAACCATCACAAACATTCCAATCGTAGAACTTAAAATTAAAATCATATATTCAAATTTTTCTATATTAATTCTTTTTAAATACTGGCCTGTAAATATTAATGAAAATGCAGAGGAAATTAAAATTATAATTTTCAAAAGATTTGAGAAAACATTTATACTGTAACTATTATTAAATACTAAAATTTGATTACCAAAATTAACATATACTAAAGGAATGCAAATTATTAATGCAAAAATAGTTATTTTTTTTACCAAAGCAAAAGAATTTTTAAAAAAAACACCAATCATTAATAGCGACAAGGTTGACATTATTAAAAAAATTTCTGGATATATGTTCTGAAAATCAATCATATCAGTTTCCTAAATTTGCAAACTTTAAGTAGTTAACCATGTTACTTGATATTTTTTCTACGCTCGGTGATATCAAGTCCAGAACTAATGCTGGATAAAAACCTAAAACAATCGTCATAATTAAAAGGGGTGTGAGAATTAAATATTCAGTTTTAGTTAAATCAACAAGATTTTGAACTTTATTATTTAAAATTTTTCCAAACACTACTCTTCTATATAACCACAAACTATAGCAAGCGGATAAAATAACTCCTGAAGCTGCAAAAAAAGCAATCCAATAATTATATTTAAACGATCCAATTAAAACTAAAATTTCACCAACAAAACCACTTGTTCCAGGAAGACCTAAACTTCCAAGGGTAAAAACCATAAACATAATTGCGTATTTTGGCATGACATTAACTACCCCGCCATATTCCGAAATTTGCCTAGTATGCATTCTGTCATAAATAACACCCACGCATAAAAACAATGCAGAAGATATAATGCCGTGACTGATCATCTGAAATATACTTCCCTCAATCCCCTCTTGATTAAAAACAAATATTCCAATGGTTACAAAGCCCATGTGGGCTACTGATGAATAAGCAATTAGTTTTTTCATATCTTTTTGAACCAATGCCACTAAGGAAGTGTAAATAATTGCTATAATACTCAAGGTAAATACTAATGGACCAAAGTAAATCGAGGCATCTGGAAACAGGCCTAATGAAAATCTAATAAATCCATATCCAGCCATCTTTAATAAAATAGCTGCTAAAATTACTGAACCTGAGGTTGGTGCTTCCACATGCGCATCTGGTAACCAAGTATGAACAGGCCACATTGGTGTTTTAACTGCAAAAGAAGCGAAAAACCCTAGCCATAAATATTTTTGATAATCTTTGTTAATTTGGATATTTAATAATTTTTCAACATCTAAAGTTCCAGCATCAAAATATATGTAAATTATAGAAATCAACATAAAAACAGACCCAAAAAGTGTATATAAAAAGAATTTAAATGCAGAGTAAACCCTTCTCTCGCCTCCCCAAATTCCAATAATTAAAAACATTGGAATTAAGCCAGCTTCAAAGAAAAGATAGAAGATAAAAAGATCTAAGGAGCAAAAAACTCCAATCATCATTGTTTCCATTAATAGAAGAGCTATTAGAAATTCTCTTAATCTAATTTTGACACTATTAATGGTAGCTAGAATACAAATTGGAGTAATGAAAGTAGTTAATAATATAAATGACAAGGATATACCATCTACACCGACCTTGTAATTTACAAAATTAAATATCCAATCCTGCTGCTCAACAAACTGAAAGTCTGGATTTGAATAATTAAAATTAGCTAAAATAAAAATTGACGATAAAAAAACAATTCCACTTGTTAATAACGCAACATAACCTGAGGTTTTATTAACAAAACTCTCTTCTCCTTTTATAAACATTAAAAAAAATATGCCAATTAAAGGCAAAAAAGTAGTTAGCGTTAAGATAGGAATTTCACTCATATAATTAAGTAAGTTAATAAAACGGTTAGACCAATTAAAATAACAAAAGCATAATGATAAAGATAACCAGATTGGAACAATACAGCTTTGTCAGATATAATTTTTATTATTCTAGCAAATCCGTTTGGCCCATAACCATCAATAATTTTTTCATCTCCTTTTGACCATAAAAAATTACCAAACGTTTTAGCGGGCTTAACAAATAAAAATTCATAAAATTCATCAAAGTACCATTTGTTAAGTAAAAATTCATAAACAGGTTTATGCGTTTCTTTTAACTGATTTAAAATATTTTCATTTTTTACATATAAATAATAAGCAATAAAAATAATTAAAAATCCTACAACTGGAGTGAAATATAAAAACCAATATGGAGGATGTTGTAATACAAATTTTTCTTTAAAAAATATTGAACCATTCCAAAAAACCTGATGATCAATTCCAATAAAGATATCTTTAAATAAAAAACCTGCAAATACCGCTCCTAAAGTTAAAAGAAATAATGGAGCCAAAATCACTAATGGTGACTCATGAACTTTTTCAAATGCATAATTTTCATTACGATAATTTCCGTGAAAGGTTTTGTAAATTAATCTCCATGAATAAATTGAAGTTAAAATAGCAGTAATCACTCCTATTATAGTTGCGTATGAACCCATGCTGTTGCTTGAAAAGAAAGCTGCCTCAAGAATTGCATCTTTTGAATAAAAACCTGATAAAAATGGGAACCCCGTAATAGCAAGAGTTCCAATGACCATAAACGCATATGTGTAAGGAATTTTTTTATAAATACCTCCCATTTTTCTAATATCTTGTTCTTCATGGAGACTATGGATCACAGATCCTGCGCACAAAAATAATAAAGCTTTGAAAAAAGCGTGAGTAAACAAATGAAAGATTGCAATATGGTATGCACCAATTCCAGCTGCAAAAAACATATATCCAAGCTGGCTACAAGTTGAATAGGCGATAATTTTTTTAATATCATTTTGAACTAGACCAATAGTAGCTGCAAAAAAAGCCGTGGAAGCGCCAACCGTTATGATTAAGCTTTGGGATATTGCCGAATACTCATAAATGGGTGAACACCTTACTACCAAAAAAACTCCAGCTGTAACCATAGTTGCCGCATGAATTAATGCTGAAACTGGAGTGGGTCCTTCCATGGCATCGGGTAACCAGGTGTGTAAAAAAAGTTGAGCAGATTTACCCATTGCCCCAATAAACAAAAAGACACAAATAAAAGTTATTATATTTCCTTCTATTCCAATGAAATTAATTTTTTTATCAACTAAGCTGGGAATGGATTGAAAGACTTCTGAAAAGTTGAGTGAACCTGTATATTTATAAATTAAAAAAATACCTATTGCTAAGCCGAAATCTCCCACTCTATTAACGACAAAAGCCTTGATGGCTGCAGCATTTGCGCTAGGTTTTTTAAACCAAAACCCTATTAGTAAATACGAGGCTAGACCAACACCTTCCCATCCAAAGAATAGTTGTAAGAAATTATCTGATGTGATCAACATTAACATGGCAAAAGTAAATAAAGACAAGTAACCCATGAACCTAGGCTTGTCTGGATCGTGACTCATGTAACCAATTGAATAGACGTGAACTAAAAAAGAAACGACTGTTACAACAACCAACATGACAGCTGTTAACGCATCAATATAAATCGACCAATTTAAGTTTAAACTGCCTGATGAGATCCAATTAAATATAACAAAATTTAAAGCTTCGGATCCTGAGATAAATAAGTAAAGATAATAGCAAGATATAATAGCTGATAGGCCTACAAGTGAGCTAGTAACAACTTGTGAAACCAAGTCTCCAATTTTTCTTCCAAATAAACCAGCAATTAAAAAACCCAGCAAGGGAGAAAATATTATTAAATAAGCCATTACCCTTTTAAAGTATTAATGTCTTCGACATGAATACTTCCTTTATTTCTAAAAAAGACTACTAAGATCGCTAAACCAATAGCTGCTTCACCTGCGGCAACAGTTAAAACAAACATCGTAAATACCTGCCCAACAATATCTTGGAGATAAACCGAGAATGCTACAAGGTTTATGTTGACTGCAATTAATATTAACTCAATGGACATTAATAAAACGATGACATTTTTTCTGTTTAAAAAAATTCCAACTATTCCAATTGTAAAAATAATCGCTGCTAGAAATAAATAATGACCTAGGGAAATATCAATCATTTAAATTTACTCCTTTAAAACTTACAACCTCTTTAAGAGATACGCCCTCTTCTCTTTCTCTTGAAACTTGTTTTGTAATATCTTGACGTTTTAAATTATCTTTTTTTCTAAAAGTTAATAAAATCGCACCAACCATTGCTACAAGTAAAATTAAACCTGATATTTGAAAATAATGAACAAAATCTGTATACAATACGTTTCCAAGGGCTTCGGTATTACTTAGATTTTTTGAAACTTTTATCTCTGAAGTTTTAATAAAACTATCTT
>VTPE01000038.1 GCA_008638005.1 Pelagibacteraceae bacterium | reverse complement strand
TTTCTCTCCCAAATTTTTTTTCTATTTTCAAAACTATATTTAAAAGATCAAATGGTTTTAAATTTGTTTCAATAGAAATTGCGGAGTTACAAAACAAAGGGTCAAGTTTATTGGGATAAGCTTCACTAAAATAAATTTTAGATTTTTTTAATATTTTAATACCGTCAAGCTCAAGCAAATCATATGCGGATTCTAAATTTTGCTTTGGTGTATTAATACCAAATGGTAAATTTGACCCTAGAGCTAAAATTTTCATTAACTTGATTTACGAAAAACTCTAGACTTCTCCCTATTCCAGTCTCTTTGTTTTTTTGTTTGCCTTTTATCATGTTGTTTTTTTCCTTTGGCAATTGCAATATTTATTTTAGCTATACCTTTTGAGTTAAAATAAATTCTAGTGGGAACAACAGTAAAACCATCTTTGTTTATTTTTCCAATAATCTTATTAATTTCTTTTTTTTTTAATAATAGTTTTCTTAGTCTTCTTGGGTTGTGATTATTGTAACTGCTCTGTTTGTATTCTGGTATATATGAGTTATGTAAAAAAATTTCACCATTATCATCAATAGCGTATGAGTCGGCTATACTTCCTTTACCGGCTCGTAATGACTTAACTTCCGATCCGAATAATTCAATACCAGCTTCAATCGTGTCCTCAAAAAAATAATTAAAACTTGCCTTTCTGTTCTGAGCAACAATGTTGCTACTATCTGGCTTTTTCATTAAATTAATTTTAAGTTCTTTAAAACTGTATCTATTTTTTTTCTAGATGTGCTCTCTAAAACAACTAAAGGTAAGCGCACTTCATCTGACATCATTTTCATTAGAGATAGAGAGTATTTAGCTGGAGATGGATTGCTTTCAATAAACAAAATATCATGCAAAGGTAAAAGTTTATCAAACAGAGCTTTAGCATCTTCATTTTTTTTTGAATTTGAAAAATTTTGAAAATCTGAACACAGTTTTGGAGCAACATTGGCTGATACCGAGATGCAACCCACGCCTCCTTTTAAATTAAATTCATAAGCATTTTCATCATTACCTGAAAGCATTATAAAATCTGGTCCCATTTTATTTTTTTGTTGAGTTGCTCTATTTAGGTCACCTGTTGCATCTTTAACTCCAACGATATTTTTAAGTTCGTATAAACGTGCCATTGTATCAACGCTCATATCCACTACTGATCTGCCTGGAATGTTATAAATAACTATTGGTATGCCGCAGTTATCATTTATTTTTTTGTAATGTTGGTACAAGCCTTCTTGGGTAGGTTTGTTATAATATGGCGTTACAACTAAAGCTCCATCAGCGCCAACATCTTCTGCATATCTTGTCATTTCTACTGCCTCATCAGTGCAATTAGAACCTGTTCCGGCAATCACGGGTATTTTGCCCTTTGCCGATTTTACTGCTGTTTCAATTAAAGATTTATGCTCTTCGCCACTTATAGTGGGCGACTCACCTGTTGTTCCGCATGGAACAATACCATGTGTTCCACTGTCAATTTGAAATGCAATAAAGCGCTCATACGCCCCAATATCCAATTTCCCATCTTTAAAAGGTGTGACTAAGGCTGTAATAGATCCTTTAAACATAATTAGTATATTAAAAATATTTATATATAGAAATTAGTAATGATCAAAGCAAAATTAAACAAAATAATATTAATATCAGTTATTTTTTTAATAGCCTCAATAAATATTTCATTTTCAGCCTTGATTACTCCAAAAGCAAAACCACAAGAGTTTCAAAGCAAACCTTTGTTACCTAAAAAAGATATTAAAAGTAAAATTATACCACCTAAAAAAAAAATAATAATTAAAAAAAAAGAAATTATAAATCAAGTTGAAAAAACAAATAAAAATAAATCATTAACAGAAGATGAAAAAAAAGAATATTCAGTTTCAAATCAAATTATTCCAATCAAAAAACCTGAGGATCTGGGATTCAATAAAATTGAATCTAAAATTTTGTCAAAAAAAGATTTTCAAATAGCTCAAAAAACTTTTAATTTAATTAAGAGAAAGAGATGGAATTCTGCGTTTATTGAGCTAAAAAAATCAAAAAGTCCATTGCTAAAAGATTTGGTTCAGTGGATGTACTTGCTAGAACCTGGAAACAAATCAACATTTACAGAATATAAAAAATTCATTGAGTCAAAAAAAGAATGGCCAAGAATTAATAGACTAAGATATTTAGCTGAACACGAAATTGATTTTAAAGAAACAAGGCCTGCCGATGTAATAAATTTTTTTAAAAACCAAGAACCTCTAAGTGGATATGGAAAAATTAAGCTTGGAGAGGCTTATTTAATCAAGGGAGAAAAGCAAATCGCACATGATTTAATTGCAGAAGGATTTAATACTGCAAACTTGAGTAGAGATGATCACCGATACTTACATAAAAAGTTTAAAAACATTTTAACTAATAACGATTATATTTTAAGAGCCGAATATCTTGCGTGGGAACAGGATTTTTATGAATTACAACGAACATTAAAATATCTACCAAAAGGATATAAGGAACTTTATTTTGCAAGATTTGCATTAATGACAAGATCTTATGGCGTAGATAGTGCGATTGCAAAAGTTCCACCACAATTTAAAAATAATATCGGATTACAGTTTGATAGAGCCAAATGGAGACGGAAAAGAGGAAGGTATGATAGCGCTCTAGAAATTATCAATTCATTACCAGATAACCCTGCAGCTTTAGTCAAACCCGACCTTTGGTTTAAAGAAAAATTTATTATAGCTAGAAATAAAATTAATAGTAAAAAATTTAAAGAAGCTTATGATTTATTAGTAAATCACGGTGTAATTGATAGTGCATTATTAGCAGAAGCAGAATGGCATGCTGGATGGTTAGCGTTAAGATTTTTAAATAAACCTAAAGAGGCCAGCCAACATTTTAAAATAATGTATGATGGAGTAAATTACCCTATCAGTAAATCACGCGCAGCTTATTGGTTAGGAGAAGCTTCATTTGAACTAGGTCAAAAACAAAAAGCTAACGAGTGGTACAGAAAAGCTGCAAAATTTAATACAACTTTTTACGGTCAACTAGCGGCTGCAAAAATTGAAAAAGATAACTTTAAAGTTAAAAATAGTTTTTCATTTGACAATGAGGAATTTAATAAATTTCTAAAAAAAGATTTACCGAAAGCCGTTATTCTACTGAATGAGCTAAACTTATCTCAAGAAAGCAAAGATATACTGAGGCATCTAGGTTCCGAGGAAAAAACTCTAAAAGAACAGATTTACGCTGGTTTGCTTTCACAAGAAATTAATAGACTTGATTTTGCAATACAAATTGCAAAACAGGCTTCATATCAAAATATAAACTTACTTGAACTAAATTATCCAATTATTGAGACGCCAAAAAAAGTTTCAAATAAAGATATCCTTCAACAAGAGGTAATTCTTGCGCTTATCAGACAAGAAAGTGAGTTTGATGGAAGAGCGAATAGTTGGGCTGGAGCAAAAGGTTTGATGCAAATCATGCCAGCAACAGGCAAATTAGTTGCTAAACAAGCTGGTCTTGGATATTCAAGATCAAAATTAACTGAAGACGAGTTTTTTAATCTTCAAATAGGCTCTTTTTATATTTCAAACCTTACTGAAAACTTGTCTGGAGCAAAATATATGGCCTTTGCAGCATATAATGCTGGTCCACACAGAGTTCAAAGGTGGATAAGAAGATTTGGAGATCCAAGAAAAGGAGAGATTGATCCTGTAGATTGGATTGAGCTTATTCCATTCAATGAAACTCGAAACTACGTTCAAAGAGTAATAGAAAATATTCAAGTTTATAAGTATGTAATTAATAAAAAAACAGTCACTAACGATATAGAAAAAATATTATTTTGAAAAATATTCTTTAAAAGCAAAGGATATTACAGCAAAAATAGTAATGTAATTTAAGTAAGAAATATAAAAGGATCCAATATCAAATAATGGCTTAATAACTGGGTATAGGTCTTTGTAGCTAGTCATAAACGATAATTGTAAAGTTAAATAAATCATTGATGGAACCAAAAATATGACGGTCACAATTGTCATTAACAATAATAACTTTGATCCAATCTTATTTAATTCGTTAAAGTTATACTTGTAATTTATACCTAAAGTTAATTTGGGTAAAATAAAAATTAACTTAAGTGCTACGAGAGTAGTAAATATCCAAAAAATCAAAAGCGCAGACTTGAAATTATCATTTAATGTTAAACTATTCTTAAAAATAAAATGAAAAATAATTGGTGATAAAGCTATAAAAGTAAGTATCAAAAAGTTTAGAAAATACTTTAAGCTTCTTGCGGATAAAAATTCTTTTATAAAGATTGGTTTAGATTTGTTTAAAATTTCTTCATGAACACAAATACCAATAGCGCTTGAAATAATCATTGTAAAAATGAAAAAAAATACAATTGTAAAGTTTGTAGCAATATCCTTAGTGATTAAATAATTTAAAATATTAAAAGCAATAGTAATAAATATGACGGCTGGAAATCCATCTTTTAATCTCTTGCTAAAATTAGATATTAGAAACTGAAAAGAATTTGCAAGGGTTTGTCCAATGGAAATATTTTTTTTCATATAATGGCGGACAGGGAGGGATTCGAACCCTCGTTACGATGTTACTCGTAAGGCTAGTTAGCAACCAGCTGGTTTCAGCCTCTCACCCACCTGTCCTTGGTTGTTATGTAATATTTTATAATCTAATTTTCAATTAAAAAGGCTTAATTATTACTAGAATTACAATCAAAATTAATAAGACAGTTGGAACTTCATTTATGTATCTAAAATATTTTGATGAATATTTAGAAGAGTCAATTATTAATTTTTTTCTGATGACGCCAAGATACATGTGATATCCAGATAAAATTACAACTAATAAAATCTTAGTGTGTAGCCAGCCTCCTGAAAAACCAACATAATGAATTAATGTGACACCAAAAATCCATGTGGCGATCATTGCTGGATTCATGATGTATTTTAATAATTTGTACTCCATGACTTCCAATGTTTTGCAAGTATGTTCATTAGATGAATTTTCAGAATGATAGACAAAAAGTCTTGGTAAATAAAAAAGTCCTGCAAACCAAGAAACGAAAGAAATAATATGCAATACTTTAAGCCACTCGTACATTAATTCCACTCCGCTCTTGGAGGCATTGACATTAGAATAGCGTCAACATTGCCGTCAGTTTTTAAACCAAACAAAGTCCCTCTGTCATATAATAAATTAAACTCAACATATCTAGATCTTTTGTGCATTAATTTACTCATATCTTCTTCTGAGTATGGTGAATCTTTTTTTCTTTCAACATTATCATGTACAAAATTTTTAAAGTACAAACCTAAATTTTTTATAAAATCAAACTCATTATCAAATTTATCTTCATTTAAATAATCAAAAAAAATACCCCCTACTCCTCTAGGCTCTTTTCGGTGTTTTAAGTAAAAGTATTCATCACATTCTTTTTTCCATTTTTGGTAATCATATGAACTTGAATTACATGTCTTTTCTAATCCTGAATGAAATGATTGAGTTTCTTCATCTTCAGGTATGGCTGGAGTTAAATCACAACCTCCTCCAAACCAAGATTTTTCAGTAGCAATAAATCTTGTATTAAAATGAGCGGCAGCAATTTTTGGATTTTTCATATGGGCAACTACCGAAATACCAGCGGCCCAAAAATCTGCACTACTTTCGGTTCCTGGAATTTTTTTTTTAAACTCATTGGTAAACTTTCCGTGAACAACAGATATATTGACGCCAACTTTCTCAAATACATCTCCTTTCATAACCGCCATAGTTCCACCACCACCCCCTGGCCTCTCCCATGATTTTTTTTCAAATTTTTTAGTATCTAATGATTCAAAAGAATTAATCATTTGATTTTGTAAATCCTGGAACCATTCAGATGTAAGTTTTTTTTTATCTTCTAATTTTAAACTCATACCCAACCTTGAAGTTCATTCTTAATTAAATGTGCAATTAAGTTGATATGATCTGGTTGCTCGTTTAGGCATGGAATATAACTAAATTTTTTTCCACCATGTTCTTCAAAAATTTCCCTGTTTTCTCCATCCAGTTCTTCAATTGTTTCTAAACAATCTGATGAAAAACCCGGTGCAATAATCTGAAGGTGTTCTGTGTTTTCCTTTGCTAATTTTTCTACGGTTTTATCTGTATAAGGCTGTAACCATTCCTCAGGTCCAAAGCGAGATTGAAAAGTTGTCATTGCAAATTCTTCTGAAAGACCCATTTCCTCTCTAACTAATCTTGTCGTTTTGCTACAAAGACAATGGTATGGGTCTCCTTTTGTAAAATATTTTTTGGGTATTCCGTGATAACTAAATAATATTTTATCAGGCTTTCCATGTTTGTCCCAATGTTGTTGAATACTGTTAGCTAAAGCTTTTATATAGTGTGGATGATCATGGTATGTTGAGATAAATCTTAAAGAAGGAACCCATCTCCATTTTTGCATTGTATTCGTAACTGCATCAAATGTAGAGCCAGTAGTAGCTGCACAATAGTGAGGATACATTGGTAAAACAATAATCTTATTACAATGTTTCTGTCTTAACTCATCTAGACCTTTTTCGATACTAGGGTTGCCGTAGCGCATACCAATAGCAAACTCTATTTCTAAATTTTCTTTTTTTAATAAGTCCTCAGTTAATTTTTTTTGCTTATTTAAAATAACTAGAAGTGGAGATCCTTCATCAGTCCACACCTTTTGATAATTTTTTGCAGATTTTTGAGGCCTGGTGTTAAGGATAATTCCGTTTAATATAATCTGCCAAATTAACTTTGGAGTTTCAATGACTCTAGGATCGGATAAAAATTCTTTTAAATAAACTCTAAGCTCTTTTCTCTGAGGCTTGTCAGGAGTACCTAAATTAGAAAGTAAAACACCTATTTTTAACTTTGTGCCGTGTTTAAACTCAGGATTTCCAATAAATTTAGCCATTATAATTCTGTTCTAATTGTTTCTATAAATAATTTAACATTTTTCTCGGGAGTTGTTTTTAAAACACCATGATCTAAGCTACAAATCCAACCCACTCTTCTACTTTTATCTTGATCTTGAATATACTTAACAAAATTTGATAAATTTTCCTTAAATTTTGACGTATCTATTTCTGCTAATTGTTCATTTGAAAAATTTCCTTGAAGAGATAACTTGGTATTAGGCAATTCATTGAAAATATTATGATCAGAACCCATTACAGTTAATTTTAGGTCTTTAATGGTCTTTAAGCTTTCAAATTTCTTACTATCAATATTTTTTGTGAAATAACCAATTTTACCCGGGTATTTTAAAGTCATTTTCTCAATAAAGGGTTTTGTTATGCTATTAAATTTTTCAATACTTAAATGTTGAGCCTCTGTGTCAAATATCATTAAAAGATCAAGATCAACCGAAAACTGTAAATCAATATTTTTTTCTAAAATATTTTCAATCAAAGGCAAAAAGTTATTTAATAAATCTGAATTAGACTTTGGGTGTCTTTGGGCAAATTGAAATAGCGTATAAGGACCCCCAACAAAACCAATTAGTGATTTATTCATTGGTAAAGTTTCTCTAATTAATTTTAATCCATTAATTTGAAATTGAATATAATCAGAAAAATTTTTATCTTTTTCATTTTTTAACAATTCTTCTGTTAAAGGTTTAGAAAATTGAGGACCTGGGTTAAAAGCTAGTTCCATACCAAGATAATCAAGCGGAAATAAAATATCGCTAAATAAAATTGCAGCATCAAAATCAAAGTCCCGAATAGGCCCCATGGTCGTTTCACAAATTAATTCCGGTATTGTACAGAGCTCTTCGAAAGAATACTTTGTTTTTAAATTTTGGTAATGTGAATGATAGCGACCAGCCTGCCTCATCAACCAGATTGGTGG
>VTPE01000006.1 GCA_008638005.1 Pelagibacteraceae bacterium | reverse complement strand
CAAAAGGTGTCATAAATTCAGTCATATAATTTTTAATTTTCTAATTTTTAATTTTAATCTTATTAATGAGAATGATTCTCAGTGTCAATACTGTTAAGAATTATTCTTAATAACATGTCAACATGTAGCAGATTCGATCACTTAACACAACTATAGGTAGTTTTTATAGGATTTATCTCTTATTTTTTTTCTATCTTCTCTAAACTTTTTTAAGTTTTTAATGGATTTGGTGTGAACTCTTTTTCTCCAAAGTCTAAAAGACCCTGGTTTTAATGAGGATCGCATTATTTTAATAACTTCAGATTCGCTTTTACCTGTCTCTTTTTTTATATCCTCAAACGTTATTCTATCCGCCCAAGCTGCCCATATGAGCCAATCTTTCGATTGCTTGTCTTTAGGTTGAGGGTTTGATGTTTTGGTTACAGGTCTTGTAAATGACTTTCTTGTGGCCACTAACTAGTTTCTTTTAAAAATTTGATCATTGTTTTAGGATCACTCACATCAAATTTTCCATCTTCATCTTTAAAAATTTTAATAATATTTCCATTATCTACATACATAGAATATCTAAATGAACGCGGCCCCATACCTGATGCGCTTCTGTCAGAAATCATATTCATATCTTTTGTAAAATTTCCATTACCGTCTGGAATAAATTTAATTTTATTAGCCCCAGAAATCTCCTTCCACTTAGCAACTACAAAAGGATCATTCATGCTAATACAGTACACTTCATCAATCCCTAAGGTTTTTAAATTTTCGTACTCCTCTTCATATGCTGGGACATGATAATTTGAACACGTTGGAGTGAATGCGCCAGGTAAAGCAAAAGCTACAACTTTTTTTCCTTTAAAATATTCAGTTATATCTTTTTCTAAAAATTTACCGTCTTCTCGAATTACAACTTTTGAACTTGGAATTTTTTGTGTCATTTTTGATTATGTTTAATATTAAATTGCCTCATTGCAAATCTTTTTTTTTGATCGATTGTTAATTTATCATGACATTTAGGACATGAAATACCTTCAATATATTTATTTGATTTTTTATCATTTTCACTAACTGGAAGTCGACATCCATGACACATGGAGTATGTGCCAGGTTTTGATCCATGCTTAACAGATACGCGCTGATCAAAAACATAGCATTCACCATTCCAACTGGATTTATCTTCTTTTACGTTATCCAGATAATTTAGTATGCCTCCCTCCAGTTGGTAAACTTCATCCATTCCAATATTTTTTAAATGATCGGCTGCCTTTTCACATCTAATTCCACCTGTGCAAAATATTGCTAATTTTTTATTATTCTTTCTAACAAAATCTTTTGAAAAATATTCTTTAAATTCTCTAAAGCTATTTACTTTAGGATTAATTGCACCTTTAAAAGTACCTAACTCATACTCGAACGGTTTTCTTACATCCACAAGCATAACGTTATCTTTAACTATAAACTCATCCCATTCTTCCGGGGTTAAATGCTTTCCGCTTCTAATTTTTGTGTTAACTTCAATTGGAACAACTTCTTTTTTGATTTTAACTTTTGGTTTATTAAAAGGAATAAAACTTGATGATGAAGCGTTTGTAACATCGAATTTATCTATCTTTAAAATAGACTTTGTAAAACTTTGAAATTCTGAAAAAAAACCTGATGAACCTGCTAAAGTACCATTTATTCCCTCTGGAGATAAAATAATGGTTCCTTTTAAAGAGTAATCAATTAAATATTTTTTAAATTTAATTCTCAAATCCTCATCGATTTGAATGGAACAAAACTTATAAAAACTAACTATATTGTATTTTTCTTTTTGCATAACATTATTCCATCGCCTATGGAAATTAATGAAATTTCAAAATAATTATCACGTTTAACATAACTGTTAAATGCTTTAATTTTCTCTACTTTGGGATCGTCTGTATTTTCAGATACTTTGCCCTTCCAAAGAACATTGTCAAAAGCCATAACGCCCTTTTCACTTAAAAGGGTTTTGCATTTTTCGTAATATTGGATGTAATTTGTTTTATCGGCATCAATAAAAATGAAATCATACTTTTCATTTAATTTATCCAATTCCTCTAATGCTGAACCAGTAATTGAATAGATTTTTTTATTTACTCCTGCCTTTTCCCAATATTTTTTAGCAATATCATTGGTTTTTTTATCTTTATCGATAGTGGTAATTTTACCATTGGTCGCAAGTGCCATTGATAAAGCGCTATACCCAAGATACGTCCCCAGTTCCAAGATATTTTTATAACCACCAATATTTATTATTAATTTAAGAAATTCTGATTGTTCTGGTGAAATTTGTAAGTGTGCTGATTGAGAATGTTCTTTGTTATTGTATTCCCTAAGCTCTTTTTCTATTTCTGTTTCGTTAACACCATTTTCATAAATATAATGCTCAAGTCTTTCATTGAGTAAAAAGTTTCCTGACATTGTGATTATTTTAATTTATTTTTTAAAATATCGTTGATCATTTGAGGGTTACCCTTACCCTTCATTTCTTTCATCACTTGACCAACAAAAAAACCAAACAATTTATCTTTACCTGATTTATACTGCTCTACCTTGTCTTGATTTGAAGCTAAAATTTTATCAACAATATTTTCGATCTCTTTTGGATCGGATGTTTGTTTTAAACCTTTGTCTTCAACTATTTTTAAAGGATCTCCATCGCTTTTGACCATTTCCTCAAATACAGTTTTTGCAATTTTTCCGGATATCGTTCCATCCTTAATAAGGTTAATCATCTTTGCTAAATTTTCTGCACTAACAGGACTTTCGGTAATATCCTTTGCTTCTTTATTGAGTGTAGCAAACAAATCGCCCATGAGCCATGTGGCTGCTAATTTATAATCTGAATTTTTTGCAACTTTTTCGTAATACTCTGAAACAGCTTGATCAGAAATAATAACACTCGCCTCATAACTCGTTAATTTAAAATCTGATATTAACCTTTGTTTTTTTTGATCTGGAAGCTCTGGGAGAGTTTTTTTTAAATCTTCAATATACTTCTCGTCTATTTCTAATGGTAATAAATCTGGATCAGGAAAATACCTGTAATCATGCGCATCTTCTTTACTTCTCATTGATCGCGTTTCTTGTTTTTTAGTATCAAAAAGTCTTGTTTCTTGATCTACTTCTTTTCCATCTTCTATTAAATTAATTTGTCTTCTGGCCTCATACTCAATGGCTTGCTGCATAAACTTAATGGAGTTAACGTTTTTAATCTCACATCTAGTCCCAAAATTTTTTGAGTTCTTAAGTCTAACTGAAACATTAACATCCGCTCTTAGCGAACCTTGCTCCATGTTTCCATCACAGGTGTTAAGATACCTCATAATGGATCTTAATTTTTTAATATACTCACCAACTTCACTTGGTGATCTTAAATCAGGTTTGCTTACAATTTCCATTAAAGCAATTCCTGAACGGTTTAAATCAACAAAAGAATGATTTGGATCTTGATCGTGCATACTTTTTCCAGCATCTTGCTCCAAGTGTAGCCGCTCAATTCCAACTTCTTTGGTGCCGTAAGGCATATCAAGAATTACTTTTCCCTCACCTACTATTGGGTGTTTAAATTGAGATATTTGATAACCCTGTGGTAAGTCAGCATAAAAATAGTTTTTTCTATCAAATTTAGAAAAGGTATTAATTTTTGCGTTTAGTCCAAGACCTGTTTTAACCGCTTGTTCTATGCAAAATTTATTAATAACAGGCAACATTCCAGGCATCGCGGCATCCACTAAACTTACTTGTGAATTTGGCTCGGCACCAAATTGAGTTGCTGATGCAGAAAACAGTTTGGCTTTGGACAAAACTTGAGCATGCACTTCGAGACCAATCACGACTTCATAATCACCCTTCTCGCCTTTTAAATAATAATCAAATTGTTTTTCTGACATCAAATCCACCAATCCTTATAATTGGGTTTAAAATTAATATTTTGCTCTATAGCATATGCATTGTTTAATATTGTTTGCTCATCAAAAGATTTTCCAATTAGTTGCAAACCAAGGGGTAAATTTTTTTGATCATAACCTGCAGGAAAAGAAATTGCTGGTAATCCTGCTAAATTGACAGGAACTGTAAATACATCGTTTAAATACATTGAAATTGGATCGTCATCGTTTTTTCCTATTGCAAAAGCTGAAGATGGTGTGGTTGGAGTCAAAATAGTATCAACTTCTTTAAAAGCTTCATCGAAATCATTCTTAATAAGTCTTCTGACTTTTAGAGCTTTTAAATAATATGCATCATAATAACCTGAGGACAAAACATAAGTTCCAATTAAAATTCTTCTTTTAACCTCGTCTCCAAAGCCTTGGGCTCTAGTATTTTCGTACATTTCAATCAAATCTTTACCTTCAGCTCTAAAACCATATTTAACCCCATCATATCTTGCTAAATTTGAAGAAGCTTCTGCAGGAGCAATAATGTAATAAGCTGGAAGAGCATATTTAGTATGAGGGAGGGAAATCTCTTTAATTTCACAACCTAAAGATTTAGAAATCTCAATTCCTTTATCCCAAAGATCTAATATTTCTTTTGGCATACCGTCTACTTTGTATTCTTTTGGAATACCTATTTTTAAACCTTTGATATCTTTTGTTAATTTGCTGGAAAATGGTTCAACATTTTTTTTTGCAGAAGTTGAATCTTTTTCATCATGACCAGCTATCACTTCCATCATTAATGCAGAATCTTTTACATCTTTAGTCATCGGGCCTGCTTGATCTAATGATGATGCAAAAGCAACAATTCCCCATCTAGAGCATCTGCCGTAAGTTGGTTTTAAACCTACAATACCTGTGAAAGATGCTGGCTGTCTAATAGAGCCGCCAGTATCAGTTCCAACTGTAGCTGAAGTTAAATTTGCAGCAACGGATGAAGAGCAGCCTCCTGAAGAACCACCGGGAACTAGGTCTTCATCGTTTCTATATGGATTAATAACATTTCCAAAATAACTGGTTTCATTTGATGACCCCATTGCATACTCATCACAATTTAGTTTACCTAATAAATTAGCACCTTCATTCCACAATTTTTCTGTTACAGTCGATTCATATTGTGGCTTAAACCCCTTTAACATTTTGCTTGATGCGGTTGTTTGAACTCCATTTGTGCAGAATAAATCTTTAACCGCAATAGGTGCTCCAAATAATTTTTTATCAGGATTAAAACTTTGATCTAAATCTTTTGCTTTTTTAAGAGCGATATCAAATGTTTCTTCAACATAACAATTTAATTTTTTTGATTTAGAAGAGCGCTCAACATATGATTTTGTAGCCTCCTCACAAGAAATTTCTTTTGATTTAATTTTGTTTACAAGCTCAAATAGTGACAGCTGATATATTTCGCTCATTACTCAATGACCTTTGGAACAACGTAAAAGTCCTCATTTTCAGATGGTGAATTAATTAAAATATCTTTTTTTTTGTTTACTACTTTCACCTCATCCTCTCTTTTAATTAACTCTTGATTAACAGTCGATGCTAAAGGCTCAACATTATCAATGTTTACCTCGTTTAATTGTTCTACAAATTTTAATATTGAATTTAAATCTTTAATCATATTCTCTTCAAATTTTTCGTTTGAAGCTATTCTTGAAAGTTTTGAAATCTTTTTAACTGTATCTTTGGTAATTGACATTGGACTTTATTAAAATTTGCGGTAAATTATCACTTTAATGGAAACTATCAACCTTTGCGATAACTCAGGCTTTCACGAAAAGGTTGGAACAAATTCTCGAATTTTAGGAATTGACCCTGGTAAAAAAAATATTGGAATATCCATTAGTGATCCAAGTCAAAAAATTGCCACTCCTTTAAAAACAATAGAGATGAAAAAATTTAAAAAATTTATTGAGCAACTCAATAGAGTCATTTTAGATTATGAAGTTAAAGGCATTGTCATTGGCAATCCAGTTAATATGGATGGTAGCCTTGGACCTAGATCGCAATCCGCTAAAGATTTTGCACAAAATATTACAAAGATTACAAAAATACCTATAACCCTTTGGGACGAAAGACTCTCTAGTGAAGGAGCATTCAAACTAATGGGGGATTTAAATATTAATTCATCAAAAAAAAGTGAAAAACTAGATCAACATGCAGCTGCATTCATTTTACAAGGCTACTTAGATTTTCTTAATAAATAACTTGCCTATTTAATAAAATGGCCATATAGGACTGGTTTTAATGGCTTTATTCAAAACCAAACAAGCTGTTAAATATGAGAAGAAGCACCTATTAGGTATTCAAGATTTATCTATTCCAGAAATTGTTCATATCCTTAACGAAAGCCAATCGTTCGTCGAACTTAATCGTAAGGAAAATAAAAAGTTAGGCCTTTTAAAAGGTAAAACCCAAATTAACTTATTCTTCGAAAGCTCTACAAGAACACTCTCATCATTTGAATTAGCGGGTAAGCGTTTAGGTGCGGATGTTATGAATATGAATGTTTCAAATTCAGCAATTAAAAAAGGGGAAACTCTAATTGATACGGCAATGACACTTAACGCAATGCATCCAGATATTTTAGTTATAAGGCACGGTGACTCAGGTGCAGCAAATCTTTTATCAAGAAAAGTGAATTGCTCAGTCATTAATGCAGGAGATGGTTGGAGAGAGCACCCTACCCAAGCATTACTTGATGCAATGACGATTAAGATGAAAATTGGAAAGATTGAAGGTTTAAAAATAGCAATATGTGGTGACATAATGCATTCAAGAGTTGCTAGATCTAATATTTATCTTCTAACTATGATGGGAGCAGAAGTTAGAGTTATAGCGCCAAGTACTTTGATGCCAAAAGAAATCGGTCAATTTGGCGTTAAAGTTTTTACAAATATGGAAGATGGCTTGAAAGACGTTGATATCATTATGATGCTTAGAATGCAGTTAGAGAGAATGGACGGATCTTATATTCCATCTACTAGAGAATATTATGAATTTTTTGCACTAGATTACAAAAAAATAAAACATGCAAAAGAAAATGCTCTCATCATGCACCCTGGCCCAATGAACAGAGGTATAGAAATAGACGCAAGTTTAGCAGATGATATTAATCGCAGTATTATTGTTCAACAAGTTGAAATGGGTGTTGCGGTTAGAATGGCTTGTCTAAAAATTTTAATGGAGAACCAATCGTGAAATCAGCAATTATCAATGCTAGAATAATAGACACAAAAAATAATATTGATGAAACTGGTGGAATTTTAATTAATGAAAATGGTTTAATCGAGGCTGTAGGTAAAGATGTTACAAAAGATAATGTCGGAGATATTAAGGTCACTGATTGTCAAAATAAAATTGCAATCCCTGGAATAATAGACGGGAGAGTATTTGTTGGTGAGCCAGGCTTTGAATATAAAGAAAATTATACCACACTAAGCCAAGCCGCAATCTCTGGCGGAGTTACATCGGTTGTGACCATGCCCAATACCGACCCTGTCGTCGATAATGTTTCAACTTTTGATTTTATTAAAAGAAGAGCTAGAGACAAATCCCTGATTAAAATCCACTCACTTGCATCTCTAACTAAAAATACTGAAGGTCATGAAATTTGTGAATTTGGTCTTCTCAAATTAAGTGGTGCCATAGGTTTTACGGATGGAGTTAAAAGTATTCAAAATAATAATGTGATGGATAAAATTTTTAACTACGCGAAAAATCAAAATGCCTTAGTCATTCAATTCCCTCAGGATAATGAATTGTCAAAGAATGGTGTTATTAATGAAGGTTTAATTGCAACTAAATTAGGTCTGAAAGGCATACCAGACTACGCGGAACATCTTGTAATTGAAAGAGATCTTAGACTTCTTAATCAATATAAATCAAAGTATCACATTGCACTATTGTCATCTGGAAAATCAATTCAAATTATTAACGAATGGAAAAAAAAAGAATTACAGTTTACTTGCGGTGTATCTATTAACCAAATATCGCTCAATGAAAATGACATTGGTGAGTTTAAAACATTTTTAAAACTCTCTCCTCCGCTAAGAAAAGAGCAAGATAGGCTTGATTTGATTGATGGTATTAAAAATGAATTAATTGATATTATTGTATCTGATCATAAACCTGAAGACGAAGAATCTAAAAGGTTAACATTTCAAACTTGTGCGTCAGGATCATCTGGTATTGAAACTTTTCTATCACTTGCGCTTGAGCAATTTCATAATGGTAATTTAGATCTTAAAACAATCATTAAATGTATTACAGAAAACCCAGCAAAAATATTTGGTATGAAAGCAGGATCTTTAGAAAAAGGAATGCCAGCTGATATCACCGTGTTTGATTTAAATAAACCATGGGTTGTAAAAAGAGAAAATCTAAAATCAAAATCTAAAAATACCGCAATTGAAGGAAAGAAACTCCAAGGCAAAGTTGAAAAAACTTATTTAAATGGAAAGTTAGTTTTTGAAATTTAATGGACATATTAATTGTAGGACTTTATTCATATTTCTTAGGTAGCATTCCATTTGGTCTAATCTATGCAAAACTTGCGGGTTTAGGTGATGTCAGAAACATTGGCTCAGGCAACATAGGAGCTACAAATGTATTAAGAACTGGTAACAAGAAAGTAGCTGCTTTAACCTTGTTATGTGATATTGCCAAAGGAAGTCTTGCGGTTTTTATCACCCTTAACTTTTTTCCAAAATTAATTCTCCTGTCATCTGTTGTTGTTTATCTTGGACATATTTTTCCAGTGTGGCTAAAATTTAAAGGAGGCAAAGGAGTTGCAACTTTTATTGGCGCAATAGTTATTTTAAATTATGTTTTAAGTTTAATTTTTTTGATTAGCTGGGCTATTGTCGCTAAAATTTTTAAAATTTCATCTTTGTCAGCAATAGTTGCGTTTTTAATTACATTTGTTGCCACAGTATTTTTGTATGAAAATGATCTAATACTCGTAATGTCTTTTTTTACAGCGTTTAGTATTTTCACGCACAGAGAAAATATAAAAAAAATCATTTCGGGTGAAGAGAGTAAAATAAAAACTAAATAAAAGCCTCATTTTATATAATAAAAAAAACTATAAATTGACAATTTGATGATTATTTGAGACTAAATTTTTCTTTATGAATTTAGTAATCGTTGAAAGTCCTGCAAAAGCAAAAACAATAAATAAATATTTAGGTGAAGATTATATTGTTTTGGCAAGCTATGGACATGTCAGAGATCTTCCGTCAAAAAATGGTTCGGTAGACACTGAAAACAATTTTAACATGACATGGGAAATAGACCCAGGCTCAAAGAAACCTTTAAAAGAAATTTATGATGCCGCTAAAGATGCAAAAAAAATTATATTAGCTACAGACCCAGATCGTGAAGGTGAGGCTATTGCCTGGCATGTAAAAAACATTTTAGATGATAAAAAATTACTTAAAGATAAAAAAGTTGAAAGAGTAGTTTTTAATGAAATTACAAAAAAAGCAGTTAAAAATGGAATTGATAATCCAAGAGAAATTAATACTGAGCTTGTTGATGCGTATATGGCCAGAAGAGCTCTTGATTATCTTGTAGGCTTTAACATCTCCCCTATTCTATGGACTAAGTTACCGGGATCAAAATCAGCAGGTAGAGTTCAATCTGTTGCCTTAAAATTAATTGTTGAGAGAGAAAATGAAATCGAACTATTTAAACCTCAAGAATACTGGAGCATTCAATCTTTATTTAAAAATAAAGATACTAAAGATTTAAATTCAAAAATAATCTTATTTAAATCAGAAAAAGTTGATAAATTTTACTTTAAAAATGAAGAGCAAACAAAATCTGCAGTAGATGAAATTAAGAAGCATGATTATCAAATAACGCAAATAGAAAAAAAACCATACAAAAGAAATCCTTACGCTCCTTTTACCACTTCAACAATGCAACAAGAGGCCTCTAAAAAACTAGGTTTTGGAGCATCAAGAACTATGCAAGTGGCTCAAAGATTATATCAGGGCTTTGAAATTGATGGAGAAACGGTTGGTTTGATTACCTACATGAGAACTGATGGTACACAAATATCAAATGAAGCACTCGAAACATGCAGAAATTATATAAGTCAAAAATTAGGAAAAGATTATCTACCTGATCAACCAAGAAATTATAGTGGAAAAAAAGCAAAGAACGCTCAAGAAGCACACGAAGCCATTAGACCAACAGATATCAATAGAGATCCATCCTCTTTAAAATCAATTTTAGACCGAGATCAAATGAGATTATATGAACTCATTTGGAACAGGACGGTATCATCACAAATGGAGTCGGCTGAATTTGAAAGAACTTCAATTGATATATGTAATAAAGATAAATCAATTATTTTCAGAGCAAATGGATCAATTCAAAAATTTGATGGGTATTTAAAATTATACCAAGAAACAAAGGAAGAAGACGAAAAAAAAGAAGATAATGAAGATGATGAAAATATTCTTCCAGATGTAAATAATGGTGACGCATTAATAATAAACAAAATTTTAGATGAGCAACATTTTACCAATCCTCCTCCAAGATACTCTGAGGCTAGCTTAGTAAAAAAATTAGAAGAACTTGGAATTGGAAGACCTTCTACTTATGCAAGCATTATATCAGTTTTATCTACTCGAAATTATGTAGAGTTAATAAATAAAAAGTTTATTCCAACTGATAGAGGTAAATTAATCACGGCTTTTTTAGATAAGCTATTTAATAAGTATGTTGATTATAATTTTACAGCAAATTTAGAAGATAACTTGGATGAAATAACATCAGGAAAAATAAAGTGGATTGATGTCTTAAGTCAATTTTGGGAGCAATTTAATATTAATGTTAATGAAGTAAAAGAACTTAGAACCCGTGCAATTTTGGATATGTTAAATGAGAGTTTGGCAGATATTATTTTTGATAAAGATGAAAGTGGAAGTGTTGAAAGAAAATGTCAATGTGGTGGTGAACTAAGTCTTAAAGTTGGAAGGTTTGGTGCATTTATCGGCTGCGCAAATTACCCTGAATGTAAGTTTACAAGACCTTTATCTAAAATCAAAGCAGCGCAAGAAACTTTCATGTCTGAACCAAAAGAAATTGGAGAAACAGATGATGGAAAAAAAATAACTTTAAAAAAAGGAAGATTTGGACCCTACCTTCAAGTTGGAAATGAAGAAAAAGAAATGAAAAATTTCTCTATCCCCAAAGGGATTTCGCCAGATGAAGTTGACATTGAAAAAGCAAAATTTTTATCAGGTTTGCCAAAAGTCATAGGAAAATACCCAGATAACAATGAAGATATTACTTTAAATAATGGAAGATTTGGTCCTTATGTAAAATGCTCAAATAAATCAGCCACATTAGAGTCTCCTGAAGATATTTTTTCTATAGGTCTCAATAAAGCAATAACATTAATTGCTGAAGCTAAGCCAGGACGTAGATCATCTAATGAAATTAAAAATCTTGGTGAACATCCAGAAGATAAAAAACCAGTAAAAGTTATGAAGGGACAATTTGGACCTTACATTAAGTACAAAACTATAAACGCAACTATTCCAGATGATAAAGATCCAAATGATATTACTATGGAAGAGGCTTTAGTTTATATTGATAAAAGATTACAATATGATGCCGAAAAAAAAGGTAAAAAAATAAAAAAAACAAAAAAGAAAAAATAATGACCATTGAAGAAAATTTAAAAAAAAATTTACTCTCTATTCCAAACCCTCCAGGGCCGGTAGGCAACTATGTTGCTTATAACCAAACTGGCAATTTGATATTTATTTCTGGTCAATTGCCAATTGATGAAAAGGGGGAAATGATCAAGGGCAAGATAGGCAGGGATTTAAATATAGAACAAGGCAAACAAGCCGCGAAATTATGTATTTTAAATGCTATTGGGCATTTAAAAAAACATGTTGGGGATCTAAATAAAGTTAAAAAATGTGTAAAAATAAATGGTTTTATCAATTGTTCAGAAGATTTTTTTGAACATCCGGCATTATTAAATACTGCCTCTGATCTACTAGTTCAAATTTTTGGCGATAAAGGTAAACATGCCAGAGCAGTTGTAGGTGTTCCTTCGTTGCCTCTAAATGCTGCAGTTGAGATTGAGACTATATTTGAAGTTTAATTAATTACTTCCTAAAATTTTAGCTGGTTTTTCAGATTTGGAAAATTTCTTGTATTCAAAAATTATTTTTTCATTTTTACAGTCAACTTTTACAAAACCACCATCAATTAACTTTCCATGAATGATTTCATCAGCCAAAGCTTTTTTGATATTATCATCAATATATCTTGAGATAGGTCGCGCACCCATAGTTGGAGAATAACCTTTTTTACAAATTAAATCATTTGCAGCAGATGATAGTTCTATAACAACATCTCTTGCATTTAATTGTGTTTCTAGTTCTAAAATAAACTTACTGACTATTTGCTTAATAATTGATCTATCTAAACGATTAAAGCTTATGATAGAATCGAGTCTGTTTCTAAACTCAGGGCTAAAAACTTTATTTATAGTTTCTTTATCAATTTCATTATTTTTTTTATTCGCAAAACCTATTTGATCTTTTTCTAATTCTGAAGCACCAATATTACTTGTTAAAATTAAAATGACATTTCTAAAATCAACATTTTTACCATTTTGATCTTTTAATTTTCCATAATCCATAATTTGTAGAAGAATATTAAAAATATCAGGATGCGCTTTTTCAATTTCATCAATTAAAAGTACAGAGTAAGGATTTTTTTCGATAGATTCTGATAGTTGACCACCTTGATCAAAACCTACATAGCCAGGTGGTGATCCAATCAGTTTTGAAATTGTATGTTTCTCACTATATTCCGACATATCAAATCTTATTAATTCAACGCCCAATGTTTTTGATAGTTGCTTTGCTAATTCGGTTTTACCAACGCCAGTGGGTCCGTTAAATAAATAGTTCCCAATAGTTTTTTCAGGATTTCTTAGACCTGATCGAGATAATTTGATAGAAGAGCATAAAGCCTCAACTGCATGATCTTGGCCATAAATTAATCTTTTTAAACTTTTGTCCAAATCCTTTAAATAATACCTGTCATTTGCGGTGATACTTTTTTCAGGTATCTTTGTAATTTTTGAAACTACTTGCTCCACATCCATCTCATTTAAAATATCTTTTCTTTGATCTTTAGGTTTTAAGTTTTCAAATGCACCAAGCTCATCAAGAATATCAATAGACTTGTCTGGCAACCTTTTGTTTCCAATATATTTAGCTGATAAATCCACTGAAGCACGAATAGCCTCATCACTATATTTTACTCCGTGAAATTCTTCATACTTATCTCTCAAGCCAAACATAATTTTATAAGCTTCATCTATAGAAGGTTCTGGTACGTCAATTTTTTGGAACCTTCTTTGTAAAGCTCTGTCTTTCTCGAAATTTGAACGATATTCTGTAAAAGTGGTAGAACCTATACATTTAATTTTTCCAGCTTGAAGAGCAGGTTTTAACATATTTGCTGCATCCATTGAATTTCCAGTCGTAGTACCCGCCCCTACAAGGGTATGAATTTCATCAATAAACAAAATATAATGCTCATTTTTTTCTATTTCATTCATGATTGTTTTTAAACGTTCCTCAAAGTCACCTCGATACCTTGTTCCAGCTAGCAATGAACCTAAATCAAGCGAGAATATTGTCGATTTTTTTAAAGGCTCAGGAACTTTTTGATTGAATATTCTTTTTGCAAGACCCTCAACAATTGCAGTTTTTCCAACACCAGGATCACCAACTAAAAGAGGGTTGTTTTTGGTCCTTCTGCATAGAATTTGGGCCATTCTGTTAACCTCTTCATCTCGTCCAATCAAAGTATCAATTTTATTTAAAGATGCTTTGTTATTTAAATTTACACAAAAACTATCTAGGGCTGTTTTTTCATTTTTTGAAGATCCAGGTTTTGTATTGGAGTCTAAATTATCTGTATAAGAGAAATTTTCTATTTTTGTAATACCATGAGATATGAAATTAACAACATCATACCTAGTAACTTCCTGTTCCTGTAAAAAGTAAGTGGCATGACTTTCTCTTTCGGCAAACAATGATACCAAAATATTAGCTCCTGTTACTTCTGATTTTCCAGAAGATTGAACATGAACAATAGATCTTTGAATAACTCTTTGGAAACCTGCGGTAGGCTGAGGATCGGTATGTTTTTCAGAATTAACAATATTATCTAACTCATGATCTATATAATGTTCTAAATTTTCTCTAAGCAATCCAATATCAACGCTGCATGCCTTCATTACATTTTGAGCATCCTCTTCGTCTAAAAGTGAAAAGAGCAAATGCTCCAATGTTACATATTGATGATTTTTCTCAGAAGCAAAAGTAAATGCATTTGAAATTGATTTTTCTAATGATTTTGTAAAAGTTGCCATTAGTGCTTAATGATACATTTCAAGGGTTGGTGATTAACTTTTGAATAATTATGAATTTTATATTGAATTGTATAAGCAATATCTTTTGGGTAAGCCCCACAGACTGCAGAACCTTCGTGATGAATTTTTAACATTAAATTTGTAGCTTCATTTTTTGATTTATTTAAAAACATTATTAAAATTTTAACAACAAACTCCATCGAAGTAAAATCATCATTAAGCAATATTACTTTATAGTGATGTGGTATTTTTATTTTATGTTGAAGCTTTATTTGGCTAAATTTATCAAGCTTTTTTTTCATTTGTGGGTCTACCAATAGAATAATATTTAATATTTTTATTTAAAAATTCATTAGGTTGATATAGATTTCTCATGTCAAAAATTTTGACACCTTTATTTTTTATACTTTTAAAATCTAAAGATCTAAACTCATCCCATTCAGTATGAATCACAACTAGGTCATTATTGTTTAAAATTTCCTTAGTGTTTTTTATAAATCTAATTTTTTTTAATTCTTTTTTTTCTCCAGTGGGATCATAGTAAGATAATTTAACGCCTTTTTTTAACAATTTTGGAAATATTTTTAAACATTGTGTGTCTCTCATGTCATCAGTATTTGCTTTAAAAGTTACCCCTAAAAAACCCACTTTTTTCCCTTTTGGATTTTTTAAGATATTTAATATCTTATCAGCTAGGTTGTTTTTTCTTTTCTCATTACTTTTGATTACAGTTTCAACAACTGACATATGAGTTTTAAATTTTTTTCCTATTTTAGTTAAAGCCTTTGTGTCTTTTGGAAAACAAGAACCACCATAAGCAGGTCCAGCTCTTAAAAATCTAGATCCTATTCTCGCATCCGTTCCTATTCCTATTGCAATATCCTCAACATTAGACCCTACTTGTTCACATAAATTTGCAATTTCATTTATAAATGTAATTTTAGTTGCTAGAAAAGCATTCGCCGCATACTTGATTAATTCAGCGCTTCTTCTTGATGTTGAAATAAATTTTGCGCCCTTCTTAGTGATTGGCTCATAAAGTTTTTTTAATATAGGAATTGTTTTTTTTGGGTTATTTGATCCGATAACAACACGATCTGGATACCTAAAGTCTCTAATTGCTTCGCCTTCTCTTAAAAACTCAGGGTTAGATACAACTTCAAATTTTGAAGAACTATTTTTCTTTCTCAAGATTTTCTCAACTTCATCGCCAGTGCATACTGGAACAGTTGATTTTGTAATAATAATTTTAAATTTATTGATATTTTTAGATATAGTTTGTGCAACGGCATAAACATTTTTTAAATCTGCAGAGACTCCATCTTTTGCAGTAGGCGTTCCAACCGCTATAAAAATTATATCAGAATTTTTAATTGCATTATTAATATCAGTTGTAAAAAAAAGTCTTTTAGCATTATAGTTTTTTATAACTAATTCGTCTAAGCCTGGTTCAAAAATTGGAATAATACCTTTTTTTAAGTTTTCAATTTTTTCATGATTATTATCAACGCACGTAACAGAATTACCAAGATCTGAAAACAAAACTCCAGAAACTAATCCAACATAACCGGTTCCTATAAAGCATATTTTCATGATTTATTTATTTCTATAAATGAATTTATATACCCGTTGATTGTGCCGCAATCTAAATATTTCCCTTTAAATTTGCAGCCAAAAAAATTTTCATTAATTAACATAGCATTCATCGCATCAGTTATTTGAATTTCACCTAGTTTGCCTTTTTGCTGCTTCTCAAGATATTGAAATATTGATTTGTTTAGTAAATATCTTCCAATAATAGCATACTGAGATGGAGCTTTTTTAAGACTTGGTTTTTCAATCATTTGTTTAATTTTATGATTTGAATTATTTAATCCCACAATTCCATAGCGACTCACTTCTTTTTTCATTACTTTTCTTAATGCGATAACGGATGAATTGTTTTTTTTGTGTA
Source organism: Pelagibacteraceae bacterium (assembly GCA_008638005.1). Classification (GTDB taxonomy): domain Bacteria; phylum Pseudomonadota; class Alphaproteobacteria; order Pelagibacterales; family Pelagibacteraceae; genus HIMB114. The sequence continues at coordinate 12,185 of VTPE01000006.1, read as the reverse complement.
ATGAAATTAATTCTTTAGTACAATTTTTTTTAATTATTATATCATCAGGTAGTAACAATAAAAAATATTTTGATTTAATGGCTTTCTTTGCGCACAAAACTGCATGACCAAGTCCCTTTGGGTTATTTTGATAAACAAATTTAATTTTTTTTGATAATTGATTTAGTTTTTTTATTTTGGCAAAAATATCGGGTTTATTTTTTATTTTTTTTTCTAAACTTCGATCTTTTAAAAAATGTTTCTTTATTGAGTTTTTTTTCTTTGAAATTACAAATATTACCTCTTGAATTCCAGCTTCAAAACACTCATCCAATATTTTTTCTAAAATCGAATTTGATCCTAAGGGCCATAACTCTTTGGGAAATGCTTTGGACAAAGGAAGCATTCTTGTACCTAAGCCAGCAAGTGGTATAATTGCTTGTTTAACCATTAATCAGTTATTAAATGAAAATTATAAAAAAATCTAAAGAAATACACGATCTATTCAAAAGCTTTAATAATATAGGTTTTGTTCCAACCATGGGTTATCTGCATAAAGGTCATGTATCATTGATTAAACAATCGTTAAAAGAAAATAAAAATACAATTGTTAGTATTTTTGTTAATCCAAAACAATTCAATAATAAAAAAGATCTTAAAAAATATCCAAAAAGCCAGAATTCAGATATCAAAATTTGTAAACAACTTGGTGTAAATTATCTATTCATTCCCAATTATAATGAAATTTATAAGTGGAAAACTAAAAAATATAAATATCCAAAAATTGTTAATTTTATGGAACATCAATTTAGAAAAGGTCATTTCAAAGGAGTGTTGATGGTAATTGAAAAATTATTAAATATTATACCGGCTAAAAAAATTTATTTAGGAGAGAAAGACTATCAACAATTAACAATCATAAAAGATTTTATCAAAATAAATAAAATAAAAAGCTCTGTTGTAGCTTGTAAAACTGTTAGAGATAGAGGTGGATTAGCATTATCATCTAGAAATAAATTTTTAAAAACGATTAATAAAAATACAGCAGCTAGAGTATATAAACTGATTAAAGAATATAAAAAAAATTACAAAAACAAGAGATTTGAGATAAATAATTTAATGAAATGGTTTGAAAAAAATAAGTTAAAATTCGATTATATTGAAAATATAAATATAAAAAAATTTAAACGAGAAGGTAAAGTTACTAAAAATTCTAGAATTTTTATTGCCTATTATTTAAACAATATTCGTTTAATCGATAATATTTAAATTCCCAGAAAAAAACCGGCCAATCCTAAAAATGATACGAAACCAACAACATCTGTTACAGTTGTAACAAAAACGGTCGAGGCTACAGCTGGATCAATTTTAAATCGATCTAAAATAACAGGTATAGCTATTCCTGAAAAACCAGCGCATGCCATATTAATGATCATTGATACGCCTATTAATAATGAAAGTTTAAAATCGTAAAACCAAAAATAAACAAAAAGACCAGTGATAAATGAAAATAAAATACCATTAAAAAACCCGACAAAGAATTCCTTATTAATAATTTTAAACAAATTTTCAGATGTTAAGGACTTTGTAGCAATCAATCTTACAGTAACTGTTAAAGTTTGAGTTGCAGCGTTTCCGCCCATAGACGCCACGATGGGCATTAATATTGCCAAAGCTACAACTTTTTCAATGTTTCCATCAAAAAACCCAATAACGTAAGATGCAATTACAGCTGTAAATAAATTTATTGTTAACCAAATGAATCTTTTTTTTGTAATTTTAACTGCGCTATCAGTAATCTCTTCATCTTGTACACCCGCTAACTTAAAAGCATCTTCCTCGGTAGATTCTTTTAATACTGTTAAAATATCATCAGCGGTAATCATACCTATAAGTTTATTATTTTTGTCGATAACCCCTGCAGAAACTAAATTGTATTCTTCAAACAAATACCCTACCTGCTCTTTTTCCCAGTCACCGTGAATGAGCAATTGAGCTTCATCCATAATTTCCTGCATTTTTTTATCTCTTGGATTTCTTAAAACTCTTGATGATGAGACAGATCCCAATGGTCTATTATTTTCATCAACTACGAAAATTTGTAAAAATTCTTTGGGTAACTCTTCTGTTTCTCTTAAATAATCAATTGTTTCTCCCACTGACCAGTTTTTAGGTACTGCGCAATATTCAGTTTGCATAATTCTTGCAGCAGAACCTTCTGGATAAGCTTTTAGTACTTCTTCAATTAAATTCTTATCTTCAGTTGGAATTTTTTCGAAAACTTCAATTTTTTTATCTTCATTTAAGTTTGTGACAACTTGAAGTGCATTATCGGACTCTAAATTATTAACTATATCCGCAATATTATCTGAAGGTAGTTTATTTAGGATGTCTTTTTGAAGTTGATTATTTAACTCAATAATAACTTCAGGCTTAATTTGCAATCCATCTATCAATAACATTTTAACTCTAAACTTTTCTGGAATATTGCTTAAAAGTTCGGCGGCATCGGAGGGATTCAAGTCGTTAAACTGATTATTGATAAATTCTATATTTTTAGATTTAATATTATTTATTAATTGATCTATACTCTCTTGTGTTACTTCAAATGTTCTGGTCTCTATACTTTGATCAATGTTTGACATAAGATAATCTTTGAACGAAACTTATAATGAAATTTGAAGTTAAAATCAGTAAAAAACCATATCCTTATTTAAAAGCTATGGAGCTTCTTGATCAAAAAGTCGCTGATATTTATGACAATAATTCAAAAAATTTACTTTGGATTTTAGAACATCCAAATATATATACAGGCGGGACATCATCTAAAGATAAAGATTTACTAGACAGTAAAAAATTTCCTTTATTTAAAACCTCTAGAGGAGGTCAATGGACATTTCATGGAGAGGGGCAAAAAATTGTATACCTTGCCCACAAAATAGAAAATAAAAATATCAAGGTTTTCGTTAGAAATATAGAAAAATGGATTGTGAATATTTTAGAAACCTACAATATAAAATCGTTAGCTGATGAAAAAAATATTGGCATTTGGGTAAAACAAAAAAAAAACGAAACAAATAAAATTGCAGCAATAGGAATTAGAGTGAAAAAATGGGTTGCTTACCACGGTTTTGCTTTGAATGTGAATGTTAATAAAGCGAATTATAAAGGAATAATACCTTGTGGAATTCATGATAGAGGCATAGCTAACATGACAGATTTTATTGAGATTTCTAAAATTAAAAATTTAAATGAAACAATAATTAAAAAGTATAAAGATATTTTTGTATAAAATTTTCCATAAATTTTGGAAGTTTTATGGAATATTTTACTAATTTTCCTTTAAATTCAAATTCTAAATAAAAACTACATAAACAAAGTTGCATTTCATTAAAACCTTCTCCATATTTATGATCACCAACAACAGGGTGTCCAATTTCAGATAGCTGTTTTCTAATTTGGTGCTTTCTACCAGTTAAGATCTCAAGCTCTAAAAAAGAAAAGTTTTTATTTTTAGCTTTAACTTCAAAGAAAGTTTTTGAAACTATTTTTTTTTTACCAACATCTTCTTTAGTAACGATTTCACCGGAGTTTTTATTGATTTTGCCTTTGGTAATTGCATAATACTTTTTCACTATACTTCTAGATTGAAAAATATCAGAAAAAATTTTTGCATACTCTCTGTTTTTGGCTAATACCATTATTCCAACTGTTTCCATATCAAGACGATGAACTAAATGATAATTTGTTGAACCTTGTGAATTTAAAATATCGATCAAATTTTTTTTAACTTTAGTCCCATCTTGAGACGCATAACCATATGGCTTATTTAAAATAATATAGTCCTGATTTTCAAAAATTATACATTTCTTAATATAATCAAGATCTTCAGTATTAAATTTTTTATTTACATTTATTTTTTGTTTTGTTTCTTTTAAATTGTTTTCAAAAAAAACCTCCACTAAATCCCCTTCCTGTAAAATTTGTGAACTTTTGCCTTTTAATTTATTAACTAAGATCTTTTTTTTTCTTATGTTTTTTTCAATTAATGATTGAGGTAAATTTTGATCTTGTTTTTTTAAAAACCGATCTAATCGTGTACTTTTGTAATTTTTATCTACAATAAAATGTTTGAATGCTTTTTTCATCAAGTGTGTTTGAAAAGTTTATAACCTAGATAAAAAAGCGCTAAACCTAAAAACAAAGTCAGAAAAATGTATATTGAGGCGTTAGTAAAATCAGAATTTTTAATAAGATTGAATAATTCAAAGGTAAAAGCAGAGTACGTTGTAAAACCCCCTAAAAACCCAAAAACAATAAAATTTCTTGTGTCCTCCGAAATTATATTTTTTTCAAAAATGGATACTACGCATCCAATTAAAAAAGAGCCAATTAAATTGACCGCAATTGTTCCTAATGGAAAATTTAAAAAAAAAATTTTAGGAGTAATCTGAACTAAACTAAATCTGCAAACACTGCCGATCGCACCAAATATTGCAACCAACATGTATAATTTCATTATTTTTTATCTTTTTGAACCGCTTCTTCTTTTTGATCTTTAGTTTCAGGTTTTTTTTGAGTAGGACCTGAGTCTTGTCCTTTAGCATTAAAATCTTTGTCCACTAATTCTATAAAAGCTTTAGGCGCATTATCTCCATACCTAAAACCTGATCTTACAACTCTGGAATATCCTCCACTTCTTTTCTCGTATCTTTTAATCAGAGTAGTGGTGATTTTTTTTACTATATCCTGATCTTGCAATTTAGAAATTAACAGTCTTTTAGAAGCTAATGTATTTTTTTTTCCCAGAGTAATAATTTTATCAATCGCAACCTTTAACTCTTTCGCTTTTGGCAAAGTAGTTTCAATTTGCTCATGTTTAATCAAAGAGTTAAGCATGTTTTTAATTAAAGCTTTTCTATGCTCAGCAGTTCGATTTAGTTTTCTATGAGCAATCTTATGTCTCATATTACTTATATTCTTCCTCTAATTTTTTAGATAATTCAGCAATATTTTCTGGAGGCCAATTTGGTATTTCAATACCTAAATATAAAGACATTCCAGATAAAACTTCCTTAATTTCATTTAAGGATTTTCTACCAAAATTTGGGGTTCTTAACATCTCACCTTCAGTTTTTTGAACAAGGTCACCAATGTAAATGATGTTATCATTTTTTAAACAATTCATTGATCTTACAGATAGTTCAAGCTCATCAACTCTTCTTAGTAAGTTTTTATTAAACTCAGGCTCAGATTTTGCCTGTTGAGCAACCACTTCTTTTGGCTCCTCAAAGTTAATAAACATTCCAAGTTGGTCTTGAAGAATTCTTGCAGCATACGCAACACAATCCTCAGCTTCAACTGATCCATTAGTTTCAACTTCCATTGTTAATTTATCATAATCTATTGAAAGACCTTCTCTAGTTTCTGATATATTGTATGAAACTCTTTTAACTGGACTGTAAACTGAATCGATTGGGATTAAGCCTAATGGAGAGTCTTTTTCTCTATTTTTTTCAGCCGAGACATACCCCTTCCCTGTATTAACAGTTAATTCCATATAAATTTTAGCATTGTCATCAAGATTACAAATTACCTGTTCAGGATTTAGAATTTCTATATCAGCACTCTCCTTAAGATCACTTGCTTTGATTTCACCAGGACCTTTAGCTTCTAAGATTAATTTTTTTGGTCCAGGATTTTTTAATTTTAAAGACAAACCTTTTATATTTAGAACAATATCTGTAACATCTTCACGCACACCATTGATCGATGAAAACTCATGCAGCACTCCATCAATCTGAATAGCTGTTACTGCTGTACCCTGAATTGAAGATAATAATATTCTTCTAAGTGCATTTCCCAACGTAAGTGCAAAACCTTTTTCTAATGGTTCAACTGTAATTTTGGCATAACTTTTATCATCGCTAACTTTTACATCTAATCTTGATGGCTTTACGAGTTCTTTCCAATTTTTTTCTATCAATTTATTCTCCTTGTTAAATTTTTATTAAACTCTTCTTCTTTTTGGCGGTCTACACCCATTATGCGCAATGGGACTAGTGTCTTTTATAGAAAGTATTTTAAATCCTCTGGCTTGCAATGCTCTTAATGCTGTTTCTCTTCCTGAACCAGGACCTTTAACCTCAACATCTATATTTTTTAATCCATAATCTGCGGCTTTAACAGCAGCGTCGTCTGCAGCTACTTGGGCAGCATATGGTGTTGATTTTCTTGAACCTTTAAAACCTTTTGAGCCAGCAGATGACCAAGATAATACATTTCCGCTTTTATCAGTTATAGATATTATTGTATTATTAAAAGTCGCGTTTACATAAGCCTTGCCTGATGTAATTACTTTTTTTTCTTTTTTTTTGTTTTTAAACTTACTTTTTTTTTTAATATCTTCTTTACTCATTATTTTTTAGCCATAGTTAATTTTTTACCTGCAATTGCTATAGCTTTTCCTTTTCTAGTTCTTGCATTAGATGATGTTCTTTGACCTCTGACTGGAAGTTTTTTTCTATGCCTTACGCCTCTGTAAGTTCCAAGATCTCTTAACCTTTTTATATTTAATGATAACTCTCTTCTCAAATCTCCTTCTACGGTATACTTGGCATCGATAAGTTCTCTGATTTTTAGCACTTCATCATCAGATAAGTTGTTTACTCTTTTTGACCTTTCTATATTTAAATCTTTGCAAATTTTATCAGCGTAATGGTCTCCAATTCCATAGATATACTGAAGTGCAATATGCACTTGTTTGTTTAATGGTAAGTTTACTCCTGAAATACGCGCCATAGTTTAGATTGTTCCTTTTAAAGTCGCCGGATTATAGTAATCAAGTTGATAAAGTCAATGTTATAAGTCACTGATAATAGCCTCAATTTGCGAAGTAACATCATTAATTGACTGCATTGCATCTACATCTTTAACGATTCCTTTTGACCTGTAATGATCCAGTATTGGAAGGGTTTGCTCATCATAAGTTTTTAACCTATTAGAGACTGTACTTTCGTTATCATCAGATCTTTTGATTAATTCTCTGCTTTCACAATTATTATTTTCACAGTTTTTTGCTTCTATTGGTGGGTCAAAAAATTCATTAAACGGTTTTTTACAGATAGAGCAAGAAATTCTACCTGAAATTCTTTTAACTAATATTGAATAGTCTACTTTCAGATTAATGATTGCAGATATTTTTTGATCATATTTTTTTAACATCCCATCCAATGCATTGGCTTGTTCCAAATTTCTTGGAAACCCATCAAAGATTATATTATTTTTAACCTGAGGATCTGATATTTTTTTTTCAATTAACTCATTGATTATATCATCTGATACTAATTTACCTGCATCCATAATTTCTTTAAGTTGTTTTGCTAACTCAGAGCCACTTTTTAATTCTGCTCTCAATAAATCGCCTGTAGAAAGTTGAAACATTTTTATTTTATTAACTAAAAAAGATGATTGGGTACCTTTGCCTGCACCTGGAGGGCCAAAAATTATAATATTCATTAAATTTACTACCTATTAAATTTAGTTTTTTTGATTAAAGACTCATATTGAACGCTCATTAATCTTGTTTGTACCTGAGTTATTGTATCCATTCCAACGACTACAACAATCAATAGTGATGTACCTCCTAAATAAAAAGGTATAGGATAATTTGCGATTAATACTTCGGGTAATAAACAAATAATTACCAAATAGGCCGAACCAATAACTGTTAATTTAGTTAATAAACCTTCAATAAAAATAGCTGTTCTTTCTCCAGGTCTTATACCAGGTACAAAGCCACCATGTCTTTTTAGATTATCGGCAGTTTCGGTTGGGTTGAAAACTATCGAAGTATAAAAAAATGAAAAGAATACTATTCCAGCTGCAAAAAATATCATGTACAGAGGTTTTCCTTGTCCTAGCATTGAAGTAATAGAAACTAAGATTGAATTTTCAGCTGAAGATGAAAAATTAGAAAGTGTTATAGGTAGCAATAATAATGCTGAAGCAAAAATTGCAGGTATTACACCGGCGGTGTTAACTTTTAAGGGTAAATAAGAAGATTCTCCCCCGTACATTTTATTACCTTGTTGTCTTTTAGGATATTGTATTAATACTCTTCTTTGTGCCCTTTCCACAAAAACAATAAAATAAATTGCTAATAACAAAACCAATAGAACCATAATAATGATACCACTTGATATTGCCCCCGTTCTCCCAAGTTCAAACGTAGATGCTAAAGCTCCAGGAATTTCTGCAACAATACCAGAGAATATAATTAGTGAAATTCCGTTACCTATTCCTCTTGCGGTAATTTGTTCTCCTAACCACATTAAAAAAATTGTCCCCGTTAATAAAGAAATCGTTGTTACAAATCTAAAATATAAACCTGGGTCTTGAACTATTCCTTGTGAATTCTCTAAACTAACTGCAACACCATAACCTTGTATTAATGCCAAAAGTACAGTTCCATACCTTGTGTATTGAGTTATTTTTTGCCTGCCTATTTCACCTTGAGCTTTTAAGTTTTTAAAATACTCAGTCACTCCTGTCAGTAATTGAATAATAATTGATGCAGAAATATAAGGCATGATTCCCAATGCAAAAATTGCCATTCTTTGAACTGCTCCACCCGCAAATACGTTGAACATTCCCAGTAAACTTCTTTGATTTCCACCGACAATTTCTTTTAAAGACTCAGGATCTATACCTGGTAGCGGAATATAGGTACCAAATCTATAAATGATTAAAATAAATAAGGTATAAAATATTCTTTTTTTTAAGTCATCGGCTTTTGAAAAGGCGCCTAAACCACTTTCTGCACTCTGATTAAAACCAGACATAATAACTTATTTTACTATTTCTATCGTTCCGCCGGCTTTTTCTATTTTGTCTTGTGCAGATTTACTGAATTGATCAGCCAAAATAGTAACCTTTGAACTTATTTCTCCAGTTCCTAGAACTTTTACTTTTATTTTTTTAGGAGCTTTTTTGCTTAAAAGAAATTGTCTTAAATCTATAGTTTTTGAAGAGTCTAATTTTTTCGAAGTAATTAATTTTGCTATATTTTCCAAGTTAATAGCTACATTTTTTTCTTTTTTATAAATTGAGTTAAAACCTCTTTTAGGAAGCCTTCTATATAAAGGCATCTGTCCACCTTCGTAAGCTTTGATTGAAACTCCAGATCTTGATTTTTGACCTTTTACACCTCTGCCAGAAGTTTTTCCTAGGCCAGAACCAATTCCTCTACCAACTCTTTTTTTTGGTTTATGAGTTTTTTTCTTGAAACTGTTTAGTTGCATCAATTATCTCCTTGAAACAATTTCTTTAATTTTTTTTCCTCGAATTAAAGAAATCTCTTTTGGTGATTTTTGTTTTGTTAAAGCGTCAAAAGAAGCTCTAACTAAATTGTATGGATTGGAAGATCCAATGGATTTTCCAACAACATCTTGAATTCCTGACATTTCACAAATTGCTCGAACCGGTCCTCCAGCAATAATACCTGTACCGGCTGGGGCGCTTCTTAACAAAACTTTTCCAGCACCATTTCTACCTCTAACGTCGTGATGTAGAGTTCTTCCTTCTCTTAAAGCCACCTTGACAAGAGATTTTCTTGCAGCTTCTGAAGCTTTTTTAATAGCATCAGGAACCTGTTTTGCTTTACCTTGACCAAATCCTACTTGACCTTTTTGATTTCCAGTAATCACTAATGCTGCAAAGCCAAATCTTCTTCCACCTTTTACAACTTTTGTAATTCTGTTTATGGCTACTAACTTTTCCTTAAATTCACTTGTTTGACTCATATATTAAAACTTCAACCCTCCGCTTTTTGCACTTTCAGCTAATTGTTTTACTCTGCCGTGATATTTATATTTGCCCCGATCAAAATAAACTTCCTTGCAGCCCTTTTCTAAACATCTCTCCGCAATCAATTTCCCAACTATTTCTGATTGTTCTTTTTTTGGTTTTTTATCAATTGTTTTCTCAACTGATGAGGCACTCACTAAAGTTACTCTTTTACTATCATCTATAACTTGAGCATAAATATTTTTTGCAGATCTAAAAACAGTTAACCTTGGCTTATCTTTAGCAACTTTTTTGATTTTAAATCTTACTCTATTTTTTCTTTTAATGCTTTTCGTTAACATTATTTCTTTTTACCCTCTTTTTTCAATATAAATTGGCCTTCTGATGTAATCCCTTTTTGCTTATAAGGTTCTACAGGCTTATAAAATTTGATATCAGCCACTACTTTTCCAACAAGTTCTTTGTCAATTCCACTGATAATAATAGTTGTTTGTTTATCAACTTTAAGATCGATGCCCTCGGGAATGTCATACATAATATCATGACTAAAGCCTAACTGAAGCTGTAACTGCTTACCCTTTAGGTTAGCTCTAAAACCAACTCCATTGAGTTTGAGAGTTTGTTCATATCCTTTACCAACGCCAATAACTGCATTGTTAATTAAACTTCTTTGTAATCCCCAAATAATTTTATTCTGATTTTTTGGATCTTTTGGCGCAACTATAATTTTTCCATCTTCTACATTTACATTTAAAAATTCACTATTAATTTCCAAAGACCTTTTACCTTTAGGGCCCTCTAGATTAATTTTATTTTCATTAATCTGAACTTTTACATCAGAAGGGACTTGGATATGTTTTTTTCCTATTTTAGACATAAATAATCACTATGAGATATTACAGATAATCTCTCCTCCAACTTTTTTTTCTCTCGCCTCATTGTCAGTTAAAATACCAAACGAGGTTGAGATAATTGCAACACCTAAACCATTTTGCACTCTTGGTAAGCTATCAAAACGTGTATAAATTCTTCTTCCAGGTTTAGAAACTCTGCTAATTTCATTAATTACTGGACTGCCGTGAACATACTTTAGCAACACTTTTATATTATCAAAACTATCATTTTCTGATTTTACAACTTCATAACCAGTTATAAAACCTTCACGCTCCATTGCATCTAATACAAATTTTTTAAATTTAGACGAAGGAACCATTACATGCTTATGGTTTCTTTGCTGAGCATTTCTTATTCTTGCAAACATATCTCCAACTGGATCGCTAATCGTCATAATCTATCTCCTACCAACTTGATTTTGTCATGCCAGGAATTTTACCCATAGAAGCTAATTCTCTTAGAGCAATTCTAGACATTTTTAGTTTACGGTAATAACCATGCGGTCTACCTGTTATTTCACACCTATTTCTAATTCTAATTTTTGCTGAATTTTTTGGTAATTTTGCTAATTTCTGTGCAGCAGCAAATCTTTCATTTAAATTAATTTTTTTATTCATAACAATTTCTTTTAATTTTTTTCTCTTAGCTTCAAATTTTTTTGCTAATTTTATCCTTTTTTTATTTTTTTCAACTGATGATACTTTTGCCATTCTATTAATTTGCTCCTTTCTTGATAAACGGAAAGTTAAATTTATCTAATAAAGCTTTTGCTTGTTTTTTATCACTAGTAGAGGTTACTACTGTAATATCCATACCTCGAACTTTATCTACTTTATCAAAGTTAACCTCTTGAAAAATAACATGCTCTTTAATACCAAAACTATAATTTGCATTTTCATCAAAACTACTAGGGTTTAGTCCTCTGAAGTCTTTAACTCTTGGTAAAGCCATATTGATCAATCTATCTAAAAAAAAGTACATATTATTTTTTCTTAAAGTTACCTTAAGACCTAAAGGAATTTTAGCCCGTGTTTTAAAATTTGATATTGCTTTTTTAGATTTAGTTATAACAGGTTTTTGACCAGCTATATTGGCTAGATCTTGCTGTATAGTTTTTAAAATTTTATTATCATTAGCATCTAATCCAAGCCCCATATTGATTACAATTTTTTCTAACTTTGGAACCTGCATAATATTTTTAACACCCAGACTATCTCTTAGTTGAGGAACGATTTCAGATTTGTAAACAGATTTTAATCTTGGTTCCATAATTATTTAGCATCCTTTTTCTTTACTGTTTTTTTTTCTTTAACTTCTTTTTTTTCTACAGGTTTTTTTTCTGATTTTGTTTTTTTTTCATCTACTAATTTTAAATTTGATAAGTGGACAGGTTTTTCTATAGAGATTATCCCGCCTTTTTTTTCCTTGGTCGGCTTTTGATGCTTTTTTTTAACATTAATACCTTTGACCAAGGCCTTGTAATCTCTTGGAAACATTTTAATTAT
>VTPE01000037.1 GCA_008638005.1 Pelagibacteraceae bacterium | reverse complement strand
AAAATGTTAAAATTTGTGGATGTTCAAAGAGAAACGCCAGAAAAATTAAGCTCTGATGTTAGAAAAGATAATTTCCTAGAAATATATAAAGAGTTCATAGAAACGAAAGCAAAAGAACAGGCAAGCAGGTGCTCCCAGTGCGGTACTCCATTTTGCCAAGTGCATTGCCCTTTACAGAATAATATTCCGGATTGGCTAAAGTTAACAGCTGAAGGAAGGTTGAAAGATGCCTATGAAGTATCCTCTGCAACAAATTCAATGCCAGAAGTTTGCGGAAGTATATGTCCCCAAGACCGATTATGCGAAGGTAATTGCGTGATAGAACAATCTGGCCATGGAACCGTTACTATTGGGGCAGTTGAAAAATTTATAACGAATACAGCATGGGAAAACGGTTGGGTTGAACCTATCAATCCTATTTCTGAATTAAAACAATCCGTTGGTATCATTGGAGCGGGTCCCGCGGGTATTGCTGCTGCAATGGAATTAAGGAAAGAAGGATATCAAGTTACAATTTACGATCGTTACGATAGAGCAGGTGGATTACTGATATATGGAATTCCAAATTTTAAATTAGATAAATCTGTTGTTTTAAGAAGAACTAAACTTTTAGAGGACAGTAAAATTATAATTAAAAATAATTTTGAAGTTGGAAAAGACTCAACCTTAAAAGAACTTAAAGAAAAACATGATGCAATTTTAATTGCAACCGGTGTTTATAAGGCAAGAAATATTGAAGTACCCGGAACCGATTTAAAAAATATTTTTCCAGCTATGCAATTTCTAACCGCTTCAAATAGAAAAGGTTTGGGAGATCAGGTTGAAGCGTTTGATAATGGTATTTTAAATGCTGAAGGAAAAAATGTAGTTGTAGTTGGTGGAGGGGATACTGCGATGGATTGTGTTAGAACTGCAATTAGACAAAAAGCAAAATCAGTTTCTTGTTTATATCGAAGAGATAAAGCTAATATGCCAGGTTCCGCAAGAGAGGTTGCTAATGCAGAAGAAGAAGGTGTAAATTTCATTTGGCTTTCAAGCCCAAAACATTTTGAAGGAAAAGAAAAAGTTGAAAAAGTAGTTATTAATAAAATGCGGTTAGGTGAGCCAGACTCATCTGGAAGACAAACTCCTAAAATAATTGAAGGAGCAGAAGAAAAACTTGAAGCTGATTTGGTTATAGAAGCATTAGGTTTTGAACCAGAGAATATTCCAAAATTATTTAATGAACCTGATCTAGAAGTGACAAGGTGGGGAACAATTAAAGCTGATTTAAAAACATTAAAAACAAATATCAGAGGTGTTTTTGCAGCAGGTGATATTGTTAGAGGAGCATCACTTGTTGTCTGGGCAATACGAGATGGCAGAGATGCCGCTAAAGGTATTAGCGAATACTTAAACAAGATATCTCAAAATAAAAATAAAGCAGCCTAATGACTTTGAAAAATTATTTAAAAAATAAAAAGATATTAGAAGAAGCAAATGTTTCAATTACAGATCATGATGCATGTGGAGTAGGTTTTGTTGCATCCATGACCGGAAAACCTAAACGTGAAGTTGTTGAAAATGGTATTGAAGCTTTAAAAGCGGTTTGGCACAGAGGAGCCGTTGATGCAGATGGTAAAACGGGAGATGGGGCTGGTATACATATTGAATTTAGTAGAGAATTTTTTGAAGAACAAATCTCAGTCACAGGTCATAAAATTCAAGAAAACCAGGAGATTTGCCTTGGAATGGTTTTTTTACCAAGAACAAATTATTCAGCCCAGGAAAGATGTAGATCTATAATTGAGCAGGAGCTGTTGAATAGTGATTTTTATATTTTTGGATGGAGACAGGTTCCAGTAAATCCAAAAGTTTTAGGTCAAAAGGCAAATGATACAAGACCTGAAATTGAACAGATTATTTTTGCGTGTGATAAAAAATATGACTTTCAAGAATTAGAAAGAAAACTTTTTGTTATTAGAAAAAAAATTGAAAAGAAAGCATCAAAAGAGCAATTAAATGATTTTTATATTTCTTCATTAAGTTCAAAGTCAGTCATTTATAAAGGAATGTTTTTGGCTGAAAATATTGCCGATTTTTATCCTGATCTATTGGACAGCCGTTTTAAATCACGATTTGCATTATTTCACCAAAGATTTTCAACTAATACTTTTCCATCGTGGGAACTTGCTCAACCATTTAGAATTATTGCTCATAACGGTGAGATTAATACCATTAAGGGAAATGTTAATTGGATGAAAACCCATGAGGCGGGTTTTGAAAGTGAGTTGTTTGAAAACGTCGATGATATTAAACCAATTATTAAAGCAAATAATTCAGATACCGCCTCTTTAGATGCTGCATTTGAACTTTTAGTTAGAGGAGGTAGACAATTACCTATAGCTAAAATGATGCTTATTCCTGAAGCATGGTCAAAAAAAAGTAAAATTATCTCAAAAACTCATCGTGACATGTATAATTATTTGAATTCAGTCATTGAGCCGTGGGATGGTCCTGCTGCAATTGCAGCTTTTGACGGTCGTTGGATTGTTGCTGCATCAGATAGAAACGGATTGAGACCATTAAGGTATACAATTACAAAAGATAAAATGCTTTTTGCCGGATCAGAAACTGGAATGGTGCACATCAGCGAAGATAATATTCAGTACAGAGGTAGAGTTGGACCTGGTCAGATGATTTCTTTAGATTTAGACAAAGGAAAATATTTTAATGATAAAAAAACGAAAGATCACTTAGCATCTAATCCTATTTATAAAGAATTTGCGACAAATCACATTGAACTCACAAAAAGTTTTAAAACTTTAAAAGAAAAAAATATTTATGAAGGTCAAGAATTAAGACAAAGACAATATTTGTCAGGCTTAAGTATCGAAGATTTAGAAATGATACTGCATCCAATGATTGAAGATGCTAAAGAAGCTGTTGGATCAATGGGTGATGATACACCAATTGCTGTACTATCAAGTAAATACAGACCACTTTCTCATTTTTTTAGACAAAACTTTAGTCAAGTCACAAATCCACCAATAGACTCATTAAGAGAAAACAGGGTGATGTCACTAAATACTCGACTTGGCAATTTAGAAAATATTTTGGATGATAAGCTAACAAAGCAAAAAAGTTATTTACTTGAAAGTCCAGTTTTAACAAACGCTCAATTTAAAAAAATACATGATACTTTTAAAAACGAAATCAATACTGTTGATATTACTTATGAGCTTAATGAAAAAAATAATTTAAAAAATCAACTTGATCGAATTCGTTCTGAAGCAGAAGAATTTGTTAGAGGCGGCGCAAAACACTTAGTGATCTCTGATGAAAATGTTTCTAAAAATAGAATTTCAATTCCAGTAATTTTGGCACAAGGTGCAATCCAATCTCATCTAACAAATTTAGGGATAAGAAAATTTGTATCTATTCATGTAAGATCTGCTGAGTGTTTAGATACCCACTATTTTGCTGTATTAATTGGAGCAGGAGCTACGACAGTTAATCCTTATCTTGCAATTGATTCCATTTATCAAAGATTTGAAAAAGGTTTATTTGGAAAACTATCTTTTGATGAGTGCGTTCATAGATATGTAAAAGCTATTAATGATGGACTGCTTAAAATCATGTCTAAGATGGGAATATCAGTTATCAGTTCTTATCGCGGCGGTTTAAACTTCCAATCTTTAGGATTAAGTCGATCTTTAGTTTCAGAATATTTTCCAGGATTAGAGTCTAGGATTTCAGGAATTGGAATTTTAGGAATAGAACAGATGATGCAAAAACAGCATCATGATACATTTAGAGAAAATGTAATTTCATTACCAATCGGTGGAATTTACAAATATCGTCATGGTGGAGAAACGCATGGTTATCAAGCAAAAACGATGCATCTTCTTCAAAGCGCAGTGACCAACGACTCTTTTGATACTTATAAAAAGTATTCAAAACTCATTCATGAAATGCCACCTATTCACCTTCGAGATTTATTAGGCTTTAAATCAAAAAGAGAATCTATTCCATTAGATGAGGTTGAGTCTGTAACGGAAATTAGAAAAAGATTTGGAACAGGAAGTATGTCTATGGGCGCTTTATCAAAAGAAGCGCATGAGACTTTAGCAATCGCAATGAATAGAATTGGAGGAGCTTCGTGTAGTGGAGAAGGGGGTGAAGATGAAGAAAGGTTTACTCCGCGTGCTAATGGAGATAATGCAAATTCAAGAGTCAAACAAGTCGCTTCAGGAAGATTTGGTGTAACGGCCAAATATTTAAATCATTGCAATGAAATTGAAATTAAGATGGCTCAAGGAGCAAAACCAGGCGAAGGTGGACAGTTACCAGGATTTAAAGTTTCTAAATATATTTCTAAACTTAGACATTCTACACCAGGTGTGACTTTAGTTTCTCCACCACCACATCATGATATTTACTCAATCGAAGATTTGGCTCAGTTAATATACGATTTGAAACAAATAAATTCAAAAGCTCGAGTTGGAGTAAAATTAGTTGCTTCGACAGGTGTTGGAACAGTTGCAGCAGGTGTTGCAAAAGCAAAAGCAGATATCATTTTAATTAGCGGTCATAATGGCGGCTCAGGAGCTACACCACAAACAAGTGTTAAATATGTTGGTTTGCCATGGGAGATGGGTCTGACTGAAACGAACCAAATTTTAACCATGAACAACTTAAGACATAAAGTTGTTCTTAGAACTGACGGAAGTATTAAGACGGGTAGAGATGTAGTTATGGCTGCAATGATGGGAGCAGATGAATTTGGTATCGCAACCACAAGCCTTATTGCAATGGGTTGCATCATGGTTAGACAGTGTCATTCGGACACTTGTCCTGTAGGAATATGCACTCAAAGAGAAGATTTAAGAGCTAAATTTGTCGGCACACCAGAGAAAGTTGTAAACCTTTTTACATTTGTTGCAGAAGAAGTAAGGGAAATTTTAGCAAGTCTTGGCTTTAGATCAATAAACGAAGTTATTGGAAGAACTGATTTGCTAACACAGGTTTCAAAAGGATCTTCAAATTTAGATGACTTAGATTTTAACCCTCTTCTTGTTCAGGCAGATCCCGGAGATAATCCTCGCTACTGTTTAGAGAAAATTAGAAATGAAGTTCCAAATACTTTAGATGAAAAAATTATCAAAGATGTTTTGCCTTTAATTAAAAGCGGACAGAACGTTGAATTAAGTTACAATATTAAAAATACAGATCGAACAGTTGGGGCTAGATTAGCTTCAACCTTGGTTACAGAGTTTAAAGATAAAACTTTTAATGAAAATCAGATTAACATAAAACTTAGAGGATCTGCTGGACAATCTCTTGGTGCGTTTACTGTCCAAGGAATAAATTTAGAAGTTATCGGAGATTGCAATGATTATGTCGGTAAAGGTTTATCAGGCGGGACTATTATTGTAAGGCCCGCAAGAGCAACAGAGATTGAAACTGAAAAAAATACTATAATTGGAAATACAGTTTTATATGGAGCAACAAGCGGTAAATTGTTTGCCGCAGGGCAAGCGGGGGAAAGGTTTGCAGTAAGAAACTCTGGTGCTACAGCAGTTGTCGAAGGTTGTGGTACAAATGGCTGTGAGTACATGACAGGTGGAACCGCAGTTTTTCTAGGTGATGTTGGAGATAATTTTGCAGCTGGAATGACAGGGGGAATGGCTTTTATTTTTGATCCAGAATCTAAATTAGAAAATTTAATTAATCCTAATAGTGTGACTTGGAATAAAGTTGAAGTTGACTATTGGAAACAATATTTAAAAAATCTAGTTCAAGATCATGCTAAATTGACAAGATCAAAATATTCGCAAAAAATATTGTATGAGTGGGATGTTAATATCAACAGCTTCATCCAAGTTTGCCCAATTGAAATGTTAGATAAAATTGAACATCCTGTTACAAATAAAATTTCAGAAAAAAAAGCAAGTTAACTTTTAAAGTTTATAATCGATAGTATCTCGTTACCAATTCTTTTAAGATCATCTTTTGAAGATAAACTGTGATCACCATTTTCTTGAAGCATAATTAGACTATTTTTTGAAACCAATGTTTTTGAAAGTAGGTAAGAATATTTAAAAGGAACAACAGTATCTTTTAGCCCATGAAAAAACCTTAAGGGAAAACTACATTTTTTAACCTTATTCAAAATTAAGTTTTTGTTACCACCCTGAATTAATGACTTTCCAATAGGATATGAACCGCCATATTCATTTTTTAATTGATAAACTTTTCCTGAATTTATAATTTTTTTTGCTGTTTTTGAGAATGTGTTCCACATTAAATATTTCGTAAAATCAGGAGCGGCAGCAATCCCAATATATGCGTAAATATTTTTTAGTTTCCAAATTAATTTTGCAGCAATCCATCCACCACAAGATGAGCCAATGATTATAATTTTTTTACCCTTTAATTTTGATTTACAAATTTCATAGGCTTCTTTAATCCAATCATCAATACCACGCTCTTCAAAAATACCACTAGATTTTCCATGGCCAGAATATTCAAAGGCTAAAAAATTAATTTTATTTTTTTTACAAAGGTTTTTTAAAAAGATAACTTTTTTTCCAGAAATGTCTGACATCAAGCCGTGCAAAAAAAATACAGCATATTTACTATTAAACTTTATTTGACTGTAATGAAGTTTATGTTTGTTAGAGCCAATAAAATAATTTTTTTTGTTTTTCATTTTAATAAATATATAGTTATTTAAACATTCAAATGAGTGCAAATATTAGATTACTTCAAGTTATACCAAATATGGACATCGGTGGTGCAGAAACTGGATGTTTGCATGTCGCAGATCATATTTCAAAAGAGGGTGGATTTTCTGCAATTTTAACATCAGGTGGCAAGTTACTAGAATTAATTGATGACAAAAAAATTAAAATTTTTAAGTGGCCAGTTAATAAGAATATTTTTTTTATCATCATAAATATTTTTTACATTTTCCTAAAAATTAAAATTCATAAAATTAATATTGTGCATGCAAGAAGTAGGGCGCCAGCATGGTCAGCATTTTTTGCCGCCAAATTAGGTGGCGTGAAATTTGTAACAACTTTTCACGGGACTTATAATTTTCAATCAAAAATAAAAAAATATTATAATTCTATTATGTTAAAATCTGACCACGTCATAGCTGGATCAGAATTTATTCTCAATCATATTCACACAAATTATAATATTAAGTCTAATACTTCTGTTGTGAAGCGTGGAATTGATGAAAAGTATTTTTCTATCAAAAACGTAAGTTCAGATGAATTAAGCAAATTAAAAAACTCACTCAAAGTTGATGATAATAAGTTTATTATTCTTTTGCCAGGAAGGTTAACTTATTGGAAGGGTCAAAAATTATTTATAGAAGCCATGAATATTCTTAATCAACAACAACAGTTAAATAATGTTCAATCTTTTATTATTGGAGGACATCAGGGTCGAGTTGACTTTAAAAATGAACTTATTCAAATGATACAAAAGTATAATCTTGAAGATAAAATATCAATCGCGCATGGTTTGAATAAAATGCCTGTTGCGTATGCTATGGCGAAATTAGTTTTATCAACCTCTATTGAACCCGAGGCTTTTGGAAGGGTTAGTGTTGAAGCTCAATCGATGGAAAAACCCGTGTTAGCAAGCGATATAGGTGGATCTTTAGAAACTGTCATTAATAATAAAACTGGATGGTTATTTAAAAATAATAATGCAAATGATTTAGCAGAAAAAATAAAACAGATTATAGATACTGAGCAAAATGTACTTGATTTAGTTGGCAGGCAAGGAAGAAAAAATGTTAAAGAAAATTATACAAGAGCTCTAATGGTATCAAGAACACTAGAAATCTATAGGTCATTAGTTTAATAGTTTAATTATGATTTCAATAACATTACCTGATGGCAAAATAAGAGAGTATCAATCAGCCGTTACAGGTGCGCAAATAGCAAAAGATATTGCCCCTTCACTTTTGAAAAAAGCTTTGGTTGTTGAAGTTGATGGAGAGTATACTGACTTATCGGTTGAAATTACAAAAGATTCTAAAATTAAAATTATAACGATGGAAGATGATTATGCCCTTGAATTAATAAGGCATGATTCTGCACACTGTATGGCAATGGCAGTACAAGAATTATTTCCCGGAACTCAAGTTACCATTGGCCCGGTTATTGAAAATGGATTTTATTATGATTTTGCACGAGACGAGCCGTTCAGTGAAACTGATTTAGAAAAAATTGAAAAAAAAATGCAACAAATTATTGATCAGGACCCACAAACCACTCGTGAGGTTTGGCCTAGAGATAAGGCTATAGAACACTTTAAAAAAATTGGTGAAAACTACAAAGCAGAAATCATTGAAAGCATCCCTAAGGGTGAAGAGTTATCAATTTATTTTCATGGAAAATGGCATGATCTTTGTAGAGGCCCCCATCTACCAAGCCTTGGTAGAATTGGTAAAGCGTTTAAACTAATGAAAGTTGCTGGAGCTTATTGGAGAGGAGACTCTAACAATAAAATGCTTCAGAGAATTTACGGAACATGCTGGAGAACTAAAAAAGATTTAGATGAGTATTTACATCGTATTGAAGAAGCTGAAAAAAGAGATCATCGAAAATTAGGAAAAGCTTTAGATTTATTTCATTTTCAAGAAGAAAGTCCAGGAGCCGTTTTTTGGCATCAAAAAGGTTGGAGCTTATTTCAGTCACTTGTGAATTTTATGA
>VTPE01000005.1 GCA_008638005.1 Pelagibacteraceae bacterium | reverse complement strand
TAGATAATAGATTGAATTCAAATAATTATTGGATGTTATCTTATGATTTTAAAAATAATCCTGAAAAAAATAAAGAAATAGTCTTAATAAAATCTAAACACTTCCGCGATAAATTGATCATGATTTATTATTCACTGCATGTATGCTTGTTTATTGCTACCTGTATGCTTTTTACAGTTTTAATCGATGTAATATTAGCTAGCGGTTCTTAAAAAGAATTTTTCAATTTTTAAAAATAAGCTAAAAGATAATTATGAATCAAATCAAAATTTCACCGTCAATTTTATCTTGTGACTTTAGTGAAATTGGAAACGAAATAGAAAAATTAAATAACTCTGGAGCAGATTTAATACATATTGATGTTATGGATGGTCATTTCGTACCTAATCTAACTTTTGGACCTCCTGTTATTAAAAAAATAAGAAAATGTTCAAAACTACCCTTCGATGTTCACTTGATGATTTCTCCTGTTGAAAAATATATTCAAAATTATGCTGAAGCAGGTGCAGATATTATAACCATTCATCCTGAAGCGACTGATAATTTATCAAGATCAATTGATGTTATAAAATCATTTTCTAAAAAAGTTGGCGTATCGCTAAATCCTGAAACACCAGTGAGTATACTTGACGATGTATTAAATAAAATTGATCTAATCTTAATTATGAGTGTCCATCCTGGTTTTGCAGGACAAAAATTTATTCCAGAGGTTTTGGATAAAGTTAAGTTTTTTAGAGAAAAAATTGATAATGAAAAACTAAATATTGATATTGAAATTGATGGAGGGATTAATTTTGAAACCGCTCCTCTAGCCATAAAAGCTGGGGCTAATATTCTCGTATCCGGTACCACCGTATTTGAGGGTGGGAATAGTATTTCTGAAAATATAGAAAAATTAAGAAAACATTAAAATGAATCTAAGATTCATTAGGCTATTAATTTACTCATTAATAAAATTAAGTTTAGAAAAAATAAAAAAAATTTATTTTACCACAAAATATTATAACAATAGTTTAAAAGTCACCCCTCCCTCTAGAAGTTATGACATGAATAATGTTCCTCTGCTTTTAGAACTTGAGGATAAAAATTTAAAAAGAATAGAGCTTATTAATCGCTTCCAAAAAAATATTTGGAAATTAGAAAATATTGGACAGAAAAACTTATCAGAACTTCACAAGTTTTCATGGTTATCTAAATTAGATATCAAAAATCAAAAACAATTAGCTAAAAATATTATGATTGAATGGTTGAGAAAAAACCAAAATTATAATCAAAAAAATTGGGAGCATGATGTTACCGCAACACGACTTATTTTTTGGATTTGCTGTTCACATTTTACAATCAGAAATGATGATATGGTCTTTAGAAGCGCTCTGACAAATAACATGATTAAACAAGCGCTTCATTTAAATAAAAATCTTAAATTTATTAATAATAACTTAGAGAAAATTCTTGTACTAGCAGCATTAGTACTTGTCAGCGTGACTTTTGAGGGTAACCAAAAACTTTTCCAAAGCTCTATGAAAAACTTATCTAAAGAGATTAAGGATCTTATTGATAGGAATGGATTTGTTGAAAGTAAAAATCCTGAGGATCAGTTTTGGCTTTTGCATCATTTAGTTTTAATAAGAGAATTTTTAATTTTTTCTCAAAATACTGTTCCAGAATTTTTAGACCAAAATATTCAAAAAGTGGGCTCAAAT
Source organism: Pelagibacteraceae bacterium (assembly GCA_008638005.1). GTDB lineage: Bacteria > Pseudomonadota > Alphaproteobacteria > Pelagibacterales > Pelagibacteraceae > HIMB114. The sequence continues at coordinate 27,671 of VTPE01000005.1, read as the reverse complement.
TATAAAGGTATGCTTTTGTCAAATAATTTCTTACCACTTTTTAATGGAGCAAAAAATAGAGACACGAGTGAATATAATAAGTTTCTTAAAGCTAAAAATTATACTTTTGACAAAAAAAAACAAACGCACGCCTATCTAATTGCTAAACTAAAAAAATATGAAATTGCTCTTGATGCCAATGATCCTCCCTCTGATTTATTTTCACACAATTATCAAGCAGGATGTTTGTCATTTGAGTTTATTTACAATGGTAAAAAAGTAATTTCTAACTGTGGGTCCGCAAATAATTTTGGAGGGGAACTCCCCTTTTTAAGCCAAACTACTGCTGCTCATTCTACATTAACAATCAATGATACATCCTCGTGTCTATTTCAAAAAAATCCTCTTATTAGAACATTTTACGGTAACTCCCTCATACAAAAACTTAAAGTATATAAAAAAGATTTAAATTCTGACAAAAATACCATTTCCGTTATCGCAGGTCATAATGGGTATCAAAAAAAATATAATGCTGTTTATGAAAGGAAAATTGTAATTAGTGAGGAAGAAGAAAAAGTATCAGGTGATGAGTTAATTATCGTTGCAAAAAAAGATTTGGCTTTTTTAAACTTTTCACTGAGGTTTCATGTAACGCCTGAAGCTAAATTAGTACAAACGCAAGGTGGTGATATATTGCTGAGTATTGATAACCAAGGCTGGAGATTTAAGTGTGCTCATGTCGTTAAAATTGAAGACAGTTTATATTTTGCTTCATATGATAAAATTACAGAATCTAAATGTATTTTGGTTGAGGGAACTTTAAAGGATAAAGTTAATAATATTAACTGGTCTTTGGAAAAAACAAATTAATATAATATAAGTCTACTCATATAATGACTAAAATTTCAAAAGCTCTAATTTCAGTTTCTGACAAAAGTGGGCTGGATGGTCTTCTTGAGTGTTTAAAAAATCATCATATAGAAATGATAAGTACTGGTGGGACATATAAATATATAAAAGATAAAGGATATGATTGTGTTGAGATATCTAGTTATACGAATTTCCCTGAAATATTAGATGGACGAGTAAAAACACTTCATCCTAAAATACATGGAGGCCTATTAGGAAATATTGATAAACAAAATCACATAAAACAAATGAATGAAAATCAAATTGAACCCATTAACTTGGTAATTGTCAATTTATACCCCTTTGAAAACAAACTCTTAGAAAAAAATATTAACTTCGATGAAATGATAGAAAATATAGATATCGGCGGTCCTTCAATGTTGAGGTCTTCGTCCAAAAACTTCAAACATGTAACCGTTGTTCCAAACCCTAAATATTACAACGAGTTTATGGAAGAATTAAATGCCAATAAGGGTTCAACCTCTTTAGAATTTAGAAAAAAAATGTCAGCTATCACCTTTAGTGAAACAGCATATTATGACAGTTTAATATCTAACTGGATGTCAGATCAAAACAACATTAAGTTTCTTGATAAAAAGACGTTTGCTGGAAAAAAAATTCAAAAATTAAGATATGGAGAAAATCCACACCAAGAAAGTTCGGTTTATGAAGTTGTAAATAATAAAAAAGGATTTTCAAATCTTACACAAATTCAAGGAAAAGAGCTAAGTCATAATAATTATCTGGATGCTTTTAATGCCTACTCCTTAGTTAATGATTTTAATAACGACGAAAGTATATGCGCTATTATTAAGCATAATAATCCATGTGGATGCTCAACACACCAAAATGGCCTTGAAGCGTATTTAAATGCCCTCAGTGGCGATCCTGTAAGTGCTTTTGGAGGGATAGTAGCTTTTAATTGTGAAATAAATGAAGCAATTGCATCAGAAATAATAAAGACTTTTTATGAAGTTATTTTATCGCCAAAAGTTGACGATCAAGCTAGAAAAATACTTTCTTCTAAAAAAAACCTGAGAGTCCTTGAATATGAAGTGCCAGAAAATACATCATCGCTATCTGCAACGTTTATGCAAAAAACTTTTTTGCTTCAGGATGAAAACTATTCTTTTACAAAAAAAGAAGATCTTAAGATTGTCACCAAACACAAGCCAAACGAAACAGAAATTAAAAATTTACTATTTGCTAACCAGGTTTGTAAACATGTTAAGTCTAACGCGATTGTCATTGCCAAAAACAATAAAACACTAGGTGTGGGCGCGGGTCAAACTAGTCGAGTGGGTTCTGCCGAGATTGCTTGTAAAAATGCTAAAAGGTTTTTTAATGAAGAAATTATAGGATCCTCTGCAGCGTCTGATGCATTTTTTCCCTTTGCAGACGGATTAGAAAATCTTATTGAAGCTGGAATTAAGTCTATCATTCAACCTGGTGGGTCAATACGAGATCAGGAAGTTATCGATGCTGCTGATAAAGCTGGAATATCAATGGTCTTTACTGGAACAAGAAACTTTAAGCACTAATATCATCTATTTTAGCCGCAAGGACAAAGTCGCTTTCTGCAAGACCTTTTATAGCATGAGTAAAAATAGTGATATTTGCGTAGCCCCAACCAAATTTAAGGTCTGGGTGATGATTTTCTGTTTCTGCTACTTCTGAAACTTTGTTAATAAAATTTAGACTTTCTTCAAAATTTTTAAATTTAAAATCTTTTGTAAGATAGAAATTGTTATCGTCGTTTTTTTTACAACTCCAGCTCTTCACTTTAGTTAAAAAATTATTAATTTCTTCTTCTGTAAATGGTGGAATTTCACCAGAACAAGGTATGCATTTTTTTTTGGCTAATTCATTCATAGTTTTTTTGGAGCGGGTGAAGGGAATTGAACCCACGACCTAAACGTTGGCAACGTTTCGCTCTACCACTGAGCTACACCCGCTTTTATATTTTTTTAAAGTATTATTTATGTTAACATTTTTCAATAGCAAAAATAATGAAAAAAAAATATTCCAAAGCAGAATTGCCAAAAGAACTGCCTGTATTTCCTTTAAGTAATGCAATTTTTTTTCCTAAAACCCTTTTGCCTCTAAATATTTTTGAGCCCAGATACAAACAAATGACAGAACACGCTCTAGAAAAAGATAACCTTATTGGAATGATACAATCTAACCAAAAGGTCGGGGAAAATAATATTCCCGAAGTCTATGATATTGGTTGCGTAGGTTACATTGAGTATCACTCTAATACTCCTGACGGACGGTATTTAATTAATTTAAAAGGAGTTTCTAGATTTAAGGTAGAAAAAGAAATTGAAACAAACAATATGTACAGAACTTTCGCAGTTAATTACGACGATTTTGAAAGCGATCTAAATGATGAAGAAAAACTAGAACTCAATACGTTGGATCTGATAGAAAAAACAAAAAAACTTTTCAACAAACATCAGTTATCGACAGATTGGAAAATAGTTGAAAAAGTAGAGCCTTCTCAACTTATAAATTCTTTAGCTATGATTTGCCCGTTTACTATCAGTGAAAAACAAAGGCTTTTAGAAACGATGAATATTAAAGAGAGAAATGACGTTTTAAACCAAATTATTAATTTTTATATTCTTGGTAATAACGAAGAAAACCGAAACATTCATTAATGGAATTTAATAAAGAAATACTTAAATCTATTGTTTGCCCTTTGTCGAAAGAAAGGTTGATTTATGATGAAAAAAATAATTGTTTAATTGCTCAAACTTCAAAGCTAGCTTACCCAATTAAAGAGGGAATACCAATTATGATTGTGGAAGAGGCTAAAAAATTAGATTAGCTTTTATTCATCGAGTCAAAAAACTCAGCGTTGTTTTTTGTTTCTCTTAACTTGCCAATTAAAAACTCAATAGCATCCATTGAACCCATTGGGTTTAATATTCTTCTTAGAACATTCATTTTAGAAAGCTCATCTTTAGCAAACAATAACTCTTCTTTTCGAGTTCCAGATTTAGCGACATCAATAGCAGGGTAAGTTCTTTTATCAGCAACTTTTCTGTCTAACACCACTTCTGAATTACCCGTTCCTTTAAATTCCTCAAAAATCACCTCGTCCATTCTAGAACCTGTTTCAATTAAAGCAGTAGAGATAATTGTTAATGATCCGCCCTCTTCAATATTTCTAGCTGCACCAAAGAATCTTTTTGGTCTTTGCAGCGCATTAGCATCAACACCACCGGTTAAAACTTTTCCTGAACTAGGGACAACGGCATTATATGCTCTCCCCAATCTAGTAATTGAGTCTAATAAAATAACGACATCTTTTTTGTGTTCACATAATCTTTTAGCTTTTTCAATAACCATTTCAGCTACTTGAACGTGTCTTTGTGCTGGTTCATCAAAAGTTGAACTCACAACTTCACCTTTTACAGTTCTTTGCATATCAGTTACTTCTTCGGGTCTCTCATCAATTAACAAAACAATTAAATAAATTTCAGGATGATTTGCAGTGATTGAATTGGCGATATTTTGTAAAATAACGGTCTTACCAGTTCTTGGCGGAGCAACTATTAGAGATCTTTGTCCTTTTCCAATGGGAGCCACCAAATCTATTACTCTTGCTGTGTTATCAGTTTTTTTTTCAATTTTAGTTTTTTCTATTTCAAGTTTAATTTTTTCATTTGGATAAAGTGGAGTTAAATTATCAAAATTAATCTTGTGTTTTGTTTTTTCTGGATCTTCAAAATTAATTTTATTAACTTTTAATAACGCAAAGTATCTTTCTTGATCTTTAGGGGCTCTAATTTCTCCCTCAACAGTGTCTCCTTTTCTAAGTCCAAACCTTCTAATTTGACTTGGGCTGACATAAATATCATCCGGTCCTGGAAGATAATTTGATTCCATGGCTCTTAAAAAACCAAAGCCGTCTTGTAGAGTTTCTAATACTCCGGTTGCAGTAATTTGTTCATCTTTTTCGGCTAATTTTTTTAATATAGCAAAAAGAATTTCTTGTTTTCTTAATGTGCTCGGGTTTTCAATTCCAAGCTTTTCAGCTTCAGATATTAAATCAGCAGGTGTTTTGTCTTTAAGTTCTTGTAAGTTCATTTAGGAAAATTGGTAAGATAAATATTTTGTATATGACTTTTAAAAGTATTGCAATAGTCTTTATTTATTTAGAGTTAATATAATAAATATATATTTTATTAAGTATTTTTATTATTAGGTAAGGTTAATTCTGGGGTTAATTAATTAATAAGAGTTTATACATTATTATAAACAAAATTTATCCTATTTTTTTTAATTAAAACACAGTTATTCACTAAATTAAATTATTAGAAATTTAAATATGAAATCTAATAAGTATTTATCAAAAATGTAAGAATTATAGATAAAAGCTAAAATTATTTAACTCTATTGATATAAAATTGTTATAAAAATATTACAAACAAACTTATGAACAAAAATTATAATTTTTTTTTAGTTTCTGATTCAACTGGAGAGACGCTTGATAGAATCTATTTAGCTTTAAAAGCCCAGTTTCCTAACAATAATTATAAGATACATCATTTTGCATTTATGCGAACAACCACACAAACAGCAACTTTAATAAATGCTTGTAAAAAAACAGAAAACCCAATTATTTTATATACGCTTGTAGAAAAGCAAACAACAAATCACATTATTAACGAATGCAAAACTTATAATATTCCATGCTTTGGAATACTTGATTATTTAATTCCTCAGTTCGAAAAAATATTTAATCAAAAGGCTACGTTAAAACCAAGCGGTCAACACGAGCTAAATAAAGAATATTATAGAAAAATAGAAGCGATGCAGTTCACTCTCCAACACGATGATGGGCAAAAATTAGATACAGCGGTCGATGCTGATATTATTATAATGGGCGTAAGCAGAACAAGCAAAACTCCTACATCTATATATCTTGGGGAGCGAGGATATAAAGTTTCTAACATTCCTTTGGTTTTGCATCAAAAATTACCAGATGAAATTTTTTCATCTGAAGCAGTAAAGGTAGGTTTAACAATAGATCCAACAAGACTATCAGATGTTAGAAAAACACGTATGAACATTTTAAATGATAAACAGTCTTCAACTTATGTCGATATGGATGTGATACAAAATGAAATCAGTGAAGCAAAAAAAATGTTCGTCTCAAAAAAAATTCCTGTAATTGATGTTACTAGAAAATCAGTGGAAGAAACTGCGGCATCTATTATTAAAATTTACGAAATTGAAAAAGAGAAAAGATAATGATTAGCAAAGTGATTTTAGCATCAAATAGCAAGATAAGAGCAGAGATTTTAAGAAAACATAATTTTGAAGTAGAACAAATTCCATCAGGCGTTGATGAGGAAGAGGTTAAATTAGCTCTAGTACAAAATAAGGCCACATGCTTACAAATTGCAAAGAATCTTGCTGAATTAAAAGCGTGTAAAATTAGTTCAAAATTTCCATCCGAAGTCGTTATTGGCGCTGATCAAGTACTAGAGTTTAATAAAGAAAACATTGATAAACCAAAAAATAAAAATGAAGCAAAGAAAATTTTAGCAAAACTTAATAATAATGAACACACGCTTCAATCTGCCGTTTGCGTGGCCAGAAATGGGAGCATGATTTCTCACTTTGATGATACCGCAAAACTTAAAATGAAAGCGCTCAGTGAAAAAGAAATAGATGATTATTTAGACAATATAGATGAGAATGTATTAAGAAGTTATGGAGTTTATCAAATAGAGGCACAGGGAAGAAAATTATTTGAGGAAATTAATGGAGATGAAGAATCTATTCTGGGCATGCCCATTGATAAACTTAAACCTTATCTTCATTCATTAGTATGAAAAAACTTTGTGTTATAGGCAATCCAATAGAGCATTCTTTATCACCAAAGTTACATAATCATTGGATTAAAAAGCATAAATTAGATTTTATTTACGAAAAACATTTATTAGAAAAAGGTGATCTAGAAAATTTTATTAACGATATAAGATCTAACAAAGTTTTTGGTTGTAATGTAACCGTTCCCTATAAACAGGATATCATTCAATATTGTGACGAGTTAACCAATACAGCAAAAAACACAAACTCAGTTAACACTATTTTTTTTAAAGATAACAAGATTATGGGTGACAATACTGATGTATTGGGTTTTCAAAAATCTTTAAATGAAGTTAATTATGACTTTAAAGGCAAGAGCGCTTTAATCTTAGGCGCGGGTGGAGTTGTACCCTCTATAATTCAAGCATTAAAGAATCTTGAAGTATTAAATATTCATATTTCAAACAGAACTAAAGAGAATGCACTAAAGATTAAATCACAGTACCCCGATATTCATGTTCATGACTGGGGAAATATTGAAGACGTTGATATTTATATAAATGCCACGAGTATTGAACTGCAACAAGGACAAGAAATAAATTTAGATTTTTCAAATCAAAAAAATAAATTATTTTATGATGTAATTTACTATCCAGAAAAAACAAAATTTTTAAAACAAGCTGAGATTAACAATAACCGCATTATTAATGGAAAAATGATGTTTTTATATCAGGCACAGGCAGCATTTAAGATTTGGACAAATATCAATCCATCCGTAACACAAGAAGAGATTGCGTTAATTCATGATTAGAATTGCTGTTCTTGGAGACATAGGTTCAGGAAAATCATTTTTTGCAAAGCAATTAAAAATACCTGTTTTCAATGCAGATCAAGTCGTTTCAGACTTATATAACAGTGATAAAAGGTTATTTTTAAAGTTAAAAAAAATATTTCCAAAACAAATTAATAGTTTTCCAATTAACAAAATAAATTTAATGGAAATTATTAAAAATAATGAAAAAAATTTTAAAAAAATAATTAAAATAGTGCATCCTTTAGTAAGAGAAAAAATGAATATTTTTTTAAAAAAAAACAAAAAACAAAAGGCAGTCGTTCTGGATATTCCATTGTTATTGGAAAATAAATTGAATTTAAACACTGATATCTTAGTTTTTATTGACTCTAAGCGATCTGAAATTATGAAAAGATTAAAAAAAAGAACTGGTTTTAGTCTTAAAATTTATAATTTTTTAAAGAAAAACCAAATTGCCGTGGATAAAAAGAAACAAATTGCTGACTTTGTAATTAAAAATAATTTTAATAGCAGAACAATTAAAATTGAAGCAAAAAATTTATTAAACAAAATTATTATATGAAAGAAGTATTACTTGATACCGAAACAACTGGACTGTCCTCAGTATCAGATAAAATAATTGAGATAGCTTGCATTGAGATTGATGATCATATTCCAACAGGAAAAAATTTTCATTTTTTTCTAAATCCTGAAATGGAAATATCACAGGGTGCTTATGATACTCATGGCATATCAAGAGAATTTTTAGTTGATAAACCAAAATTTAAAGATGTTGCTGACGATTTTTTAAAATTTATAGAAAATAAAAAACTAGTTATTCATAATGCTGAATTTGATATGGCGTTCTTAAATAAAGAGTTAAAAGAAGCTGGGAAATCAGCTATCAAGGCTGATTTAATAATTGATACATTAAATATCGCTAGAGAGAAGTTTCCTGGAGCACAAAATAGTTTAGATGCTTTATGTAAAAGATTTAAAATTGATAACTCTAGAAGACAAAAGCACTCTGCCTTATTAGACTGTGAGCTTCTAGCAAAAGTTTATATTGAGCTGCTTGAAAAAAAAGAGCCCACTTTTCAATTTGACATGCAAGTTGATGAGGATGAAATTACAAATGTTAAAAACATCAAGGATAGAAAACAAATTATTGTTGAGGTTACGGAAGACGAAAAAAAAGCATATTTTGAATTTTTAAAGAAAAATGTTCCCAAGTCTTCTTTGCTTAATTAAGGAACTGCTGTTTATATAGTTCTTCAAAATCTACTTCTTTACTAAAATTAAAGTTTTTAAAACCAGATTTTTGGAACAGCGAAGTTACAATATCTTTCATATATTCAAAATTTTCATTTGGAATGGTAACTAATATTGTTTTTTTTACATCTTCTGTGTTCATTTTAGGATCTGTTAGTTTAAAAACTATAGAGATACACACTTCTGCATGTATTTTATTTTTAATGTTTTCAGGCGCTTCTAGTTTAAATTTACAAGTTAATTCAACTAAATTATTTTTATAAGGATTACTGTTAATATCCAGTTTTGTTGAATAAGAACCTAGGTTTTGAGCTGCATCAACGAAACTGTCCGGGGTTGGAATTTCAAACGAAATATCTTTTATATATTTCGCAACAATCTCAAATTTTTTATTATTTGTATCGATCTCGCTCATCAATCTCCTCTGCTTGAACTTCTATTGTATCATAGTTCTGGTTTTGACTATTTTTGATATTTTTTTCATCTATAAAAAATTTTAAAATTAAATCTCTAGTAAATGGTATTAATAAGAGAATACCTAGAGCATCCGTAACAAATCCTGGAATAATCAAAAAAATTGCAGCAACTCCTAAACAAAAACCGCTTAGTATTTCCTTAAAAGGAGTTTTTTCATTTCTCATGCTATTTAAAGCTGAATACAATGTTGAAATTCCCTGTAATTTTACAAAATAAAGTCCTGCTACCGCCGTTAATAAAGTTGCAAGTATGGTATTGAAAGCGCCTATAACCGCACCTATCTTAATCATAAAGTATATTTCGATTAGCGGAATAAATATTAAAAATAGTATTGTAAATTGCATTTAATGTTGAAATAATTACTTTTTAGGAAAATACAAGAATGAGCGAAAATTTCGGATACATAGATATTATATTATTAGCGATTATGGCTGGTTTTATCCTGCTAAGATTAAGAGGAACTCTTGGTAAAGGTGCGGATAACATGCCAATGAAAGCAAGATTTACTCAGGTAAATGAAGAATTTAACAAGCCAGTTTCACAAGAAATTAATAAACAAGAAGAAACTGGAAAATTTGATGAGAAGGTATTTATAAAAGGAGCCGAGGCTGCTTATGAAATGATTATTAACGCTTTTGCCAATGGTGATCGCAAAACTTTGAAACCACTGTTAACCAAAGATTTATTCAAAAATTTTGATGATGTAATCAAAGAACGTGAAAATAAAAAAATTAAATCTTTAATGACTTTTATAGGAATAAAAGAAAGTAAAATTTTAGACATTCAAAACACTGATACATTCTATAAAGTAAAGACAAAGTTTGTGAGTGAAATCATTAACTGTCTTAAGAATGATAAGGGTGAAACCATTGATGGTGATCCAGAGAAAATAAAATTAGTCACTGATGTTTGGGTTTTTGAAAAAGATTTAAAAAGCAGTGATCCAACTTGGTATTTAACTGAGTTATCAAGTGAAGAAGAAACCAAACACTAAGCCCACTGAACAAGATCTAAAAGACTGGAATTCTTTTATCGAAAACATTAATAGTGTTGAAGATAAAGATGCTCATCTTAACCCTGTAAATACAGAAATTAAAAACCAATCTTATTTTGATATTAGAAAAGATTTGCACGGTTTTAAAATGCATGAAGCTTTAGAAACTGTATCAGCTACGATAAACGAGGCTATTGATAAAGGTTTAAGAAGAATTTTATTTATAACTGGAAAAGGATTGCATTCTAATAAAGATCAAGATCCTTATGCATCAAAAGATTTGAGCTTATTGAGATATGCTGTACCTGAGTATATTGAAAAAAATTTTTCAAATTACTTGATTAAAATTGAAGAAAGTCCTTTGAAACTTGGTGGATCTGGTTCAATAATTGTTTTACTGAAATCTATAAAATAAACTTAGAAAGATCTTTTTCTTTGATGATATCGCCTAAGTGCTTGTCTACATAAGCTTTGTCAATTTTAACTATTTCTCCTTCACGATCGGGAGCGTTAAAACTAATGTCATCTAATATTTTTTCCAATATTGTATGTAATCGTCTTGCACCAATATTTTCTATGGTTGAGTTAATATGTGTTGAAATTTCAGCAATTGCTTCAATCGCGTCATCATTAAATTCAAGAGTAACTTTTTCAGTGCCCAGCAAGGCCGTGTATTGTTTGATAAGACTATTATCAGGCTCCTTTAATATTTTAATAAAATCTTCTTTGGTTAGAGGATTTAACTCAACTCTTATGGGTAATCTTCCTTGTAACTCAGGTAATAAATCTGATGGCTTTGCTAATTGAAAAGCTCCTGAGGCAATAAATAAAATGTGATCTGTTTTAATGGGCCCGTGTTTTGTGTTTACTGTTGTTCCTTCAATTAGGGGCAATAAATCTCTTTGAACACCCTCTCTTGATACATCTCCTCCGCTTCGTCCATCAGATCGCACAGATACTTTGTCGATCTCATCTAAAAAGACTATTCCATTATTTTCAGCAGCAAACTTAGCTTCTTTGAGAATTTGATCATTATCCATTAATTTATCGGACTCTTCTTCAATTAAGTATTCATAAGACTCTTTAATGGCCATTTTTTTCTTTTTCTTTTTTTGTAAACCTTTGCCAAAAATATCTCCAATACTCACCATCCCAACATTGCCTTGCATTCCTGGTATTTCAAATGATGGCATTTGTGGATTATCTTGTACGGAAATTTCAATTTCATTATTGTCTAAATCACCAGCTCTTAATCTCTTCCTGTAACTTTCTTTAGTTGCACTACTTGCATTTTTACCGACAAGTACTTCTAAAACTCGCTCCTCAGCTGATAACTGAGCTTTTGCTAAAACTTCTTTTCTTTTTCTTTCTTTAACAAGCGATATTGAGATTTCGATCAGGTCCCTGATAATCTGTTCAACATCTTTTCCAACGTACCCAACTTCTGTAAATTTTGTTGCCTCAACTTTAATAAATGGGGCCTCAGCTAATTTTGAAAGTCTTCTAGATATTTCTGTTTTTCCAACACCCGTAGGGCCAATCATCAAAATGTTTTTAGGCAATACCTCTTCTTTTATATCATCAGGTAATTCTTGCCTTCTCCACCTATTTCTTAATGCAATAGCCACAGCTCTTTTAGCTTCCGTCTGACCAATCACAAAACGATCTAATTCAGATACAATTTCTCTTGGGGAGTAAGATACAATTTTTTGATTTTCTTCCATTAAAGCTTTTCAATTGTGATGTTATGATTTGTAAATACACAAATATCAGCTGCAATCTCTATTGATTTCTTTGCTATTTCTTCAGCAGTTTTTTTTGGGTCATCTATCATTGCTCTAGCAGCAGCTAAAGCATAGTTTCCTCCAGATCCTATTGCAATAATACCTTGCTCAGGCTCAAGGACATCACCATTACCGCTAATAATAAAACTGCTCTCTTTATCTGCTACAGCCATGAGCGCTTCTAATCTTCTTAAATATTTATCTGATCTCCAGTCTTTGGCTAACTCAACAGCAGCTCTAGTGAGTTGTCCTCCATGCTTTTCAAGCTTTGCTTCTAATCTTTCAAAAAGTGTAAAGGCATCCGCAGTAGATCCTGCAAAGCCAGCAATGACATTTCTTTTTTCAATTTTTCTAACTTTTTTTGCCGTACTTTTTATTACAGTGTTTCCAATACTAACCTGTCCATCACCGGCAACAACAACATCATTGTCCTTTCTTACAAGCACAATCGTTGTGCCATGCCAATCGAGAGAGTCTTTATTTTGCTTCATTTTTATAGTATGTGGTTATTATTCTATTATCTTCAAGGTATTAATTTAATTCCTGATGATGTAAATATTTTAACTAATAATGAGAAAAGCTTCAATTAATAGAAAAACTAAAGAAACATCCATAAGTGTTGAGGTTAATTTAGACGGTACTGGTAAATCAAGTATCAAAACTGGCATTGGCTTTCTTGATCATATGCTTGAGCAAATCGCTAAACATTCTCTAATAGATATTTCTTTAGAAGCAAAAGGGGATCTTCATATAGATTTACACCACACCACTGAAGACAGTGGAATTGCTTTAGGCGAAGCTTTGAAGGAAGCGTTAGGTGATAAAAAAGGAATAAAAAGATATGCTAGTGCTACCATACCCATGGATGAAACACTCAGTCGAGTTTCTTTAGATTTATCCAATCGCCCCTATTTAGTTTGGAATGTGAAACTGGCAGTGGAAAAATTAGGTGAGATGGATACAGAATTATTTAAGGAGTGGTACCACGCCTTTGCACAAAGTGCCGGCATAACACTTCATGTTGAAAATATTTATGGTGAAAATTCACATCACATTATTGAATCTTGTTACAAGGGATTAGCTAGAGCGTTGCGTGATGCTGTACAAATTGATTCTAGAATTCAGGATATTATACCCTCTACAAAAGGTACCATTTAACTTTTAATGAAGATTGCCATAATTGATTATGAGTCTGGCAACTTAAAGTCGGTCTCAAAGGCTGTAGAGCTTGCTTCAAATAATGTTTCGAGTAAATCAAATGTTGAAATTATAAACTCAGCAAAAAATTTAAAAAATTTTGATAAAATCGTTCTTCCTGGCCAAGGGTCTTTTAAACAATGTTATCAATCACTTTTATCAATTGATGGAATTCTAGATGAATTATTTAATTTTGTTTTAGAAAAACAGAGGCCAATTTTAGGTATTTGCGTTGGCATGCAATTATTTTCTACTTATGGTGAAGAAGATGGAGGCAGCAAGGGATTTGATTGGATCAAAGGCAAGGTTAAAAAAATTAATCTAAACAATGAAAACTTAAAACTACCTCATATGGGTTGGAACAATATTAACATTAATCAATCATCAAGATTACTGTCTGGTATTGAGAATGAAAGTCATTTTTATTTTGTTCATAGTTTTGCTTTTGATGTAGAAAACAAAGATTGTGTATCTGCTACAACTGACTATTCAATTAAATTTGTATCAGCAGTTGAAAAGGAAAATATTTTTGGAACTCAATTTCATCCAGAAAAAAGCCAGTTAAATGGTATAAAAATATTAGAAAATTTTGTTAAATTAAAATGATTGTCTACCCTGCTATAGATCTTCAAGATGGAAAATGTGTACGTTTAACGAAAGGTGATTTTGCTCAACAAACCGTTTATGAAAAATCACCACTGGAACAGGCAAAATTATTTGAGGATAAAGGTTTTAAGTTTTTACATATTGTTGATCTTGATAGAACAATAGATAAAGAAAAGTCTAACTTACAAACTATCAAAGAAATTGTTCAAAATACCAACTTACGAGTTCAAGTTGGGGGTGGCTTACGCACCAAAGATACAATTAAAGAAGTGATTGATCTTGGTGTTGAAAATGCAGTCTTAGGAACGGCGGCCGTTAATGAACCTGATTTATTAATTGAAGTATCTGAGAAATATAAAAATAAAATTTCGGTTGGTCTTGATGTAAGAAATCAAATGATCGCTTTAAAAGGCTGGAAAGATCAAACTCAGATTTTATGTTTTGAGTTTTTGAGACAAATTAAAAACTTACCTTTAAAGAGTATAATTTTTACTGACATTAACAAAGATGGAATGAAAGAAGGTATTAACCTTGAGGATACCCTTAAAATGGCAGAAAGTTCTAATATACCAGTTATAGCATCAGGAGGAGTATCGAGTATTGAGGATATTCAAACAATAAAAAATCAAAAAAAAATTTATGGAGTTGTAGTTGGGAAAGCCATTTATGATGGTCATATTAAATTAAATGAATTGGTAAATTTGAGTGCTTAAAAATAGAATAATACCTTGTTTAGATGTTAAAGAAGGAAGGGTTGTTAAGGGAATTAATTTTGTAGATTTAATTGATGCGGGCGATCCTGTTGAACAGGCTTCTATTTATAATCAAGGTGGCGCTGATGAAATTTGTTTTTTAGATATTACGGCATCAAGTGATAAGCGTGATATTCTCTTTGATACTGTGCAAAAAACTGCTGAATGTTGTTTTGTTCCATTGACCGTCGGCGGTGGGGTAAGATCAATTCAAGATATTAGGAAACTTCTTCTTGCCGGTGCAGATAAGGTTTCAATAAACACAGCGGCAATACAAAACCCTAATTTAATTAAAGAGAGCTCAAATAAATTTGGATCACAATGTATTGTTGTTGCTATAGATGCTAAAAAAACAAGCAATAATACTTGGACTGTTTTTACTCATGGCGGAAGAGAGGCTACAGAATTTGATGCAGTTGAATTTGCAAAACTAGCTGAAAAAAATGGTGCCGGTGAAATACTTTTAACTTCCATGGATAGGGACGGCACTAAAGAAGGATACGATATAGAGTTAACAAAAAAAATATCTAATAATTTAAGTATTCCAGTAATTGCATCAGGCGGAGTAGGTAACTTAGAACATTTAAAAGATGGTATTGTTCAAGGTGGTGCCAGTGCTGTTTTGGCAGCATCAATTTTTCATTTTGGGGAATACTCAATTTCTGAGGCAAAAGAGTATTTAAAAAAAGAAAATGTTCCTGTAAGATTATAATATGTTCGAAGTCTTAGAAGGTTTAATTAATACGATTAGAGAACGTAAAAACTCTTCTTCTCATGAATCTTATACAAAGAAATTGCTTGATGATAAAAATTTGTGTCGTGAAAAAGTCATGGAAGAAATCAAAGAGCTTATAGATGCCTTAAACCAGGGATCTAACCAAGTACATGAGACTGCCGATGTTATTTATCATTTATTAGTATTGCTTGAGGCAAATGATGTCAAAGTTGAAGACGTGATGAATGAATTAAAAAAAAGAGAGGGCATCTCAGGTTTAGTTGAAAAAGCAAATCGAAAAAAATAATGAGTTACGATCAGGATAATATTTTTGCAAAAATTTTAAGAGGAGAAATTCCTTGCAATAAAGTTTATGAAAATGAACACTCATTAGCTTTTAATGATATTAATCCGCAATCAAAAGTTCATGTGTTAGTAATTCCCAAAGGTTCTTATACTGATGTTGATGATTTTTCGAGAAAGGCATCTAAAGATGAAATAGCCTCCTTAATGCAAGCTGTTGCTGAAGTATGCAAAATTACAAAAGTTTCATTATCTGAAGGTGGTAGCGGCTTTAGGCTTATTGCGAATACTGGAACCGATGGAAGTCAAGAGGTACCCCATTTTCATTATCATGTAATGGGTGGCGAACCGCTTGGTCTTAGAGGTCTTCGTAAAAATTAGAGATGTCAACTATCCAAAGGTATTTTTTGGAGACAACTTCTAAAGAAGAGATTAGTCCAAAAGAGTGTGGAATTGCAGGACTTGTTATTGAAGAAAATGACAAAAGCGACCCGCAATTTTGTAAATTTTTATATCAGAAAATTGGAGAAAACTATTCTTGGAAAGACAGATTAGCTTGGTCCTTAGATGATTGGAAGGCATATCTTAATCAAAAAAAACTGAAGTTTTTTATTGCTAAAGTTGGGGAGGATATAGCTGGTTATTATGAATATTTAAATCATGAAGAAAAAAAAGAGATTGAAATTACTTATTTTGGTATTTTTAAAGAATATTTTGGAAAAAAATTAGGTGGTTTTCTTTTAACTCATGCTTTGAGGATGGGTTGGGCACACAATCCAAAAAGAATTTGGGTTCACACCTGTACTCTTGACCATCCTCATGCTCTTAGAAATTATTTAGCAAGAGGAATGAATATTTATAAAAAAGAGAAAGTTAAAATTTAGAAATTATTGTAATTGGGTAAGATAAATTTTTCTTCAAACTTTTGATTAATAACAGGGTTTAGAATGTTAAAAATTACCTTTTCTTGGTTATAACTCACTGTTTCCCATCCAGTTAGCATCTTTGAATTTTTATCAAAAAAGATTTTAGTATAAATTCCTTCATCAGTCTCAATCTCATAAAAAAAATTGTCATCAATTTCTTGGACTTTTTTGTTATTTGTTTTTGTTAAATTTTCTAAAATTTTATTTTTATTTAAAATAATATTAAATGCTGAATTACTGATTGGATATCTGTAGGATCTTTTGAATTTGTGTTTTATTAAATATAAATTGTTACTTTGTACTAATACTTCTTTTCCTTCATCACTCTCATAAATGCACCTTAATTGTCCAGGAAACGATAAATAACACTTACCTTTTTCCTGAATACCGCTTGTTTTTTGAACAAAATCAAAAATTACAGTATTAATGCTTTTGAGTTTTTTTTCTATTTCAAGTGTAACGTTTGCAAACAAAGTACCAGGATAAATAAAAAAAAATAAAAAAAATATTATTCGCATTAAGGGTAAATTTCACGTTTACCAGTATGATTAGCGGGGCTAATGATTTTTGCATCTTCCATTTGGTCTATTATTCTTGCAGCTCGATTATAACCAATTTGAAGCTTTCTTTGTAAAAAACTAGTTGAAGCTTTACCTTCCGATTTGATTAAAGATACTGCCTCATCAAATAATGGGTCCTTATCGCCTACTCCAGTTGCAGAATCTGATGAATTATCATTTTCCTCAATTTTTGTGATGTCATCAATGTATGTTGGGGAGCCTTGTGATCTTAAAAAGGTGCTTACTTTTTCTATCTCTTGATCAGATAAAAAAGGTCCATGAATACGTATCATTCGACTAGCTGAAGACATAAACAACATATCACCTTTACCCAATAGTTGTTCAGCTCCCTGCTCTCCTAAAATAGTTCTGCTATCAATTTTTGACGTGACTTGAAATGATATCCTCGTAGGAAAGTTGGCTTTAATTGTTCCGGTAATAACGTCTACACTCGGTCTTTGAGTAGCCATAATAATGTGAACACCAGCTGCTCGTGCCATTTGTGCTAAACGCTGAATATAGTTTTCAACTTGTTTACCCGAGACCATCATTAAATCAGCCATCTCGTCGACAACAACAATTATGTATGGCATGACTTTTTTTCCGTCTTTTTTCATTTTTTCGTTATAACCAGAAATGTTTCTAACACCCTCTTCTGTCATTTTACGATATCTTGTTTCCATTTCTTTCACAGTCCACTTTAAAGCAGATGTAGCTTTTTTAGGTTCTGTGATTACAGGCGATAGCAAGTGAGGAATTCCTTGATAGACAGAAAGTTCTAACATTTTAGGATCAATTAAAATTAACTTACAAGTTTCTGGCGTATGTTTGTAAAGAACAGACAAAATTAGAGTATTGATACAAACTGACTTTCCAGATCCTGTTGTACCTGCAATTAGTAGGTGGGGCATGCTAACTAAATCACCAACTATAGGATATCCTGCAATTGTTTTACCAAGCGTTATGGGTATTTGAATATTAGGATTAGCAAATTCCTTGCTTTCTATAATTTGTCGATAATTAACAGGGTCAATTTCTTTATTGGGTATTTCTATACCTATTGTATTTTTTCCAGGTACAGGAGCAATCCTTGTTGAAATTGAACTAGTGCTCCTAGCAATATCATCAGTTAAATTTACAATCTTAGAAGTTTTAATTCCTGCAGCTGGTTCAAACTCATATAAAGTTACAACAGGACCTGGGCTTACTTTTTTTATTTTGCCCATAATACCAAAGTCTAACAACGTATTTTCTAAGAATTTTGATAGCTCTTTGTGATCATTTGTAAGCGTATCTAAATTTTTATTAATTTTTGAAGTATTTAAAAAATCTGTTGGAGGTAATTTAAATTGCCCAACTTTAAAAGATACATTAGGGGTATTATTTAAAGGAAGAGACGCCTGAGTCTCCATCGGCTTTGGTTTGTAACTTTTATTAATAGCTGGAACCAATTCTTCTTCTACCGGTTCTATTGGGTCTGACCGATCTATAGAGCCTGCTGTTTTAAAAATTAATTTCAAAAATTTAATCGGAGAAGCAATTATTTTTCCAAAATTTTTAAATACTAAAATCCATTCAGCAAGTTTAAGACCTAGGCTGATAATAAAAAAGATTAACCCAAGGCTTATAGTTATGTATCCAATAATTGAATTAAACTCGTATAGTTCAAGTGGAATATAACTAATTAAATAGCCTCCAAGAAAACCACCATGACCATTATCGGGAAGCCAGAAACTTTGGTCGTATAAAATTTTTGTTCCAAGAGTTAAAAGGCATAAATAAATGACAATAAATAAAAGCTTAAAACTAATATTCGATATTTTTTTTTTAATAATAACTAACCAGCTCCAAACAAAAAAATTAATAAATAAAAGAAAGCATGACAAGCCAAATGCTTGCATGAGAAAATCTGAAATATAAAAACTATAATTTAAAAAAATATTCTCTTCTGTTTTCCCAGGAGTAACAAGTGTGGCGTTTTCTGGTGAATAAGTAGATATTGAAAAGAGATAGAATATTGAGAAAATTAGGATGGTTAACCCTAATGTTTCTATTAATCTTAATTTTAAAAAACTAAGTATTTTTTGTAGCATATTTGTTTTTTAACGAATCAACCTTTGTTACTTTCTAACATTTTTTATAAGATTGATAAAAAATGGATAAAAAAAATACTCAACAAGTTGGCATAATTGGTGATGGTTTAACAGGTAAGCTTACTGCTATTGCCTTATTTAGATTAGGTTATGATGTAGAGCTCGTTGGGAAAAAAAATTTAAAAACACAACAATCTATCGCATCCATATCTATTTCCCATGATAGTTATAATTTTTTAAAACAACTCAATATTCATGATTTAGATAAAATTGCTAATTCAATTTATTCAATAAAACTTTATGAAAATAGTAAAGACCATTTAGATCCTGATAGTATTTTTTATAATAAAACTAAAAAAGTACCTTTAAGCTATATCATTTTAAAAGATAAGCTTTCAAAAGAATTGGATAAAGAGATTAAGAAATTAAAAATTAAAAAGGTTTATAACCCAAAACCATATGCATTAACGATTGATACAATTAATAAAAATTTTAAGCAAAAAAATATAAATTGGGATTATCAAGAAGATGCTTATACATTTATAATCAAACATGAAAAATTGTTAAATAATTGTTCAAGACAATTTTTTTTACAAGAGGGCCCCCTAGCCTTCTTACCGGTTTCTCAAAATCAAACTTCAGTTGTATGGTCAATAAGTAAAAATTCCGACTTATCAAAAATATTAAAAGATAAAAAAAATTTAGAAAGTTACTTAAATACTAATTTTTCTATTTATAAAAAAATTAAATTAAATTCAAAAATTGAAAATTTTTCACTTAAGTTTAATTTTTTGATTCGGAACATAGAAACAAAAAAAATTATTATTGGAGATGCTAACCATCGTATACATCCTATAGCTGGTCAAGGATGGAACATGACTGTTCGAGATATAAAAAAATTATACGAAATTTTTAAAAGTAAAAAAAAGTATGGATATGACTATGGGGATTATTCTTTACTAGAAGAGTTTGAGAGACAAACTAGAGTAAATAATTTTTTATTTGCTTCATCAATAGATTTGATAAGAAAAATTTTTAAACTTAAGAATAATCAATTTTCTGATTTAAGAAAAAAAGGATTTAGACAATTAGATAAATTTCCAAATATTAAAAATGAAATTATAAAATTTGCAGATCAGGGATTATCTCTCTGAAGCTAAAAGTTTTTTCTTTGTTTTAATACCTCCGGGACCTGAATACCCCCCTAACCCGCCATCTGAACGAATTACTCTGTGACATGGGATTTTAATAGGATAAGGGTTTTTTCCTATTGCATTTGCGACTGCCCTTACCGCTTTTGGTTTACCGACAGCTCTTGCTACTTCTAAATATGTTTTAGTTTTACCTTTTGGTATTTTCATTAAGTACTTCCAAACTTTAATTTGTAGTTCAGTTCCTTTTAACTTCATATTTGATATATTTTTATCATGAATTTCTTTGCTTTATCAACCCCACCAGGCATTTCTGGAATTGCAGTGATACGTGTTTCAGGCGAAGGTGCATTACAAATTGCAAATCAAATTACAAGAACTGTGATTGATCAACCAAGATCAGCATTATTAAAATCTTTTTATGATCAACAAGGAAATTTAATAGATGAAGGAATTCTAATTTGGTATCCAGAAGGTCAAAGTTATACGGGTGATCATTTAATAGAACTTCATACCCATGGTAGTAAAGCTGTTATTAATAAATTATTAGAAGATTTGGGTGAAAGAAATGATTGCAGGTTAGCAGAACCTGGAGAATTCACTAAAACAGCCTATCAAAATAATAGAATAAATCTTTATGAAGCAGAATCAATTGCTGATTTACTGCAAGCTGAAACTGAAGCTCAACGAGTACAAGCCTTAAGGCTAAAAAATAGTAGTCCTAAATTTTTAGAATGGAGAGAAACTATCCTTGATGTTTTGAGCAAAACGGAAGCATCAATCGATTTTTCGGAAGAGGATTTACCAGAAGAAATTTTAAAAGATAATGAGAAAAAAATTAAAGCTATTGTTTCTGATATTGACGAGATGTTGGACGAAACCATGGGGGAAATTATTAGAGATGGTTTTAAAATAGCAATTATAGGACCTCCAAATGCAGGTAAATCTAGTTTTTTAAATTTACTCGTTAAAAGACAAGCCGCCATTGTTTCTAGCATTAAAGGTACAACAAGAGATATTATAGAAGTTAAATATCATATTAATAATTATCCTGTAATTTTGACTGATACTGCAGGTATCAGAAACGCAAAGAATAAAATTGAAAAAACTGGTGTAGAATTGGCTCTAAATGCCAGTAATGAGGCCAATTTAGATATATTGATATTAGACGGAACGGAGAAAAAACTGCAAAAAAACATCCAAAAATTGATTTCAGAAAAGACTTTAATTGTTCTTAATAAAAAAGATAAAAAAAATTTTAATGCTAAAAAAATTATTAAAGAATTAAAAAATTATAAATTTAAAGATTTATTAGAAGTTTCAATTAAAGATAAAATGGGAGTACCCAAATTAAACTCTAGACTAAAAAAAATAGTATCAGAATTAGATACTGCACAATCAACAACTTTAATATCAAGAGCAAGGCACAGGGCGTTACTAAATAAATGTTCAAATAGACTTCATGATTATCTTAAAATTTCTAAATCAGATGAAATAGAAAAAGCTGCAGAAGAGTTAAGATTAGCCTCTAATAACCTCGGTCATATCGTTGGCTTTATTGGTGTTGAAGAAATATTAGGTAAAATATTTCAAGATTTTTGTATCGGAAAATAGTCGAATCACCCTTGTAAAATAATCTCTCGGTAATAGATTCCGGCAATGGAAAATTTTGACGTTGTTGTAATTGGGGCTGGACATGCTGGCTGTGAAGCTGCTGCTGCTGCTGCACGTATGAAAGTTAATACTGCTTTAGTTACAACAAATGAAAATTCGATTGGTGAAATGTCGTGTAACCCAGCTATCGGCGGATTGGGTAAAGGACATCTTGTAAGAGAAATAGATGCATTCGATGGTGTCATGCCAAAAGTTGCAGATGCATCCGGTATTCAATTTAGATTATTAAATCGTAGCAGAGGACCCGCCGTTAGAGGTCCTAGAACTCAGTCAGATCGTAAATTATATAAAAAATACATGAAAGAATGTTTAATAAGTCATTGTAATTTAAGTATTTTTTATGACCCGGTAACTCAGTTTCTCTTTCATGAAAATGAAATTATTGGAGTGATTTTAAAGTCTGGAAAAGAATTAAGAGCAAAAAAAATTGTTTTAACAACTGGAACTTTTTTAAACGGTGTCATTCACATTGGTGACGAGATGAAACCAGGCGGAAGACACGGAGAAGATCCAACAAAAGGTTTAAGTGAACAGTTACAAAAATTTAATTTAAATCTTTCAAGATTAAAAACTGGAACACCACCAAGATTAGATGGTCGTACAATTAATTTTAAAATTTTAGAAGAGCAAAAAGCAGATGATGATCCTTATTTTTTTTCAGTAGATACGAAAAAAATTAATGCTGATCAGGTCTCATGTTTCATGACTTATACAAATGATGAGGTTCATAAAATTATCGAAAAAAATTTAAAACGTTCAGCTATGTACAGCGGAAATATTAAAAGTGTTGGCCCCAGATATTGTCCATCTATTGAAGACAAAATCGTAAAATTTAAAGATAAATCAAGACATCAAATTTTCTTAGAACCAGAAGGATTAGATGATCACACAATTTACCCAAATGGTATTTCTACGTCTTTACCAGCTGATGCACAAGAAGAATTATTGTTTAAAATCAATGGCTTATCTGATGTTAAGATGATTAGACCAGGTTATGCTATCGAGTACGATTACGTTGACCCAAGAGAGCTCAATGCCACTTTAGAATTAAAAAAAATTAAATCTTTATTTTTAGCTGGTCAAATTAATGGAACGACTGGTTATGAAGAAGCTGCAGCTCAAGGTTTAATTGCCGGTATTAACGCTGCCCTTCAAAGTAAAAATAAAAAACCATTTACGTTGGATAGGTCACAAGCATACATAGGTGTTATGATCGATGATCTTATTACAAAGGGTGTTGCTGAACCTTATCGTATGTTTACATCACGAGCAGAATACAGATTAACTCTAAGAGCAGATAACGCAGATTTAAGATTATCATCTATTGCGAAAGATTTAGAAATATTAAGTGAGTCAAGATTGCAAAAATTTAAGAAAAAACTTGAGAATATTAATAAACTTAAAGTTCAATTATCTTCCAGGTCTTTTACTCCTAATGAGGCTGATAAACATGGAATTAAGATCTCAAAGGATGGTATTAAAAGGAACGGTTTAGAGCTTTTAAAGTACAAAGGGGTTACCTTCGATAAATTAAAAACAATTTTTGGTCTCGGTGATTATGATCAAGATGTTGTTGAGCAAATTGAGATAGATAATCATTATTCTGGGTATTACGCCAAGCAAGAGGATGATATTAAGATATTTAAAAAAGATGAAAACATGAAAATTCCTGAAAATATTGACTACTCAGAAATTAGCGGACTATCTAATGAGATTAGAGAGAAATTACAGCTTATAAAGCCTAAAACTTTTGGCCAGGCATCAAGAATTGAGGGTATTACTCCATCAGCTATTAATCTTCTATTAACATATTCTAAAAGGTATAATTTTAAGCATACTGCTTAAATGATTCGTTCAAATTATTTTGAAAAGAGTGTTTCACGTGAAACATTGGTAAAAATATCAAAATATCATGGTTTTTTAATAGAAAATAATAGAAAAATGTCATTAATATCAAAAAATAGCGAGAATATAGCAATTGATAGACACTATGTGGATTGCGCTCAATTAATCAAATATTTAGATAAAAGTGACAAAACTATATTAGATATAGGTTCTGGCGCAGGTTTGCCTGGCATAATATTAGATATTATTAAAAAGGATTATAATTTAGAGTTTTCAACACATTTAGTAGAAAAAAGCCCAAAAAAAGTGAAATTTTTAAATGAAGCTAATAGTTTTCTTGATCTAGATATTAAAATACATAACTGTGATGTAAGGATGATTTCAAAAAAAAATTTTACAACATTAGTAAGCAGAGCTTTTAAGCCAATGAAAGAATTTTTAGAAATTATTATTGAATCCAACATTGATTTTAAAAAAATTATTTTGATGAAGGGTGAAAAGTTCCTGGAAGAAATAAATGAAGCTAAAAAATATTTTGAAATAAATTGTGAGTCACATAAAAGTATCACAAATCCTAGTTCGAAAGTTTTTGTAATAAAAGGTGTATCAAAAATTTAATGACAAAAGTTATTTCAATTATAAATCAAAAGGGTGGGGTTGGCAAAACTACATCAACAGTAAACTTAGGATATGCATTAGCCAGCTCAGGAAAAAAAATTTTGGTAATAGATTTGGATCCGCAGGGCAATGCATCAACAGGCCTTGGAATTGATATCGATAAAAGAGAAAAGACTATTTATGAATTTTTAGTTAACAGGAATAGTGATCCAAATGATTTTGCTATTAATACATTAAATGAAAATTTGGATATTATTTGTGCAAATGTAGAACTTTCTGGTTTTGAAACAGAGGTAGCAAGCGAAAGTAAGAGAGCTTTTTATTTAAAAGAGGTAATTCAACAAATTAAACAAAAAAGTCAATATAATCAAATACTTATAGATTGCCCGCCATCATTAAGTTTACTCACAATTATGTCATTAGTTGCTTCAGACAGTGTCATTATCCCACTTCAAACTGAATTTTTTGCCTTAGAGGGGGTTTCTCAATTAATTAAAACCATTGAACGCGTTAAGCAAAGTTTAAATCCTAACTTAATAATACAGGGTGTGATTTTAACTATGTTTGATAAGAGAAATAAACTTTCTGGACAAGTAGAGGAAGAGGCTAGAAAATATTTTGGTTCAAAAGTTTATAAAACAGTCATACCAAGAAACGTTAGAATATCAGAAGCACCATCTCACGGATTACCAGTTATTCTTTATGACGAAAATAGTACAGGATCTGTTGCTTATAAAGAATTATCAAATGAAATTTTAAGTCAAAAAGATTTAGATATAGAGGCTGCATGATTAAAACTAAAGGACTAGGAAGAGGTTTATCTGCATTATTGGGTGATGGAGATAAAAAAAATAGCAAAGATCAGAATAATAATTTCTCAGATTTCAAAACTGAAAAAACTCCTATTCATCTTCTAGTACCAAATCAGTTTCAGCCTAGAAAAAATTTTGAAAAAAAACAACTCGATGAATTAGCCTCTTCAATAAAAGCAAGAGGTATCATACAGCCTATTGCAGTTCGAAAAACTTCAGATGGAAAATTTGAAATCATAGCTGGAGAGAGAAGATGGAGAGCAGCTCAACTAGCACAGATGCATGAAGTTCCAACTGTTTTGCTTGAAGCGGATGATGAATTAGCTGCAGAATTTGCTGTATTAGAAAACGTTCAGCGAGAGGGTCTTAATGCCTTAGAAGAAGCTGATGGTTACCAGACATTAATTGATAAATTCCAGTATACCCAGGATAAAATCGCAGAAATGGTGGGTAAAAGTAGGGCATATATAGCCAATACTTTAAGACTTAAAAAGCTACCAGAGACAATACAGTCAATGGTAATCAATGGATTGCTTACACCTGGCCACGCAAGGTCGTTAATAGATGTGAATAATAATATTGCCCTAGCAAAAGAGATAGTGAACAAAAACTTATCTGTAAGACAGGCTGAATTATTAAGTAAAAAAAACTTTGAGAGCTTTAAAAAAATTAAAATTAGAAATGTTGATCCAAATATTAAAGATCTTGAAATTTCTTTAGAACAAAAAACAGGAATGAAAGTTATTATTGAGAATAAAAAAAATAATAAGGGAAAAATCTTTTTTGAGTATAAAGACTTAGATCAATTAAATAGCTTGATTGATAAAATTAAAAATACGTATTAGTCAGAACTTTTTTTGACACAATATCTAACATAAATTTATTAAAAATTGTCTCAGAAATTTCGTAATTTAATTTACAGGTAATTTCGATATCGTTTATCTTATCTAGTAGAAGATCAAGCTCATCAACTGTCCAACGATTTAGTTGATTTTGAACAATAGTTTTTTCTTTCCAAAAAATAGGTGGCTTATAATTGTTTACCATGTTTGTTAAATTTTTTTCATTTTCATTGAATTGGTAGATATCTATTAATTTATTAATTTTATATTTAAGGGGTCCAAGGATTTCATTAAAATTTATTGTAAAATGATAAAAGCTAGAAAGAATTTTATTTAAAGATTTCTTATCACCCATGAGCAACGCATTTGATATTTCAAAACTATCAAATGAAGATGTAGTGTTAAAAAATGCTGATAACGTTTCATTATCAATTTTTTTATCTTTAGTAATTAAAGATAATTTTTCTAATCCACTGTTAATATCATTTCTATTAAGCTTATTAATATTGAATAGTTGATCAATTGTTTCTGATGGCACCTTAACTCCAAGAGAAGCCAAACCATTTCGTAGTAACGATTGAAGTGATTTCTCATCATCATCATAGCAAGCAACACAAGCTATAAAGGATTGTTTTTCTGAGATATTTCTTAATGCACTTTTTTTTTGTAAATTTTCAGAGATTAATATTAATTTTTTCTCTAATTCTTCTAATTTAATATAATCTAATAATTTATCAGTTGCATCTTCTATTACTAAAATTTCTTTTTCTCCAAATAAACTATCTTGATTTAGATATTGATCTAAAATTTCAACATTACTTTTCAGAGCATCCTCTTTAATAATTCTTACTTTATAATCATTTTTTTTGTAAATATTTGATACCTTATTAATAATTTCATTTTTTAAATGAAAATTTTCTCCATATACATGAATGATTTTATAATCTTCGAAAAGTTTTTCGTAATTAAGTGAAAAACTTTTAATGATCATTGCTGGCTAGAAATTATTTGTGCTCGAATTGCAAATGTTAACTGTTGTATTAAATTGGTAATAATATTTTCTTTTTCAATTCTTTTTACTTCATCATCTGTAGAAACATTATTTGTTACACTTATTACCCTGCTATCACTTAAACTTTCACTGCCAATTAACTTATTTTCTTTATCAAATATTTGAAAATTAATTGTAACTGACACACGTTCTTCCGTAGTTATTCCTGCTGTATCTTTAGTGACAGATGAAGAGCTTTCGTTGATATTTAATTTCAGTGAGTAAGCATTTTTCAGATTTTGCTCTACAGGAATATTTAAATTACTTTTAAGATAATAGGTTAGACCGCTTGGTCCTTCAAAATCTATTTTATTAATTTTAACGCTACTTAAATCTACATTCTTCAATATTGGCGAGAATCCACATGATGTAAGTAATAAAACAAAGAATATATAAAAAGTTTTTTTCATTTTTATTTAACCACGATATTAACCAATTTATTCTTAACGTATATCTTTTTTAATATATTCTTTTCTGAAATTAATTTCT
>VTPE01000036.1 GCA_008638005.1 Pelagibacteraceae bacterium | reverse complement strand
GACTTGGTGGATTCATACCAGAGAGAAAGTTTTTAAAAACTTCAATTTCTGTACCGAAGCTTGAAGAACATTCAAAATTTTTAATTGAAAAAAGCGATCGTGAATATTCTACAACAACATCTGTGATTAGATCTTTAGGGAGTGTTTTGAAACATAAAATGCTTGGGCCAAAAGTTGTTCCAATTGTTGCGGATGAAGCAAGAACCTTTGGTATGGCTAATTTATTTAGTCAAATTGGAATTTATTCTCCAAAGGGTCAGTTATATGAACCAGAGGACTCAACTTCTATTTTAAAATATCTTGAGTCAAAAGATGGTCAGTTGTTAGAAGAGGGTATTAATGAAGCGGGAGCCATTGCATCATGGAGTGCAGCGGCCACAAGTTATAGCAATCATAGTTTTCCAATGATGCCTTTTTATATTTTTTATTCAATGTTTGGCTTTCAAAGAGTTGGCGATTTGATTTGGGCAGCCGCTGATCAAATGCCTAGAGGATTTTTAATTGGTGCAACGGCTGGTCGAACAACTTTATCAGGTGAAGGATTACAACATCAAGACGGACAAAGTCATTTATTTGCATCTACAATTTCAAACTTACGATCTTATGATCCTTGTTTTGCAAATGAACTCGCAATTATTTTTGACGAAGGAATGAGAAGGATGATGCAAGATCAAATTGACGAGTTTTATTATTTAACTGTCTATAATGAAAAATACTCTCATCCTGAAATCAATTTATCAAATAAAGAAGATGTAATGAAAGGTGGCTATTTATTCAAAGATAATACTAATGATAACATTAATATTAATTTGATGGGTTCAGGACCAATTTTTAGAGAATGTATAAAAGCAAGCGAAGTTTTAAAGAATGAATATGGTATTGGATCAAAATTATTTAGTATTACAAGTTATACTGAGTTAGAAAAGAATTGTAGAGAAACTAAAAGACATAATCTTTACAACCCATCTAAAATTAAAAAAAATCACTTAGAAGAAATATTAGGTAATAATGATGATCCTATCATTGCAACATCAGATTATGTGAGAGCTTATGCTCAAATGATTTCAAGTTACTGCACTAATAAGTTTGTTCCAATGGGAACAGACGGGTTTGGGAGGAGTGATACCAGGGACAATCTAAGAGATTTTTTTGAAATTGATTACAAGCATATCATTATTGAATCGCTCTTTTCTTTATTTGAAGAGCGCAAAATATCTTTAGATAAATTAGAGGATGCTTTAAAAACTTACCAATTTCAATCAAATTTAGATCATCCTTGGAAAAGATAAATCTTGTCTTTAAATTAAAAAAAATATTTAATACTTTTATTTAAACAAGGGGGATAAATGAAAATATTAAGAAAAATATTTCTTACATTCATTTTAGTTTCATTTGCATCAGCATCTTTTGCAGAAACTAAAATGAGAATAACTTTACAACTTCCTTTAAAAGCTCACTTAGGTCAAAACTTGTTAGTTTTTAAAAAGGAATTAGAAAAAAGGTCAGACATTAAAGTTGAAATCTATGACTCAGCTCAGCTTTATAAAGATAAAGAGGTTCCACAAGCAGTTGGATCTGGAGCCATTGAAGCGGGTGTAGCATCAATTACAAGGTTTGCAGGAACTAATCCTGAGGTTGATGTTTTTTACTTACCTTTTTTATTCGATAATGAATCAAAAGTTAGAAAAGCTACAGCTCAAGGATCTAAAATTAGATCTATCTTAGACCCGGCAATTGCAAAGACGGGAGCTATGCCACTTTATTATCAAGCTTATGGAGCGGCAGTGATGTTATCAAATGGTAAACCTATGAAAACTCCGGATGATTTTAAAAACAAGAAAGTCAGAGTTTTTGGTAAAACTTTAGGAGCATTTGTATCTTCTCTAGGTGGTAAACCAACTTTAATATCAGGTTCAGAGCAGTACCTTGCTTATCAAAGAGGAACAGTTGATGCAGGTATGACCGGTGTATCAGGGGTTAAATCAAGAAAATTATATCAAGTGATGGATACCCTAACTGTGACTAATCACGGTGATATTGAATTTTTATTAGTTGTTAATCAAAAATGGTACAACAAATTAAATTCTAAACAAAAACAAGCTATTCAAGAAGCGTCAAAAATTGCTGAGAAAGCAGTAAGAGATGATATGGCGAATATTGAAGCTGGAGCTTACAAAGTTGCAAAAGAAAATGGAATGAAAATTGTAAAACTTTCAAATTCAGAACTTAATGCACTTAAAAAAGCTTCTGCATCAGTTATTGATGATTTTATATCAAGAACTGGTGGTAAAGGCGGAGTTGGCGATCAATTAGTCAAAGAAGCTAAAAAACTATAATTTAATTCTCTGTCCCATCTTAAAAGATGGGACAGATTAAAAAATCTTGGACAAAATTATTAAATATTCTGGTTATCTAGCTTCTGCTTGTTTTATTACAATCGGATTCATTGTTTCTTATGAGGTGATATCACGTTACATTTTTAATGCACCGACAGTTTGGGTTAATGAGATATCAACTTTTCTTCAAATATGGGCAACATATTTAGCAATGACTTATTCGTTTCACCATAAAGATTTTATTCGAATAACTGTCATTTATGACCGGGTTGGTGATAAGACAAAAAAAATTTTAGACTTTTTGTCATTATCAGTAATGATTTTTTTTAGTTCATTTGTCGTTTATTATGGATGGTTAATAGCCCATGACTCTTTTGTAGTAGGCAGAACAAGTTCCACTATTTTAGATTTACCTTCTTTTTTAACCGAATATGCCATTCCTATTTGTTTTGGAATGTTATTAGTAAGACTTATAATTGAAATTTTTCAGTCCATTAAAGGTCTAATAAAAACATGACCGTTTTTATAATTATTTTTTCTTTATTTTTTATTTTATTTTTAGGTGTTCCCATTGCATTTGCTCTTGGTTCGATAGGTTTATCATTAATGTTATTGGGAGATATTTCTCCAATGATGTTACCCCAAACTTTTTATAGCGTTGGAGATAACTTTATTTTACTTGCAGTTCCTATGTTTTTAATGATGTCGAATATTTTATTAAAAGCAGGCGTAGGTGAAGATTTATTTAATTTTGCCCAAAGTTGGGTCGGGAATTTTCCAGGTGGTTTAGCAATTGCTACCATTGTATCATGCAGTATTTTTGCGGCAATTTCAGGATCTTCAGTTGCAACTGCTGCTACGATATCAACGGTTGCTTTTCCGGCAATGATTAAGAGAGGATATCATCGAAACTTCACGCTAGGAATTTTGGCAGCGGGTGGAACATTAGGAATTTTAATACCCCCTTCAATTCCGATGATTGTTTATGCGTTTGTTGTTGAGGAATCTGTTTTAACAATGTTTTTAGCTGGGATTGGTCCCGGGATCATGCTTGCACTTTTTTTTATAATTTTTTCTATTTTTTACGTATTAGTTTTTAACAAAGAAGTTCAAAATGTAAAAAGTACAAGAGAAGAAAAAATTGAATATACAAAAAAAGGCTTACCCATTTTACTAATGGCATTTATCATGCTTGGGGGTATTTATGCAGGAATTTATACCCCAACAGAAGCGGGTGGTATTGGTTTTTTAATTTCATTTATCTATGTTGTTGTGAAGAAAAGAATAGACCTAAAAGGTTTCATCCAAGCTGGTCTGGACACCATGAAAACAACAGTAACGATTTTTATTATCATTGCTGGCGCAAAGATTTTTGGTAAGGCGATTTCACTTTATAGAATACCACAAGATATTTCTGGTTTTATAGTAACGAATATTAATGAGCAGGGCATGTTTATTTTAGTCGTTTGTATAACGCTTTTAATTTTAGGTTTTATTAT
This sequence comes from Pelagibacteraceae bacterium, assembly GCA_008638005.1. Taxonomy (GTDB): domain Bacteria; phylum Pseudomonadota; class Alphaproteobacteria; order Pelagibacterales; family Pelagibacteraceae; genus HIMB114. The sequence continues at coordinate 5,027 of VTPE01000036.1, read as the reverse complement.
GGAAACGTTATCTTTAATTTTAATTATGATGCCGATTTTTTCATTATCGATTGCAGCTATGAATATTGATATTATTTGGTTTGGTATCATTTTTACAATTATGATTGAGTGTGCATTAATTACTCCTCCTGTTGGATTAAACATTTATGTTCTTCAGGCCATTGGAAAAGCCAAAATGGAAGAAATTGGAAAAGGTGTAGCTCCCTTTGTATTGATTATGATGTTTGCAGTTTTAGTTATTTACTTTTTCCCAGATATTGCGCTATATATTCCGTTTAAACTATGACCTTATTCAATTCATTAAATTCAAAAAAAAGATCTCAAGAGCTTAAACAACTTTTAGATAACGAAAAGCTAGTTACCCTTCCAGGGTGCTATGATGCTTTATCAGCTAAATTAATTGAACATTCAGGAATTAAAGCTGGTTTTATGTCAGGTTTTTGTGTTTCTTCCACCCGTCTTGGAATGCCTGATACTGGTTTAATTTCATATACAGAGATGCAAGACCAAGTAAGAAATATTTCAAATATTACATCAATTCCTTTTCTGTTTGACGGTGATACTGGCTGGGGAAATGCTGGTAATATTTTTAGAACGGTAAGAGGTTATGCTGATGCCGGTGCGGCTGCAATTATGATTGAAGATCAAAAATGGCCAAAAAAATGTGGTCATACTAAAGGAAAAGATGTTGTTGATCTGGAAGAAGCAAAATCAAGAATAAAAGCAGCAGCTGATGCAAGTAAAATTAATGGTGAAAAAGATATTTTAGTTATGGCAAGAACGGATGCGATTGCAACAAGAGGACTGAAAGATGCAATTGATCGAATGAATATGTTTAAGGAACTAGGTGCTGATTTATTGTTTGTTGAAGCTATTAAATCAAAAGAAGACATGAAAACAGTAATTAAAGAAGTGCCGGGTTATCACATGATCAATTTAATTGAGGATGGCGAAACACCTCTTTTAGAAATTAATGAACTAGAAGATATTGGTTTTAAGATTGCAGTTCTTCCGCTCACACTAATGAGTGCTTCAGTAAAAACAATGCAAGAAAGTTTAAATAATATTAAAAATAGAAAATATAATACTAATGTTTCTAAATTTGAAGATCTAAGAGATGTTGTTGGATTTAATGAGTATTATAAAATTGAAGATAAATACAAGTCTTAAGCTTTTTTTCTGTAATTATAGTATCCCGCAAAACCCAAAAAGATAAGCGCAAATGGATAAACCCAATCTTTATTAGGTCTATCAATATTCTCTATTCTAATTTCATTTATAATATCACCTGTTTCTAATCCTTTTTTCTTAGCTTCACCATTCCATTTCAAAGTATCAATAATAATTTGATTATCTTGAGTTGCTACATTGATACCAAATTCTTCAATTGAAAAATTATTCTCAATTTCATTTTTTTTAATTTCAAACATTTTATATCTTGGTCCGTAGGCTGTTTGTCTTGTGATTTTGATCTGTACATTTTGATCTTTGTTAAATTTAAATTCATTAATAGAATTTGTATTAAGTTGTACTTGATTAAATTCAGGTGAAAACTGATCCATAATAAAACCTGGCCTAAATAGAGCCATGGAAATGACTAGGAAGATAATAATTTCAAACCATCTTAGTTTATTAACAAACCAACCTTGCGTGGCAGAAGTAAATGCAAGAATTGCAATCAATGAGGTAACCATAACAATTAACGCATGGAACCAATCTTCAACACCAATTAATAATAATTCATTATTAAAAATAAATACGATCGGTAAAATTCCTGTTCTTAAACTATACCAAAATGCCTGAATTCCAGTTTTAATAGGATCAGCTCTTGAGATGGCAGCCGCTGCATAAGATGCAAGTCCAACTGGGGGCGTCACATCAGCCATTAATCCATAATAAAAAACGTAGAGATGAACTGCAATTAACGGAAACACATAACCAGATGCACCACCAACCTCAACAACAACGTTTGCCATTAGAGCTGCAACCACTAAATAATTTGCAGTGGTTGGTAGCCCCATACCTAAAACAATACAAAGAAATGCAGTTAAACCTAATAAATAAATAATGTTTCCACCAGAAATGGCCTCTACTACAATAATTAAATTGTTTGATAATCCGGTTGAAGATACTGCTCCAACAATAATTCCTGCAGTTGCAATAGCAATTCCAACACTAATCATATTAACCGCACCTTTTTCAAAACCTGTGATAACTTTATTAAAGGCTTGAACTAAACCTAATTGAATGGATTGACCTTCTTTTCGACAAGTCATTATTTCGCTGATTAAAATAATAAAAATTAAAGAGAAAATAGAATAAAAAACAGCTGATGCTGCTGTCCAGTTCATAACAAGTAGAAGGTAAATTAAAACGCCAATCGGTATTAAAAAATGTATTCCACTTAAAAAAGTTTGTTTTAATGGTGGAATATCTTTTTCAGATAATCCTTTTAAATCAAGTTTTAAAGCTTCAATGTGAGAAATGTAAAATAATGCAATGTAAGAAATAACAGCTGGTAAAAATGCATGGGTAACCACAGTTAAATAAGGTATCCCAAGAAGTTCTGCCATCACAAAAGCAGCAGCTCCCATAATTGGTGGCATAATTTGACCATTAACTGAAGCGGCAACTTCAATTGCCCCAGCTTTAACAGCCGGAAGTCCAGTTTTTTTCATAATAGGAATAGTAAAAGTTCCTGTTGTTACTGTATTTGCAACGGATGAACCTGAAATCATACCAGTTAATCCTGATGCTAAAATAGCTGCTTTTGCAGGACCTCCTCGCATTTTTCCAACAAGCGCAAATGCTAAATTTAAAAAATATTTTCCACCTCCTGCAGCATCTAAAATAGATCCAAATAAAACAAATAGAAAAATAAAGCTTACTGAAACACTAATAGGAATTCCAAATATAGCCTCACCACTTAGCCAATGGTAGCCAACTAATCTTGTAATCGATAAACCCGCATGAGCAATAAGATCAGGCATTTGCTGACCAAAAAGAGAAAAAATAATAAAGAGAACCGCAATACAAACAAGAGGAAGACCAATGGCTCTTCTCGTTGCCTCAAGTAACAAAACCATACCTATGGCACCTAAAATTACCTCATAAGGAATTTCATATCCGAATAAATTAATATTAGCTAAAATCCCTTGTCGGTTAACGAGCCCTTCATAATCAATAACAATATAAAACGTTGCAAGAATAGATAATCCAATAAAAAGATAATCATAAATTTTTATAGGCTGATCAGTTTTAGATTTGTTTGAAGGGTAAATTAAAAAACATAAAACTAACGCAAAAGCTAAGTGAATCGCTCTAGCTGGCAGATCAATAAAAATTCCAAAGTTAAGAATAAAAGGTAATGGACTTGCATACCATAATTGAAAAAGGGTCCAGCAAATCGCAATACCAGCAACGAGTTTTAAATGAAAACCTGAGAGATTTCTTTTTACACCCCCTTCATCGTCAATGTTTTTTAACTCATCTGGGGTGACATGAACTTTATCGCTATCCATGATTTGAAGTATAAAAAAAAGGCCCAGTTAATCAACTGGGCCTTTAAATTTAAAAGACTTACATTAAGCCTTTTTCTTTATAATACTTGACTGCTCCTGGATGTAATGGTGCAGACAAACCATCTTTGATCATTTTTTTAGGATCAAGGTTTGCAAATGCAGGATGTTGTTTTTTGAAATCATCTAAGTTTTCAAAAACAGCTTTTACTACACTGTATACCATTTCATCAGAAACACTTGCACTTGATACAACTGATGCCATCACACCAAAAGTCGTTACATCTTTTTTAGAAGTTTTGTAAGTTCCTTTTGGAATAGACGCAAAAGCATAGAACGGGTTATCCGCTACTAGCTTTTTAACTTGTGGAGTTGTTAAATTGATAATGTAAGCACCACAACCATCTGTTGCTTGAGCAACACCAGCATTCGGTACACCTACAGTATAACCATAAGCATCAATTTTTTTATCACAAAGTGCACCTGATTGCTCAGATGAAGTTAACTCAGAAGTCGAACCAAAGTAACTTTTGTTTACTCCGTGAGATTCCATTAGCACTTCAAAAGTTCCTCTTTGACCAGAACCTGGGTTACCAATGTTAACTTTTTTTCCTTTTAAAGAATTCCAATCTTTGATCTTAGAACCTTTTCTCGCAATAATTTGGAAAGGCTCTGGGTGAGCAGAAAATACTGCTCTTAGATCATTAAAAGGTTTTACTTTATCTGGCTTTGTACCGTTATAAGCGTGATACTGCCAGTCAGACTGAGCTACACCAAATTGAAACTCGCCTTGTTGGATCTGACCAATATTATATGTTGAACCACCTGAAGATGGAGCCGCACATCTGTACGCTTTGTCAGTTCCTTTTTTTCTACCGTGCTCGGCAGATTGAAGCTTTGCAACCATTTTACAAATAGCGTTACCAACTTGGAAATAAACTCCAGTTGCTCCACCCGTTCCAATTGTAAAAAATTCTGCAGATTTTACAGATGAACTGAATGGTAAACTAAATGTAAGAATTGCTAAAGCCGATAAGAAAGAAGCAAATAGCTTTTTCATTAATGTCCCCCTTAGTTAATTAAGTTTTTTGCGAAACTACTATAAGCTAGATTTGTTATCAACCGCTGATTAGCTATGTTTTTTTGTAAAATCTAGAATTTTTTCAACACCTTCAAGGATTTTAGGAGCATAGTTTTTTAAATTATCTTCAGAAATTTCTTTATCTTCAACTTTTAAAAATTTAGCGCCGTCAAAATCAACAAAACTAAATCTAAATAACAGTTTTTCTTCTGGAAAACCAAAATCAGTTCCAGGCAAAACTGCAACACCCGTTTCTTCTAATAGTAACTTACAAAATTCTTTTGAACTTTTAAACTTATGCGAAAGCAGATTTGTAAAATCTGGCATAATATAAAAGCCCCCCTCAGGTTTATTAGCTTGGATGTTGTTAGTATTAAATTTTTTGTAAACTGCATCTGCAATTACTTTTAAAATTTTAATTGATTTAT
>VTPE01000035.1 GCA_008638005.1 Pelagibacteraceae bacterium | reverse complement strand
AAGGAATTATTGATCCTACAAAAGTTGTACGAACAGCTCTTCAGGATGCTGCTTCTATTGCTAGTTTATTAATCACGACAGAAGCAATGATTGCAGATAAGCCTGATGATAAAGATTCTGGTTCTGCTGGCGGTATGCCTCCTATGGGTGGCGGAATGCCTGGCATGGGCGGAATGGGAATGTAATTCCAAACCGAATTCAAAAAAGCCCGGTATTTGCCGGGCTTTTTTTTTATCTAAATATATCTAACTCTTTTCCTTTAAACTTTTTCGAAACAAGTAAACAAGCTGAACTTTTTAGTATTTTTCCATCAGAAATTATTCTTAAGTTATTTTCTTTTAGTGTTGAACCAGTTGAAGTAATATCAGTTATTAATTCAGCAGAACCTGTAAAAGGATAAGATTCTGTAGCTCCCAAACTTCCAACTATTTTAAACTCGATTACGCCTCTAGATAATAAAAATTCTTCAGTTAATTTTGGGTACTTTGTAGCCACTCTCATTCTTCGATTATACTTTTCTTTAAATTCAAAACTAACTTCTTCTAAATCTGCAATGTTTTGTATATCCAGCCAATCATTAGGAACGGCCACAACTAAATCAGCAAAACCAAAATCTAATTTTTTTAAAATTTTAATATTATTTTGATACTCATCTGGAAGCTCCATCAAAAGATCTAAACCTGATATACCCGCATCTAGAGTCCCATCGCTAATTCTCTCGATAATCTCTCTAGCGTGTAAAAAAATACCATCAAAATTATCATTTTCCTCAAAATTAAAAAAATAATTTCTAGAATTTGTATTTTGAATATTTAAATTTTTTGAAGAAAACAATTTTATGCTTTCATCTTTTAGCCTTCCTTTACTAGGTAATCCTAATTTTATTTTATTCATATCAGTTGGTTTAAATATATTGCAGCACCAAAGGCTGGGGTTTGTTTTCCACCTAATGTTTTAATTAAATTATTATATTCACCCCCTCTTGCTAATTCTTTATTTTGTCTACAAACTGAAAAGGCAAAACCAGTATAATATTGAGTTTCTCTTCCAAACTTAGTATCGAAGATAATATCTTTATTAAGACCTAATTTTTTATTTAAATTATTCAATTTTAGTAAAATTTGACTAATGTTTTTTATTTTTAAATTATTTTTTTCAACAAATTTTTTTATAATGTTTGCTGATTTACTCAAAGGCATATTTAGTTTTAAAAAATCTTTAATAATTTTAACACTTTGGCTTCCCTTAAAATTATCTCTTGGGTCTTTTATTTTCTTTTCAAATCTTTCAATAATTTCTTTAACTGAACGACTGCCAATCATTTTATTGAAATCCATTTTTTTTAAAACTTCTAACCTGTCATAATCAATTTTGATTTTTTCATTATCTAAATCGTAATTAGTATCTAGTCGCTTTAAGAGTTCATCAAAATATTCTTTTCTAGAGTAATGCCTTATTAATCTTAGTTTCCATCTATGAGGTAAATTTAAAGAATTAATTAAACCCTGGAATAGGCCCAAGTCATTTACTGTAATTTTGTTTTTTTTAAATTTTTTAAATACAGATAAAACTGTAGATAAAACTAAATATTCAGGTGATGATTTAGAATTAATTATTTCGCATCCAATTTGATCAAAAACATTTAAATCGCCTTTTTTGTTCAATCGAAAAGCTGATCCAAAATATGACAGTTTTGCAGTTCCTGTTTTTTTACTTTGTATATATTGAATTGCAGTGGCAATTGTTAAATCCGGTCTTAGACTAATTTCTTTTCCAGACTTATCCCTAAAATTTAAAGCATATTTTTTAAAACCTTCCCCAGAACGCCTGGTAAGAAGATCCGTATCTATGACAATATCAAGATCAATAAAATCAAAACCTTTTTTTTTGAAAATATTTAATATTTTTTTTGAAATATTTTCTTTATTTTTTTTATTTATTAAAGCTTTTGACATCTTTATTTAGATATCTCTTTTAATAAATTTGAAAAAGCAAAAGTCTTTTGTGCATCTTTGGATTGAGTCCAGTCCTCCCTGGATTTAATATCTTCAGATACTTTGCTTCCTATTACTAAATTTTTAAGCGTTATAAGTTCTTTTGAAACCTCATCTTCTCCACAAATAATTACATATTTACAATTTCGTTTATCTGCATATTTCAATTGAGCTTTAAAGTTAGAAGATCCTGAATAAATTTCAGAATTAATGTTATTTAATCTTAATAAATTTAAAATTTTAAAATAATAATCCATATACTTTTCATCTAATACACAAATTAAAACTGGACTCTTTTGATTAAAATTAAAAATATTTTTTTGATTTAATGCATATAACAAGCGATCTAAGCCAATAGAAATTCCAGTTGCCGGACACTCTTGATTTTTAAATCTTTTTACTAAATCATCGTATCGTCCACCGCCACCAATAGAGCCAAATTCAATTTCCGCTCCCTTTTCATTTTTAACTTTAAAAGTAAGTTCAGCTTCAAAAATTGGTCCAGTATAGTATTCAAGACCTCGAACTACAGTTGGATCAATTTTAAAATTATTAAATTTAAAAAAATCAAAGTTTTTAATTATTTGCTTTAATTCGTTAATTCCTTCTTCAAATAGTTTATTTTTACATCCAATTTGTTCAAGTTGATTAAGGTCTTTTGAGTTTAAAAATTCTATAATTTTTTTAATTTGGTTTTCTTCTAGCTGTGCACCATCAGTGAAATCACCTGATTTATCTTTTCTACCTTTGCCAAGCAATAATCTTACTCCTTCAATTCCAACTCGATCTAATTTATCAATGGCTCTTAATGAGATTGATTGTTGATTTTGATCAGTAATATTTAGCTCTTCTAATAACCCTTTTGATAATTTTCGATTTGAAATTTTAATATTAAATTCATTATTTGCTAAACCACATTTTTCTAAAATTTCTGAAATCAAAACGCATAATTCACTATCTGCTAATAAATTACTTGTTCCAACATAATCAGCATCAAATTGTAAAAATTCTCTAAAACGACCTGGTCCAGGTTTTTCATTTCTCCATACTGTACCCAACTGATATCGCTTAAAAGGACGTGGCAGATTATCAAAATTTTTTGCAGTAAAACGTGCAAGGGGTGCCGTTAAATCATATCTTAACGATAACCACTTTTTACTATCTTCAAAAGAAAATACACCTTCTGATGGTCTATCTTTATCTGGCAAAAATTTACCTAAACTTTCAGTATATTCAAAACTTGGCGTTTCTAAAAACTCAAAGCCATATTTTGTCATAACTTCCTTAATCTGCTTAATTAAGAAATCTCTTATAACCAGTTCTTTTTCTTTTCTATCGATAAAGCCACCTGGTAAATCGACGGGCGGCTTACTTATTTTTTTATTCATTATTTTGGTACAGCTGGTTGGAGTTGCACCAACGACCTCCTGTTCCACAGACAGGCGCTCTAACTAACTGAGCTACAGCTGCATTTGTTAAAGTTTATATTATTATTTATTTGTTAAATATATAGTTAATTGCCAAGCCCATGCTTAGCATGAAAATGATGATGAGAATGTTTTAAAACTATATTTTTCATTTTTAAGGTTAATAAATATATTAAAAAAAATTTCAAGTGTTACGTGGTGGTCTCGGCTGGAATTGAACCAGCGACACAAGCCTTTTCAGGGCTCTGCTCTACCAACTGAGCTACGAGACCAACAAAAAGGCTTTTTTCATAAATTAATCAATTAATCAATTAAAAATTCTTAACACTTTTAAGCATATTAATTGTTTCATATAGCGGTAGGCCAACAACATTTGAGTAAGAACCAATAATTTTAATTATAAATCTTTCTGCGTATCCTTGAATGGCGTATGACCCTGCTTTATCTATCCATTCTTTAGTTTTTATATAATCATCAATTTCTTTTTGATGGAGTGATTTAAATTTTATTTTGGTACTGACAATTTTAAATTTTTTTTTATTTTTAAATAAGACGCAAATTCCTGTTTTGACATTGTGATTTCTACCAGATAAAAACTTTAAGGTTTTTACCGCTTCTTTATCATCTATGGGCTTTCCTATAATTTTTTGGTTAGTAGAGACAATGGTATCAGCTGCTAAAATAATGTCTTCTTTATACTTTTCTTGTACATTCAAAGCTTTTTCTAGGCTGATCCTCTTTAAATAAAAATTTGATTTTTCTTTTTTTTTAATAGTTTCGTCAATATTTGCTGGATGAATAATGTCAGGGTTGATGTTTGCATTTTTGAGTAATTCTAGTCTTCTTGGAGATGCGCTAGCTAAAATTAATTTTGGGATCAAAAATATTTATTTAAGCCTAAAAGTTATTCTACCTTTTGTAAGGTCATATGGCGTTACCTCTACTAAAACGGTATCACCTGCTAAAACTCTAATTCTATTTTTTCTTAGTTTCCCAGAGGTATGGGCTAAAATTTCATGATCATTTTCTAATTTAACTCTAAATGTAGCATTAGGAAGTAACTCGGTTACTTTCCCTTTAAACTCTATCATTTCTTCTTTAGCCATTAATTTCCTAATCTTTTTTTGACTGACATAGCATGTGCATGCAAGCCTTCATAATTTGCAAGGTTTATAGCCATTTGTCCAATTTTTTCAACGCCTCTTTTAGAGCATTTAATTAATGAAGTTCTTTTTAAAAAATCATTTACAGATAAACCTGAAGCGAATCTAGCTGAACCAGAGGTTGGAAGAACATGGTTGGGTCCTGCTAAGTAATCTCCTATTGCTTCAGGACTATATTCTCCTAAAAAAATTGATCCAGCATTAGTTATTTTTTTTTCAAGTTGTTCAGATTTTTTAATTTTTATTTCCAAGTGTTCTGGAGCTATTTGATTAACTATATCAATAATTTCATTATTATTTTTACAAATAATAATACATCCAAATTTCTTTAAACTCATAGATGCAATTTTTTTACGAGGTAACTTTTTAATTTCTTTACTCAAAGCATTAATAACTTTTTCAGCAAATTTTACACTAGTGGTTACTAATATTGATTGAGATAACACGTCATGTTCAGCTTGTGATAATAAATCTATTGCGGTCCAATCAGCTCTATTGGTATCATTGGCTACAACTGTTATTTCAGACGGTCCTGCAACCATATCAATACCCACTGTTCCAAAAACTTCCTTTTTGGCTGTTGCCACAAAAATATTTCCTGGACCTACAATCTTATCGACCTTTGGAATTGATTTTGTTCCATAAGTTAGGGCTCCAATTGCTTGCGCGCCACCAACTCTAAAAATCGATTTAATCTTACATTTTTTTGCAGCATATAAAACTCCTGCATTTATATTTCCGTTTGGAGTGGGCATCATACAATAAATATTTTTTACACCCGCAACTATCGCAGGTATAGAATTCATTAATAATGTACTTGGATAGCTTGCCGTTCCACCTGGTACATAAACTCCAATTTTTTCCAATGGATTTATTTTATAGCCAAGTTGATTTCCATACTTATCTTTAAATTTGAACCCTTTAGTTATTTGTCTTTTGTGAAAATTTTTAATTCTATCAAATGCTACATCAATTGATTTTTTAATATTAGAGTCTAAAGTTTTTATGTGCTTATTAATCTCATTCTTGCTTAATTGAATTCTGCTTGGAGTTAAATTAATTTTATCAAATTTTTTTGTGTATTTTAATAAAGATTTATCACCATCTCTATTAATATCTTTTAATATTTTTTTAACTATTGTGGTGTTGTCACCCGATTGATTTCTTTTTGAATTTAAAATTAACTCAAAATTTTTTTTAAAATTTTTATTTTTTGTATTTAAAACTTTCATCAAATTCTATGTATTGGTTTTACTTTAGTTTTCCAACTATCAGAAAAATCTTCTAAAGTTGCATTAATCGTTTCAGCAACAACTGATATAGTAATATTGTCGGAAAATAAAAGGTTAATATTAAAATTTTTATTTTTATCTTCTGTAATATTAATTGTTAAAAACTCTAATATCTTATTTTTTTGTCTAACATTAATTTTTTTTGACCTTACAGATAAAACATCATTAATTTTTAAAGCCGATCTAATTCTTTTATTATCTCTAAACACGCCTTTTTCAGCATCCTCCCACATAAATCTGTTGAATAGACAAATGAAGGATTTGTTTTTTTTTAAAAATTTGACGTCGCTTGGATTGGTTAAACTATCTTGTAAATAAGCTGCGAAAACTTTTAAGTCGTTTTCATCATCTGCTTTAAGTTTTAAAAAACCTTGGTGATCAAGCATTTATAATTTTAATTTTAGCTCCACATTTTTTTAATTTTTTTACTAAGTTTTCATAACCTCTTTCAAGATGGTAAACTCTATTGATTATTGTCTCGCCTCTTGCAACTAAACCAGCGAGCACCAAACAAACAGAAGCTCGTAGATCTGTTGCCATTACTTCTGCTCCAGATAAAACATTAGTTCCTATAATTTTAGCTTTGTTGTTTTCTATCTTTATGTTTGCACCCATCCTATTTAATTCTGAAACATGCAAAAATCTGTTTTCAAATATATCTTCTTTTATATTTGAGGTACCTTTTGTTAATACCAATAAACTCATAATTTGAGCCTGCATATCTGTTGGAAAACCAGGGTATGGTGCAGTTGTAACATTTATGGGCTTTCTAATTTTTGGAGATATTTTTAAATCGTTTTTTTTATTTATCTTAAACTGTACTCCGAATTTCATTAATACTTTTAAAATATTTTCTAAATGTTTCGGCACTATATTATTTATTGTAAGTACACTGTTAGTAATTGCAGCAGCGACTAAATATGTACCAGCTTCAATCCTATCGGGCATGATTTTATATTTAATACCTTTTAGATTTTTAACGCCTTGAATTGTTAATGATCTTTTTTTATTAAAATTTATTTTAGCACCTGCCTTTTTTAAAAAACTTATTAAGTCAATGACCTCTGGCTCTAAAGCTATGTTATTAATCTTGGTTTTATTGTTTGATAGGCACGAATTTAATATTGCAGTTTCAGTTGCTCCTACTGAAATTTTTGAAAATGTATAATTAATATTTTTTTTATTATTTTGTCTCGATGATATTACATATCCTTTTTTAATTTCATTTTTAAAACCATTTTTTTTTAAAAAATCTAAATGAATATCAACTGGTCTTGCACCAATTGCACAGCCCCCTGGTAAAGAAACTTTTGCTTTTTCAAATTTAGCAAGCAATGGGCCTAAAACCAAAATGCCTGCTCGCATTGTTTTCACTAAGTCATATTTAGCAAAGTATTTTTTTTTATTAGTATTTAGAATTGTAACTTGATTTTTTTTTACAATAATTTTTTTTCCTAACGTTTCTAGTAGGTTAATCATAGTTAAAATATCTTTAACCATTGGTACATTTTCTAAAATGACTGTTTCTTCAAATAAAAGAGTTGCCGCCAATATTGGTAAGCTTGCATTTTTTGAACCTGAAATATTAATTGATCCATGAAGTTTATAACCTCCACGAATAATAATTTTTTTCATTAATTAGATTTTTGGCAAAGTGACACCTGTCTGTTTCATATATTTACCTTTTCGGTCAGCATAAGAAACTTCAGGAGACTCATTTCCTTTTAAGAAGATAAATTGGCAAGCACCCTCGTTAGCATAAATTTTCGCTGGCAATGGTGTTGTATTAGAAAATTCAAGAGTAACATGGCCCTCCCACTCTGGCTCTAGTGGAGTAACATTTACGATTATCCCACATCTTGCATAAGTGCTTTTTCCCAAGCATATAACTAAAACGTCTCTTGGAATTTTAAAATATTCAACTGTTGACGCTAAAGCGAATGAATTTGGAGGAATGACACAAACTTCCTCAGTTTTAGTAACTAAACTTTCATCAGAAAAATTTTTTGGGTCCACAATTGATGAATTAACGTTAGTAAATATTTTAAACTCATTGGATACTCTGGCATCGTACCCAAAAGAAGATAGTCCATAAGAAATGTTATCTGAGCGTTGTTGTTTTTCTACAAATGGACTGATCATTTTTTGCTCCAATGACATTTTTCTTATCCATTTATCTGACAAAACACTCATTAATATTTTTTTTCTTCTATCTTTTTCTTAAATAATTTTCTTTTTTTTAAATTTTCTTTTAAAGCATCAGCTAATTTCTTTTTTTTATCATCCTTATTGGATAATGAGGACATTAAACTTACTTATTTGGATTTGTAAGATCGTCTAAAGTGATAGGCTTGTTTATATCATGCATTTGATCCTCTTCACTTTCTACTTCAATTTCTGACGAGGAGGCTCTTTTAGCTCGCTTTAAAGCTAAACGTTCTTTTCTTTTAGCTTCTTTAAGCATCGCTCTTTCTCCTCTTTTGGATTTGTAATCATAATGTATACCCATGATCGAGCCTCCTTCGTTAAATTTTTAATCTAAACTTTTTTTAGATTAACTGCTGAAGGTCCTTTTTTTCCCTCTTCGATTTCAAAAGTCAAAGAATCACCTTCATCTAGATAACCTACTCCTGAATCTTTTACTGCAGACATATGAACAAAGACGTCTTTTTCTTTGTCCTCTCGTTCAATAAAACCATATCCTTTAGTTCCATTAAACCATTTTACTTTTCCTTTTATACTCATACTTACTTTCTTATTAAATTGCAGCGCCAACTATAGCGCTGGACACTTTAAATAGATATCCGAGGATTTTGTCAAGAAATTGGAGTTTTGTATAATTAAGTTTTATGAACTTTCCGCAAAAATACAGTTTTGTTTTGTAATTTTTTTTTCAAAATCTGGGTTAGTTTTATTATTCACAATCCAAACAAAAGATTTTTCATAAGTTCCGTCTTTTGCAACTTGAGTGCATTTTTTTCCAAATTTTACAGAATGCTGGGCACAATTAGCCACGAATACGAAAGCTAAAAGAACCAAAATATTAGATGTTTTTTTTATCATGAGTAACGAGATACAAATTAAAGGAGTTTAATTTTTGATTAAAAAAAGTCTTTTATTAGACAGGAGAAAATATATTAATAGTTCTGCAGCCCACATAGCTCAGTTGGTAGAGCACGTCCATGGTAAGGACGGGGTCATCAGTTC
>VTPE01000034.1 GCA_008638005.1 Pelagibacteraceae bacterium | reverse complement strand
GTACCGTCTCATCGACCATTGAATTTTCAACGATGCTTACAGGTTCTCTCAATGATGATACCAATGCATTTTTCATCAGACTGAAAGCCGTTGATGATCAGTACCCGCTTTACGGCAAAGTATTTTCAAAACCTGAAAATGCAATGCAAAGATTACAAAACGAGGAAAATGCTATTGTTGTAAATCGTAAAATTTTCGAGACCTTAAATTTAAAAGTTGATGATACAGTTTATGTTAAACAATCTCCTTTTAAAGTTGTGGGCTTTGTAGAAACGGTACCGGATCTTGGAAGAGCCTTGCTATTTGGGGATTTTGCCGTTGTCAGTAATAAGGCCTTTGATACCTTAAATATTACGTCACTTGGAAGCTTTGTAAATTATGAATACAAAGTCAAAACTAATAATTCAAATGTTTTAAATTTTGTAAATGAAAAATTAAAACAATTTCCAACTTATAAAATCAGATTACCTGAAAATGCAGCTAACAATTTAAAACGATTAATTTCTAATTTTTCAGAATTTTTATCTCTCGTCTCCATTAGTGCCATGCTCATTGCAGGAATTGGCATTTCGAATACGCTTATTTCTTTTATAAATCAAAAGAACACAAGTATTGCGATCATGAAATCCGTAGGTTTTAAGTCTGTTGAAATTAAACGAATATTTTACCTAGAAGTTTTTTGTCTTCTTTTTATTATCACTACGTTAGCTTATCTTTTATCTTTAGCAGTTATCCCACAAGCCAATCTTTTTATCAGCAATCTTGGAATATCCCTTGAAAGCGAATTTAGTATCACCAATTACAGCCTGATTTTACTAACCGGTTTACTTGTGGTGGTCATTTTTTGCATTCCCACTATATCCTCAATTGAACAAATTAAAGCGACGAGTTTATTTAGAAATGTATTTCAACTGACTAAATTCCAATTTGGATTCAAAAACAGTGTCATTATTTTATTTCTGCTTTTCACTTTACTTGGAATTTTTTTATTACGATCCGATAAGCTGTATTATACGACCACTTACTTTGTTTTCTTCTTTATTTTTTGTGGTGTTTTTTATCTGCTTTCACAACTGATTATTTACATTTTAAAAAAAATAAAATTTTCAAACCATTTACCCTTAAGATTTGCAATGAAAAATATAACCCAGGAGCGGTCTATTTTTCCAATTACGGTTCTATCTCTTGGAATTGGAGCAACCTTGTTATTAACATTAACTTTAGTTGGAACGAATTTTAAAAGAGAGTTAGAAAAATCAATTCCAGAAATTGCACCTGATTTTTTTTATGTCAGTATTCAAAAAGATGTTAAAGACAATTTTATTTCATCCTTAAAAAAACAAGATCCACAATTAAAGTATGAAACCGTACCGATTGCACCAGCTTCTGTTGCAAAAATTAACGGAGTTGACCCTTTAACTTATATTAAATCATCCAACGACTCTTTTTGGGTGCTAGAACGAGATCGCAGGATTTCATGGTCAGATACACCGCCTCAAGATAACCCCATCGTTGAAGGAAAGTGGTTTGATCTACAAAGTGATCAGTTACAAATTTCACTTGATGCAAAAGTTGCAAGAAACTTTGGTGTTAATTTAAATGATGAGCTCACTTTAAAAATTTATGGAAGAGAAGTGACAGGAACGGTGACTAGCCTAAGGCAAGTGGATTACCGAGATTTATCGATTAATTTTGCAATGATTATTAATCCTAAATTTGCCAACCAACTTCCGCATGAATATATCGCAACCGCTAAATTTTCTGATCCCAAATTAATTCAAGAAGCAAAACTTGTTCAGGAGTTTCCAAATATATCGGCCATCAAAGTATCCACGTATCTTGGAAAAATTACCAGCTTAGTGAATAAAATCTTTATTGCGGTTGTGATTATTTCATCGGTTGTAGTGATTGTGGGTTTAATGGTCATTGCATCAGCGGTTGTGGTTCAAGCTCGAATTGGTGTTTATCAAAACTTAATTTTTAAAATTCTAGGTTTAAGATCAGGAAAACTCATTCAAGCCAATTTAATAGAATTTATCATCACTTATGTTTCCATTTTTTTAATCGCAGGTTTGTTTGGAATTTTCACCTCTAGGTTTGTGATCGAGACTATTTTTCGATTAGGCTGGCAGTTTGAACTCATGCCTGTTTTTAATGTATTGTTTATTATTGGTGCGCTCACTTTATTTTTAATTTTAGTAAACACCTATCGTTTTTTAAAACCCAGCGTTTATCCCATGGTGAGGAACGAATAAAATTTATTTCTTTTTGCTCTCTGACCAAACGTGAAACAAACCAAATCCACCAATAAAAAAAGGTAAAAAAATCAACCAAGTATTTTGGTTTTTAGTTAACGTGAGAATAACTGAAATAGTGGTTAGGATCACGTATAATCCAATTAATTCTTTTTTGTGGTTTTTCATAAAATCTTTATAACCAAATAATGATTCAATTTCATCCATCAAGATCAGCAGCTCTAGAACAGTTACAAGCTTTTGTGGACAATCACTTAAGTTTATATGCTAGAGACAGAAATTTTGATTTTGGACCTGATCAAAGAACCAATACTTCCTGTTTATCGCCTTATGTCACGCACGGAATTTTAAGTGAAAATGAAATCATCAAGTTGAGTTTAAAAAAATTTTCTTACACCAAAATTGAAAAATTTATTCAAGAAGTGTTATGGAGAACCTATTGGAAGGGTTGGTTAGAAAGACGACCTAGTGTTTGGACTGATTTTATTAATGATCTTAAATATCTAAAACCAGATTACGAAAGTGATAAAAATTTAAAAGCTGCCATGAATGGTAATACCGACATTGATTGTTTTAATGATTGGGTGCATGAATTACAAGAAACTGGATATTTACATAATCACACCAGGATGTGGTTCTCCTCCATTTGGATTTTTACTCTCAATTTACCTTGGCAACTTGGTGCTGAATTTTTCATGAAATATTTAAAAGATGGTGATCCTGCATCAAACACGTTGTCTTGGAGATGGACGGCGGGTGTCCAAACAAAGGGTAAAAATTATTTAGCCCAAGAATGGAATATTAAAAAATTTACGAATGGTAGATACGAAAAAATAAAACTTAATGAAAACGCAACACCCGTGGTATCCGATAAAGAATATATTCAAATTGATCCAGATTTTACCAATAGTCAAATAACCAATGACCAAACCTTAATCATATTTGATAATCAGCTTAGCTTTGAACATTCAGATTTTAAAGATACAGAATTCAAAAACATTATGCTTATTCAAAATACTAATCTAACAAGAACCATCGAACTTGATGATGAACTTGTTAAATTTAAACGAGGATTGATTGAAGATCAGCAACAAAGATTACAAGACCATATAGAAACCGAAATAAGAGATATCTCCTATTTAAAAAATTTAGATTTAACAGATAAAGTGGCTCTTTATCCAGGGGTTGGAGAAAATTTAGATTATTGTCTGCATAACCAAATTAACCTTTCTTTTTTATATAGACGCCTTGACCAAACAACTAATCCTTATTGTCAAAAAGGTTTTTTTAACTTTAAAAATTATATTCCAAAGATTATTAGTGGGATCAATGGGTAATAAAAAATTACAACTGATCGGCTGGGTATTATTTAAAATGTCAGCTATTGGATATTTGATTGGCAGTAAAGGCAACACCGCATCGACGATTGCGAGTATCTTATTTTTGTTTGCCTGCTCTTTTTTTATCTTAGCGTTGTTAAAAAAATAATTAAATTTAAGATAGATCTTATCTATTTAGATACATTTTTAATTCGCTTAAAATAATATTCACCGTTTTCTACTGAAATTAATTCCCAGTTATTTTGACCAAGATAATCAAGGCCATTTTCTAAAAACGTTTTTTTGTCATTTTCAACACCTTGACCTAGTTCGCTTAAACCTTTTCGATTAAGCACGCGGTATTCATATTCGGATTTCATTTGAGTTTGATCTTATTCCACATTCTCTCATGAAAGAAATATAAAAAAGTTTTAGTTAAAACTTCTAATGCAGCAATAATTCCTGCAATTTTGAGTTCTTTGGTAATAAATAAGCTAATGATAAAGGTATCCAGTGTAGCAATAATTCTCCAACTAATCGTTTTTGCTAAACTCCGGTTAATAGTGGCCATAAAACTTACTCATCGGGTTGAGTAAGATCATCAAGGGTAATGACTTTATTAATATCTGCGTAAGGTTTTGGTTGTTCTGTAAAACCTGAAGTTACCGGAGCTCTTTTGGATTTTTTTAGCGCTAGCTTATCTTGTCTCTTTTTAGCCTTTGCCATAGCACGTTCACCACGTTTTGATTTGTAGTTATAGTGAATACCCAAAAGATGCTCCTAGTAAATTTATATTTTTTTTAGATTAGTTGCAGCAGGACCATTTTTTCCTTCTTCAACATCAAATGAGATTCCATCACCATCATTTAAATAATCGAAACCTGCATCTCTAACTTGTGATGAGTGAACAAAAACATCTTTTTTTCCATCTTCACGTTCGATAAAACCATAGCCTTTGCTATCGTTATACCATTTTACTTTTCCGTTAATCGGCATACTTTTCCTTTGTCTTATTTTTTGTTTTGCATTTAGGGGTCTTTAAAACGAACTTAAATATGGAAATATAAAAATTGAATTACAAACTTAAACGTTTTCACCTTAGATAGGGTTTAGTCTATAATGTCAAAATAATAATCTCAAATCTACTATATGATCGATATTTAACACCTTAAAATGGAGTATTATGTATCTATTCATTTAAAAAGAGATATGGTGCCTTTGGCTGACTGCACATTAATCTCATCAATTAATCAGCGTTTAAAAAAATTAAATCAAATCAAAGTTCATTTTTAACGAGTGAATAATAGGAGAGATATATGGTAAGAATTTTACTAAAAAAAACAGGTCGTGGCTTTGTCTTAAAAAACAGCATGACCCCACACATCACACAAATTAAAGTGAATAAGTCAATTGAGATTCTTAAAGTTCCGGTTTCGAAACATCCCAAAGGTTACAATGATCATATTGGCTTTGATGTGGATGAAAGGTTAATAAAGAAAATTTTAATTATGAGATATCAAAAAGTCTCTATTACAACCATTCAATCAAAAAAAGATCTAGATAAATTGATTTTAAGAAAACCTGACCTTGTTTTTTCAGGAGTGAAATATTTTAATTTTAAAAAAGAGAAAATATGGCTTAACGATTTTTTAAAACAAAATAACATTTCACACATCACTTCATCAGCCAAAGATTTACAAAGTGAGAGTAACAAAAGTATTGCAAAAGATATTATTCGAAAAGCTAAAATTATAACTGCTAATTCTTTAGTCGTTTATGCAAATAAAATGCCAAAATCATTCGCTTTACCTATGCCATTTCCCGTTTTTGTAAAACCTTTGATTGGAGGCAATAGCAAAGGGGTCGATGAGCACTCTGTAGTGACTAATTCAACCGAGTTAAAAAAGAAGATTAAAGATATTCAAAAAAAATATAATTGCGCCTCTATTGTTGAAACTTATTTGCGTGGAAAGGAATACACCGTCGGTATTATGCAAGACACAGTAACAGGCAACTTAATTGCTTTACCAGCTGAAATCATTATTGAAAAAAATAAACAGGGTCAGCGTATTCTTGATTTTAAAATGAAAAAGGAAAATACAGAAGAGCTGATTAAAGTTTCAGATATAAAACTTTTTAATGTATTGGCAGATATGGCGAAGAAATCTTTTACGGCTTTAAAAGGAAGATCTATTGGTCGAATTGATATCCGTATGAATGAAAATTTCATTCCTCATTTCATCGAAGCAAATTTAATGCCAGGATTAAGAGGTGGTTATTTTTACCGATGTTGTAATCTAAATTTAAATATTAACTATCAAGAAATGATTTTAAGAATTGTTAATAATGGACTTACGCTAAGTAAAATATAAAAAAATCTATAGATAGAATTAAGCCTTTAATGTCAAAGTATTAATATAAAATTTACTATTTTTAGGATTTTATCAGTAAATTAGTCGGTTACCTGCCCAAAAGTTCGTCTTGGGATAGAGTAATTTTGGGCAGACTTCACTCATAATGGTGGATTATTAAAGTTTTATTACGTTTGTATTAAAGGTTTATTTCAGTTACTTTTTTAAAAAATAAAAAAGAGGGGGATAGAGTGAAAAAAATACTTTCATTTATCGTTGCTTTCTTATTTGCCACTTCGGCTTTTGCAAATACTGTTACGATTGTAACTTCATTTCCAAAAGACTTGACAGGTAAATTTAAAGCAGCATTCGAAAAAAAATATCCAAATATCAAAGTTGAGATAGTTGGAAAAAAAACAACAGCTGGAATTAAATATATCCAGGAAACCAAATCTAATAATACCACAGATTTATTTTGGGCATCAGCGCCAGATGCGTTTGAAGTATTAAAAGGTGATGGTTTGCTTCAAAAGTATACATCTAAAGCAAAAGGGATTCCGTCAAAAGTAGGATCTTACCCTGTTAATGACCCAGATGGCTTTTACACAGGATTTGCTGCAGCTGGATATGGTATCATGTGGAATACAAGATATCTTAAAGCAAACAAACTGCCTGCACCAAAAGAGTGGTCAGATTTAGCAAAACCAATTTACTTTGGTCATGTTGGAATGAGCGCTCCATCAAGATCTGGAACAACTCACTTAACTGTTGAGACTTTATTGCAAGGCGAAGGCTTTGATAAAGGTTGGGCTTTAACTAAAGAAATGGCAGCTAACTTTAAAACAGTTACAGCTAGAAGCTTTGGTGTTCCAGATGGTGTGAACAGTGGTGATTTTGGTATCGGTATCGTGATTGACTTTTTTGGTTTATCATCAATTGGTAGTGGGTTCCCAGTAGACTTTGTTTATCCAAAGGTTTCTACTTTAGTGCCTGCAAATATTGGTATCATTAACAATGCACCAAATAAAAAGAATGCACAATTGTTCATTGACTTCTTATTATCAACTCAAGGACAAGAAACTCTTTTAGATCCAAAAATCAGAAGACTTCCGGTAAATCCAGACACTTACTCAAAAGCACCAAAAGGTTTCCCAAATCCTTTCAAGGATAAATCGATTGGAGCAGCAGTTAAGTTTGATGTTGATCTGTCAAAAAGTAGATATAATTTGATCAACTCTATGTTTGATGTGATGATCACATACAGACTGGATGAACTTAGAGATGCAATGTCAGCAATTTACAAAGCAGAAGCAGCTTTAAAAAAGAAAAGCAATTCAAAAGCTAGCGCTTTAATTAAAGAAGCAAGAGCTTTAATTGCTAAAAATCCTTTTAGTGAAGCTAAAGCTAATGAAGCGGAGTTTAACAAAATCTTTAAGAAGAAAAGAAAAAAAGCTAAAGATATTGAAAAATACGCTGGAACTAGACAGGCTGAAGTTGAAGCTGGATGGGACAAGGCTGTTGTAGCCAATTATTCTGCTGCCAAACAAAAAGCTGAACAAGCTTTAAAGCTTTTATAATTCGTTAAATTACAAGCCCCTTAAAATTCTTAAGGGGCTTGTTTTTAATTATGTTTAAAAATCTTTTCCTAAATTCTACTTCTTTAATCATAGGAGTCTTCTTATTATTATTTTTGGTTATTCCAATTGCTCAGGTTTTTTATGTTTCGTTTTTAGATGTAAACGGAAGTTTTACTTTAGTTAATTTTTCAGATTTTTTTAAAAACCAATTATTTATCGAGTCTTTTTATAATTCTTTTTATGTAGCCTCAATGTCAGTGGTATTAGCCTCAATTTTTGCGTTACCACTTGCTTATTTTACTTCACGATTTAATTTTAAAGGATCGGTTATTATTCAAAGTTTAGGTTTTATTCCTCTTATTATGCCACCATTTGTTGGCGCGGTTGCGATGAAGTTGTTTTTTGGAACGAATGGTTCAGTCAATTTATTATTAGATCAATATTTCGGTTTTAAAATACCTTTTATGGAAGGATTGAATGGTGTTATTTTTGTAGAAGCCGTACACTATTTTCCATTTATTCTAATTAATTTAATTACCAGTTTAAATAACATTGACCGCTCGATGGAAGAGTCTGCGCAAAGTTTAGGCTCAAAAGGATTTGGTTTATTTAAAAGAATTGTTCTTCCACTCTCAATGCCAGGTTATATTGCTGGTGCGAGTTTAGTCTTTTTAAAAGTATTTGATGATCTTGGAACACCATTACTTTTGGATATAAACAATATGTTAGCTCCACAGGCTTATCTTAGAATTTCATCAATTGGGATTAATGATCCTATGGGCTATGTGATTGCGGTTATTTTGGTTGTAACTTCGATACTTGCTGTTTGGGTTGCAAAAATGGCACTTGGCGGAAAAGATTATTCTATGCTTCAAAAGGGTGGTGGTGGAATGATTAAAAGAGAGATGAAGCCACGTCAAAAAATTACAGCTTATTCAGTCGTGGGTTTAATTTTATTTTTAGTGCTATCTCCACATATTGCATTAACGCTTTTATCTTTTGGAACTATATGGTCTTTTAGTGTTGTCCCCGATGCATATACGATTGATCATTATAAAAATATTATTTTTGAAAATAGTGTTTTTATAAAAAATACGATGCTGTATTGCACTCTGGCTGCATTTATTGATATTGTTTTGGCTTTTTTTATTTCTTACATCGTTCTTCGAACAAAAGTTAAGGGAAGACAACTTTTAGATTATATTGCGATGAGCGCTCTTGCAATTCCAGGACTTGTATTAGGGATTGGATATTTAAGGACTTTTTACTCATTTACCAATCCATTAGATGGTAAACCACTTGCAAGTTGGTGGTTTATGATAGTTCTAATATTAGCGGTTCGAAGATTACCTTATGCATTGAGAGCAGCAAATGCTGCATTGATGCAAATAAGTAAATTTTTAGAAGAGTCAGCGGAATCGCTTGGAGCCAAAAAAACAACAATCTTTAGAAAAATATTAGTGCCTCTAATGACGGGTGGTTTATTAGCAGGATTTATTACAAGTTTCTCAACGGCAACTGTAGAGCTTTCAGCTACAATCATGTTAGTTTCAACAGAAGTTGATGCACCGCTTGCGTATGGAATTTATTCATATATGCAAACGGCAGCAGGACGAGGACCTGGTGCAGCACTTGGTATGATTGGAGTTTTAATTGTTGC
>VTPE01000033.1 GCA_008638005.1 Pelagibacteraceae bacterium | reverse complement strand
AACCATGTTTCTAAACGCTTGAGGTAAAATAACATGGATCATAGATTGAGAGTAACTCAGTCCTGTTGCTCTTGCTGCTGCAATTTGATTTTTAGAAACGCTCAATAAACCTGCTCTGATAATTTCACTGTAATAAGCTGCTTCAAACATAGTGAAAGCGATGACCGCTGAATAAAATCCTCCAATCGGCCTTCCAATGACTAATGGAACTAAAAAGAAAAACCAAAAGATCACTAAAATTAATGGCATTGATCTTAAAAAATTCACATAGGTCATGGAAATATAAGACAGTATTTTAAATTTAGATACTCGCATTAATGCAAGTAACGTTCCAAAAACAATTCCACCAATTAAAGCTAAAAAAGTTAAATAAAAACTAACCTGCAAGCCTTTCATGAGGAAAGGAAGTGAACCTAAAATTACATCAAAATCAAAATTTTCTAATATCATTATCTTTTTGCAATAAATCCTGGGATTTGTGTTTTATCTTCAACTCTTTGCATCAACAGCGTTACAATTAAAGTAATGGTTACATAAATAACGGTTGCTGCCGTATAAGCTTCAAAACCTTGAAAGGTAAAATCCATCACCATATTACTTCTTGCGGTAAGCTCCAATAAACCAATGGTTAAAGCTAAAGATGAGTTTTTAAATACGGTTAAAAATTCTGAGGTCATAGGTGGAATGATAATCCTAAAAGCAAGGGGTAATAAAACATTCACATAAAGCTGATAAGTGCTCAATCCAGTTGCGTAACCTGCCTGTGAAATACCTTGTGAAATGGAGTTAATTCCTGATCTAACCTGTTCAGCAACCCTTGATGCCGTGTAAGTTCCTAAGCAAAAGAAAGCTGATGTAAATTCGGGATTAGGCATATCTTGTTTTAACCAAGTACCAAAATCCGTACTTACCACTTCTGGAAAAACAAAATACCAAAGAAACATTTGGACCAAGAGAGGGATGTTTCTAAAAATTTCTACGTAAGTGGTTGCAATAAATCTTAGAACTTTATTTTCTAAAGTTCTCATGATGCCAATGACAGAACCTAGAACAAAAGCTAGAATCGAAGCGGCTATGGATAAATAAAGGGTCCATAACGTTCCTGAGACAATCCAGTCGAAATACTGTTGCTCAAATAAAACGCCCCAATTCCAATTATAATTCATATGATAATTAAAATGGGCAACTTTAAAACAAGTTGCCCATTCAATTTATTCCTTAGTAAGGAAGTGCTTGTGCCTCAAATGCTGCTGATAATAAATCAGTTTGAGGTACGTTTAATGCGTTTCCACCATCTGGAAGTGGTTTCATAAACCATTTCTCATAGATCTTGTTAATTTCACCAGATCTAAACAGATCAGAAAGCTCTGAGTTTGCGATTAATCTGAAAGCAGAGTCATCTCTTCTTACCATGATCGCATAAGGATCGAATGATAAAAATCTTCCCACAACATCAAAGTCAGATGGTTTTTTTGCTTTCGAAATTAAACCATATAACAAAATGTGGTCAGTTGAATAAGCATCAACTCTTCCAGTATCTAAAGCTAAGAAACCTTCAGCATGGTCTTTCACGTTAATGACTTTGATACCAAGATTTTTTTGATCATTGATTTTCAAAATAGCTTTTTCGTTAGTTGTACCTTGCGCTAAAGCAATTCTTTTGCCTTTTAGGTTTTCAACTTCTTTAATTCCACTAGCTTTCTTTACAAGTAGCTTAGTACCTGTAATAAAAGTTGTAGCCGCGTAATCAATTTGCTGCTGTCTAGTTAAATTATTTGTTGTTGAGCCGCACTCGATATCAATTGTACCATTTGCCAAAAGCTGGATACGAGTTTTTGGGTTTACAGCGTAATATTTTCTTTTTAGCTTAACACCAAGTTCTTTTTCAGCTCTTTTGACAATTCTCTCACATAAGTCCATTGAATATCCAATTGGCTTTTGCTGCTTGTTATAAAAAGCAAAAGGTACGGATGATTCACGGTGACCGATTGTGATTTCTCCTTTATCTTTAATTTTCTTCAGCGTTCCATAAAGTTCTGCAGAATATGCAAAGCTTACAGAAAGGATCAAAATTAAAAATGATTTAACAATAGATTTAAACATGTAGTTATCTCCCCTGTTTAGTTTTTGTATATTATGAAAAATTTAGCCTTTGAATACAAGCTATAATTTTATGATAAAATTTTTATAATAATTGGAATAATTATTGATACTGCAACGCCGCTTAAAGCTAATGCTAAAGCGGAAAATATGCCTGCTGTTTTGTTTCTCGACATCGCTCTTGCCGTTCCAATTCCATGAGAGGTTAGACCAATCGCAAAACCTCGCGCCGTCATATCTTTCACTCTCATAAAATCTAAAACAAAAGTCGACAGCGATGCTCCAATAATGCCTGTTGCAATGGTTATGATTGCAGTCAGCGAAGGTAACCCGTTAATCAGTTCACTAATACCCATAGCAATCGGAGCCGTGACGGATCTTGGTAACATACTTAGAATTAGTTTTTCATCTAAACCAAAACTTTTTGCTAAATAGTAAGTAATAAAGATAGCAAACAAGGATCCGGTAATAAGGGTAATGGTTATACTTAAAGCTTCTTTTTGAATCAGTTTAATTTGATTATAAATAGGAATAGCAAGCGCAACCGTTGCAGGACCTAAAAGAAAATGAATAAACTGAGCACCATTAAAATATCGTTCATATTCAATTCCAAAAGTTAATAAAATGCCTGAGACAATCAAAATAGATATGGCAACGGGATTGACCAAAGGATTAATGTTTGATTTTTTATACAAATAATCTCCAACTAAAAATGCTCCGATGGTAATCGTTAACCAAAATAAAGGTTCAGTTTGAAGATAAACCCAAATTCTATAAAGCGTTTCAACGTTTGTCATTTTTTCTTTCTTTGAAGCATTTGATTTAAAAATTCCATTAACTTAGCGGTTAAGCCAACGGTCAACACCGTTCCTAAAACAATCACACCTAAAACTTGGTAAAGGTTTTGTTCAAGATAAGAAATATGCATCACTACACCCACACCGATGGGAACAAATAATAAAGATAGATAACTAGTAATGGCATTCCCCGTGCTCATCACATCTTTCTTAACATTTAATATTTTTTTTGATTTGATTTTTTTTAAATAAATTAATGAAAATAATAACAAGATTAATCCAATCACCGGTCCTGGAATGACAAGGGAGAAAAATTTTTGAAGCACTTCTCCTGCTAACTGAAATAAAAGAATAATAAAAAAGCCTCTAAGCACGATAATCAGGATATGCGCAGTCTAACAAAAACTCAAGCAGGTTATTTGGATCCAACACAAACCCCATCATCAAAACACATGCCTTCAAATGTTTTGTTAAACCCAACCCACTTAGGATTAGTTTTTAGATGATAAGAAATGTTTCCAGCAAGCCATTCATTACCGCTTACCACATTAATGGGTTTGCCGGGGTTTTGTATTTTCCATTTTAATTCAATAATACGTGCATATTTTTTTCCATCAAAATCGGTTCGTTTCTCATCACTGCCTAAAGAAATGCCAAGATAAGCTAGCGTGTAAAATAAAAAGAAACTGATGATAGAGATTAAAAATTGTTTTGATTTTTCAAAGTTAATTTCACTTTTAAAAAGATATAAAACAAACACCCCAAGATACATGTAAAAAGGGACCATCCACATGGTTCTAATTTTTGAACCCATAATCATAGACGTTAAGATCACAAGTAAAATAGGAACAATGGATACTGAAAACAAAAACTTAAAGCGATTATCACTCCAATTCAATACAGGTTTTTTTGAATTTAAAATTAGGAATACAGAAACTAAAAATGGAATTAAAATTCCAATTTGTTTAAGTGTAAAAATAATAGGATGCTTAATGTGATCTAGAAAAGATGCCGTTTCCCCTGTTCGTTTCAAGCCGTACTCAATAGTTATAAAATCATTTTGAGTTAACCAGTATAAATGCGGGCTAATAAGAATTAAAAATATAAATCCAGGAACCAAGTAATAAAAATTAAATTTCTTTTCCTCAATCATCTTTAACAGAAAGGCAAGCTTGATCCCAAGGATCAGATAAATAAATAAATATTTAGATAAAAAACCAAACGCTAAAACAACCCCTAAGAATACAAAATCAACAAGTTTATTTTGGTCTAAAGCTCTGTAAGCAAAGTAAACAGATAACGCCCAGAAAGGAAACTGACAAATGTTAACGTTAAATTCTGGAGTTACAAAATTAAAAAAATTAATGGTCTCTAACAATAAAACTGCAGCAATAGAAATTCTCTGATCTTCAAAGAAAAAATTTGAAACGACATAAACGACATAAAAACTAAATAAGACAAAGACCTGGCTTAACGTGTAGTAAACCCAGTCTTGATTACCAAAAATCTTAAATAACATTCCAGGAAACAAAGCGCTCATCGGTGGATGTTTATTAAAACCCCAGTCCATATCCGTAGACCAAGCTAAAGCTTCAATCACATCAAGGGGCAAGTTTTGATTAGTTAAGGTTGGAATGAGAACCCATAAAATAAAATGAAAAGCTAAAAAATAGCTAAAGAACTTGTTGTTAATATTCGCAACCATTTCCAAAAATCATTATACTTTTAAAGATCATATTCAACGGGTACTTTTAATTGTAATAAAATACTTTTTCAGCTGTTTTATAGATAGCTTTTAAATAAACTTTTTTAATTTCGTTGATTTCATCTTTTGAAAAAGCTTTGTTATTTTTAGGTATAAATGACCTTGTCATTTTAAAAGTTGTTTGATCCTCCATTTCAATCACATTGTGATCCGCCTTTAAATACAAATGAAGAGGACTGTCTTCAATAAATAATCCAATATCCGATTGTCTGGGTTCAGGAAAATAAAAGATGATACAGTTAAATTGGCTTCCACGTTTTCCTTTAAAATAAAAATCATAATAGGTCTCAACTGATTTTTCTAAAAAAACATTAGAGGCCTCACGTAGCTCAATGATAAATTTTTGATCCTTTTCTAATTCGGTTAATAGCTGACTTGCTAAAAGATGATGTGGAACTTCAATATTGCTCATTAAACAGGAAATAACGTTTCTGAAATTTTACAAGATTCGCAAACCATAAAACCATATAAAAGAAAGTTAGCGTGAACGGTTTCATTTTCTTTTCCGCACTTTTCACACTTTTGAATAATAGGTTTATTTTGCTCCTCACTCATGAAATGCATCTTATATTTTACAACCTAAAAGTTAATTAAAATCATATTAATTTTACATCCACTTGTTACATTCAGGTTGTGAAAAATTCTAAATTTTTAATTTTTGTAACCATTTTTTCATTAACCGTTATTGTCACCGGGTTATTTAATCATAGTAAAGGTCTCATTAAACCAAGTCCCAATCTAACCGCTTACCAAGTGCTTAACATTCAGTTGCAGTCTTTAAAGAATAATAAAAAGTTAAGAAATAACCTTGGGATTATTCAAACTTATGAATTTGCACACCCTGAGAACAAAAAATTAACAGGTCCTCTTCAAAATTTTACTCGTATGATTCAATCAGACAATTATTCAATTTTACTCAACCATGAAAAAACAAAAGTGGGTGTCATCCACCAAGACCAATTTCATGAGGTTTATTTAATTCAAGTGACTAAAGGCAAAAAAAGTGAAAATTTTTTATGGACGCTGATTACCTATATCGATGAGAACAAAAATGCTTTTTGGTATACGGTTAATGTGATCCCTTATTCCAAGGTTTCAACATGAAAACTGGAAATTTTTTATCGTCATTTCTTAAAAAAAGAGCACAATGTAAACTCGCATTAGCTATTAATATTCTGGTTTGTTTAATTACATCAACCGGCTATTTATTTGACTCTCAAGGGGTTATTTTTTTATTTTACATCTTTAGTTTTGCTTTAATTTACAACATCATTATTCAGTTTTTTCTATTTAAGAATGATTAATGAACTTATCTCATTTTGAGATAAGTGTTTTTTTTATAGGTGGTATTCCTAATTAACTATTCTTTCAAAAGCCAGGTTTGGTAATTTAAGATTATGAAAAAGACAATTTTATTTGCATCGCTTTTTTTAGCTAATGCCATAGTCATTTCAGCGAATGCAATGTCACTATTTTAGTGAAACGTTTTTCTCTTTTTTAATTCTCATAAAACCCAGAGGGCCAGGTGATGGCCCTCACCAAATTCTTTATTTTTTTAAAATTGATTAATTAAGTACCAATCCACCATCGACAATTAAGTTTTGTCCAGTCACCGCTCTTGACCAAGGTGAAGCAAAAAACAAAATAGCATCTGAAATATCTTCAGTGGTTGTCACTTTTCGAAGTGGAGTAATAGATGAAATGTAATCAAAAACACTATCAGGCGTTGCTTTACTTGCATCTGTAATTTTTAATAATCCCCCAGAGACCATATTCACGGTTATGTTATGTTGACCCAAATCAATAGCTGAGGTTCTTGTTAAAGATAACAATCCTCCTTTTGCAGCCGTATAATCATGATAGGGAACCACTGGGTTTTGAAATAAATTCGTTCCAATAGTTACCATTCTTCCAAAGTGCTTTGCTTTCATATCTGGAGTGAAAACATGGATTAAATTAAGAAATCCCTTTTGTGTGGTTTGAATTTGTTTTTCAAAATCAGACCATTCAATTTCATCAATTTTTTTTCTTTGGTCGCCATTAAAAACATAATCATCAATGGCATTATGAATAATGGTATCAACGGTAATATTTTGTTTTTGTAAATCTTGTTTGATTTTAACCAGTTCATCTTTATTCCTTACATCCCCTTGAGCTAAGATTGCTCTTTCCCCTAATGAAGTCGCTAATTGTTTAGCACTCTCAAAAGATTTTCTGTAATTGATAATGACCGTTGCCCCTTCACGATGAAAAGATTTTGCGATTTCAGAACCTAGTCCTCTTCCAGCGCCCGTTATTAAAATAGTTTGTTTGTTAATAGGTAAATTCATGTGTTTCTCCCTCCGCAAGCATTACCTTGTTCAGGTTTTGAGGGTACTTCTCAGATATAAATATCGCCCCTGAAAACTAAACCAACTATATAAAGTTAATTCAGTTTAAGCAATCTTAAGATTTTTTTTAAACTGTATTTTTAATTCTTAAGCAGGGGTGATACTACTTGATTTACTTAAATGTTTAAAATTAGAATTGTTGGAAAAGATAGTGAAAAAGAAATCAGGCTTAATGAAGAAGGGTTAAAAGGGTTTGTGAGTCCCTTTGTTGTTCAACAAGCAAAAGTCATGGGATTTGCCAAAACAACCGTTATCAATGGTAAAGAAAGTTTTCACTGGCATCTTCAGTATTTACCTCAAGGTGACGATAAAGACTGTCAGTCTTAAATTTTTTTACAAAGATATTTTAAATTTTGTTTTTTGTAATTTGAAACTGTTAATGTTTGGTCCCTTAACTGATAAGATTTATAAAGATGTTCTTCGCCAGTGGTATCCGAGTCGACTCTGTAAATTTTAGCATCTATTTGATGAG
Source organism: Pelagibacteraceae bacterium (assembly GCA_008638005.1). Classification (GTDB taxonomy): domain Bacteria; phylum Pseudomonadota; class Alphaproteobacteria; order Pelagibacterales; family Pelagibacteraceae; genus HIMB114. Next base: position 1,661 of record VTPE01000033.1, on the reverse strand, counting down.
CTTGTAAATTGAGTTCATATTTCACAGCTTTTGTAGCACGGTCAACCGCATAAACTTCGTCAGCTTGATTTTGGTTAAAACTTTTATAATTCACGACCAAAACGGCTCTGTTATTATTGTTAGATGTTTTAAGAAACAGTTCTTTTGACATTTTAATATTTTGGTTCCAGTCTTCGGCCTTGCAATGATAATTTTTATTTTCTGAAGCGATTGCTTTAAAATTTAGAATTAAAAATACAATCAGGAATATATATTTCATAAAAGTTTAATCTATTTAGCCTCTAAATTAATGTTGTCGATGCGTTAATTAAGGATTGTGAAAAATCTCTAAATAACTAAATAGTTAATGTAATTAAAAAAAATTCATGAGTTACGAAGATTTTATTGAAGCTTTAGAGTCTCTTTACATGACCGTAGAAGATGCGGCTGAAAAACTAGGTTTAGAAGTCGATGAAATTAAAAGTTGGGAAGAGTTAGATGATGACATTCCCCTTGAGGCTCAAGAACTCATCGAAGTTGAAAAAGAAAATAGAGCCAATACCAGTTCAGAAGAACAGGACTAACAGCCACAACCTACCAATTAAACTCTATCTTAGCAGAAGTTAGAGATATGTTTCTTTACCAAGACAGGTTTCATCAGCTTTGAGAGATGGCAAAAAAAAGTAACTAAAACCTTTGCAGACACTACATTAAGGAAAAAGGTTTTAGCTGAACTTATAGCTTTTGCTTTATGGGAAAGGAATAAACCATTAAGTTCATACTTTTTTTGATTGCAGCTGTTAAAATCCATAAAACCATCATGATTTAACTTGTTGTTATAAATATGACGAGGTTATGAAATTTTTATGTATTTTCTAATTAAAGTTGTAAGACCAAAAAAAATCTTACCTTGATTGATAGTATCTGGACATTTTTAGGAATAAGCATATATACCCGCCAGCCCAAATCAGAACTTTACAAAAAATGAGAAAAGTTAAAAAAGACATTTTTAAAAATTATACAAAACGCATTTCCAATGCCGTATTGACGGGAGAGATGCATTATAAAACGACCTACAAAGATATTAATAAATTTTTTAATATTTTTAATAAGGCACTTTTCAAAAATAAACTTATTCCATTTAATGATATTAAAATTAGAAAAATGAATAAGACTTGGGGTCAATTTGTTGAAGTGTTTAATAACAGAAAAAAAACGATTTCTTATGAATTAGAAATGTTACCGAAATATCCAAATAAGAAAGAATTTCTTTCAACGTTAGCTCATGAGTGCATTCATTATTCCCAAATTCTTTTAAAAAAAGGAAATGTGGCTCATAATAAATATTTTTACAGTTTCAAATCTAAGTTTAAAAAGTTAAATTTGCATTTGAATTAATGCAAAAATTTAAAGAAATATTTCTTTGGACATTCTTTGTCCTACTTATGATTTGGTGCGCTTACCATCTATTTTTTTAATTAAAGATTTATAAGTTTTAAACTGCGGGCATTTGAAAAAAGAATTGGGCTTTTGGGTAAAACCATTTTGTTTTAAAATAAAATCAACTCCTGAATTATGAGCTGCTTCATAATCATGCTCACTATCTCCAATAAATAAACAATCTTTTTTCTTCATTTTCATCTTTTTTACAAAAGCATTTAAAAATCCAGCATGAGGTTTTT
>VTPE01000032.1 GCA_008638005.1 Pelagibacteraceae bacterium | reverse complement strand
TTCAGGTGCATCGTACTCTTCTTGCTCGGTAGCATCTTCTGGATGCTCTCTAGCACGATCAATGGTTTGTGCTTCTAAAGATTTTTGATCTAAAAGTTTATCTCCAATTTCTCTTAAAGATAAAACAGTCTTCTTATCATTATCTCCTGGAACCATAGGTTTATCCCCTGCTCCAATTTGCAATGTTCTTTCTTTTGCTAAAATTACGAGATCGTATTGATTATCAACGACTTCTAAACAATCTTCAACTGTGACTCTTGCCATGCTGCAGGGCTTATAATGATTTTGATAAAAAAGTTCAAGAGTTAATGACCGGCTTATAACTCTTTAATCTTAGTAAAAGTAAGCCATTTGAAAATAAAGCATAAATAACCATAAATAAAATGATGTCTTTTGCGTCAAATCCAAAATCAATTAAGTACCCAAATAAAAATGGTGATAATGAAGTTGAAAAAACCATAAGAGACACCGTGATAGATCTAATTGCACCTAAATGTTTTGTTCCATACATCTCTGACCATGTTGAGGTTAACAGAACATTGGATGTCCCATTTGTAATCGCCATTAAAATAAAAAAAATAACAGGAGATAGTGCGAATTTAAAAAGTAGAGAAAATAATAATCCAAGTATCATTGGAATTAAATAAAAAGGTAATATTTTCAAAGCACTAAATTTATCAATTAAAAATCCTGATAATTGTAGAGATATAACACTAAAAATTGCATAAGCTGTAAAACTTGGTGCAATAAAGTTAATCCCCCAATTTAAATTTTCAAAAAGATATATTTGGTTGATAAATATTCCAGTAATTAAAAATGCAGGGCACAAAACAGCTGGTAATAAAAAATAAAATCTTAAATCTTTTAAAACTTCCTGCCTAGTCCAATTTTTAATGTTTTCACTTTTTTTTGATTGCTCTTGTTCAACAGAGTTATCTTCAAAGTTTTTTAATAAAAATACAATTAAAGGCAAAACAAAAACAATTAAGAAAACTGCAATAGTAATCCATATTTTTTTCCATACTAAATAATTCAATAAAAAAATAACAAGACCTGGTAAAATTCCTTCACCAAATGATAAACCCAACCAAGCTACACCAAGCGCCTTACCTCTATTTTTATCAAAGTATCTTGCCATTGCGGTGCTTGAGGTATGGCTCATAAGTCCTTGACCAAAAAGCCTTAGGAAAAAAATGGCTAGCAATAAATGCGCTAGGCTTGATAACTGACTCATAAAAACTGCTGCAAAAAATAAACTAATACAAACAAAAATTGCAAAATTTCTTAATTTAAAATCATCAATTTTTTTACCTAACCATATAATCGTTAAACTACTCACAAGAGTGGCGGCAGAATAAATACCGCCAAATTCAGAGTGGCTTAAATTTAAATCTTCCCTTATAAACGGATTAAAAATACCTAAAAAAAAAGTTTGCCCGAAACTTGAACAAAAAGTCATCAGGAAACCAAATAGAAGGTATTGAAAATTTGATTTTAAAAATTGAAAATTAAACATAATTAAAAAGGAGTATTAAATGTCAAACAAAGTAGCTTTTATCGGTTTAGGTGTCATGGGTTTTCCAATGGCTGGATATATATCAAAAGCTGGTCATGATGTAACAGTTTATAATCGAACTGCAGCGAAAGCTGAGAAGTGGGCACAAACTTATAAAGGAAAGACAGCGTCAACACCTGCCGAAGCAGCAAAAGAAGCTGACTTTGTTTTTACATGTGTTGGTAATGATAACGACTTAAAAGAAGTTACAACTGGACCAGAGGGTGCTTTTCAAAATGTAAAAAAAGGTGCGGTCTTTATTGATAACACTACAGCATCTGCAAAAGTTGCTAGAGAACTTTTTAATATTGCAACTGAAAAAGGATTTGGTTTTTTAGATGCACCTGTATCTGGTGGACAAGCTGGAGCTGAAAATGGAGCTCTTACTGTTATGGTTGGAGGAGAAGAGTCAGATTATCAAAAAGCTGAACCAGTGATTGATTGTTATAGCAAAAAAATTAAATTATTAGGAAGTGCTGGAAGTGGACAGCTTGCAAAAATGGTAAACCAAATTTGTATTGCAGGTTTAGTTCAAGCTCTATCTGAAGGAATTCGATTTGGTCAAAACGCTGGACTAAATGTTGAAGATGTTATTGAGGTTATATCAAAAGGTGCTGCACAATCTTGGCAAATGGAAAATAGATTTAAAACGATGATTGAAGATAAGTTTGATTATGGTTTTGCTGTAGATTGGATGAGAAAAGATTTGGGTATTGCAATGGAAGAAGCAAAATCAAATGGATCGAAGTTACCTGTAACTGAGATTGTTGATCAATATTATGCTGAAGTTCAAAAAAATGGTGGAAATCGATTTGATACTTCAAGCCTAATCACCCTGCTTCCAAAAAAGTAATTTAGTGAGCGAACAAGTTCCAGATTTTTATAATAATAAAGATTTAATCTTTGATGAAATCTGGACCTTGTTAGCTAGAGGCGTTGTTGATCGATCTGAAGACTTTAGATTGCCTACAGTTATTGTAAATAAAGGTGAATTCTCAGATGGAAGAATTGTTGTTTTACGAGGTGCTTTTAAAGATAAAAGAGTTTTAAGATTTCACACAGATTTAAGATCTTCCAAGATTAGTGCTCTTAAAAATAATAATAATATTTATTTTTTATTTTATAATAAAAAGAGAAAAATTCAGGTACGAGCAAAAGGAGTTGCTACAATCCACTATCAAGATGAAGTGACGAAAGAAGCTTGGGCAAAAACACAAGTTATAAGTCGAAAATGTTATTTAGCCTCTCAGGCACCAGGTTCAGTTTCTGATACACCGCATCCTGGCTATCCAAAAGAACTTGAGGGGAAAAACCCTAATATTGAAGATACAGAAATTGGTTTTGATAATTTTTGTGTAATTGAAAGCAAAATCAATGAGATGGAATGGTTATACCTTGCTTCACAAGGTCATCGTAGAGCAAAAATTTTAATTAAAGATCAAGAAATTATTACCGATTGGTTAACACCTTAACTACTTAAAGTTTTTTTCAAAATTTTTCCAATTCTGAACGTAATGCTCTGCATTTTCTTTAACGGCTTTAATCTCTTCTTCTTTTAACTGCCTGATAATTTTTCCAGGAGAACCGATAACTAAAGATCCATCGGGTATTTCTTTGTTTTCTGCAATTAAAGAGTTGGCTCCAATAATACAGTTTTTACCGATAACAGCTTTATTTAAAATGATCGCCCCAATGCCGATTAAACTGTCATCTTTAATTGTGCAGCCATGTAGCATTACAAGATGTCCGATAGTTACATTTGAACCAATGTTAATTGGACAGCCTGGGTCAGTATGTAAAACACTATTATCTTGTACATTTGATCCCTCTCCAACCGTAATTCTCTCAATGTCTCCTCTTAAAACAGCTCCGAACCAAACACTGCTATCATTTTTTAAATGTACATCACCAATAACTTTAGCGCTATCAGCAATCCAATTATTTCCATCTCGAGTGATTTTTTTGTCTCCAAGTTGATGAATCATATTTAACGTATATATTAAAAAAATATTTATGGCACTTGAAAAAACACCTTTGTGTAATTTTGGAGAAAAGGCTCAAGATTTTAATTTAAAAAATATTGACGAAATTCATTACGATCTAAAATCATTAATGGGAGAAAAAGGAACTCTGATTATGTTTGTTTGTAATCATTGTCCTTACGTTAAAGCTATTGCAAAAGAAATTTCTGAAACTGCAGAAATATTAAAGAATTATAATATTAATTCTATAGCTATTATGTCAAATGATACAAAAAACTATCCAGAAGATAGTTTTGAAAACATGAAAACTTTTGCAAAAGTAAATAAATTTAATTTTCCTTATTTAATCGATGAAACTCAAAATATTGCAAAAAAATACGGAGCAGTATGTACGCCTGATTTTTTTGGATACAATTCAGATCTTGAGCTTCAATACCGAGGCAGATTGCGAGCATTAAAAGATCTTACACCTGTTCAAGATAGTGAGAATGAATTATTAAAAGCAATGATTACTATCTCGGACACTGGAAAAGGGCCACAAGAACAAAATCCGAGTATGGGTTGTAATATTAAGTGGAAATAAAATGTTTGTAATCACAACAAGAAGTTTTTTGCCAGAGCTAGGTGGAATGCAAATTTTGATGACTGATATAGCAAACCATTTATCAAAACATGGACCTGTTAAGGTATATGCAGAAGATAAGCCTAATGCCAAAGCATTTGATCAAAAACAAAAATATGAAATTGAGAGAATTAAAGGTTTTAAATTCATAAGAAAATTTAGAAAAGCCAATCAAATTCATGACTTTTTTAATAAAAATAAAAGTATTGCAGCACTTATCTCTGATCATTGGAAAAGTTTAGAAAAATTATCAAAAAATATTTGCAGTTCCGTCCCAACACTTTGTTTAATACATGGAAAAGAAATTAATCATCCAATTAAATCTCCTTTAAATATTAGAATGATCAATTCTTTATCTAAAGCGAAATTTATTATTGCAAATTCAAATTTTACAAAAAACCTTGCAATAGAAAAAGGCATTCCTGAAAATAAAATTATTATTATTAATCCTGGAACAGATATGATTGATCATAAAGATTTAGATGAGAATGGTGCAATTAATATTTACGGACAAAGCTCTCATCCAAAAATAATCAGCGTTTGCCGCCTAGAGAAACGAAAAGGCTTAGAGCAAACTTTACTGGCTTTAAAGAATTTTCAGGCAAAATATGAAGATTTTAGAATGGTGATTGTTGGAGATGGAGATGAAAAACAAAACCTAGAACAACAAAGTAAACAGTTAGGGCTTAATCAAAATCTTATGTTTTTAAGTGATGTCACTCAGGAAATGAAAAACTCATTAATTAAAGTTGCAGATTTTTTTGTGATGCCGTCAATTCAAGCAGGAAAATCTGTTGAAGGTTTTGGAATTTCATTTTTAGAAGCTGCAAAATTTGGGACACCGTCTATTGCAGGAATTACTGGCGGAGCATCAGATATCGTTAAGAATGGTGAAACTGGATTGTTATGCGATGGTGAAAACCACAACGAAATTTACAAAAGTTTAACACAAATTATGGAAAATAATAATTATAAACTTATGGGTGAGAAAGCTAAATTATTTTCTGAACAATTCTCTTGGGATTTGCAAATCAAAAAATACTTGGATCTCATATATTAATTAAATGGAATTTATAAAAAAAAATTTAAAATGGTTAGGAACAGCTTTAGTTTTTATTGGAATATTATTGATGTACCTAAATATTTATCCATTAAATATTTTTCTTCACGGGCCTGGCATTATTGCTTGGACAATACATGGTTATATCAACAAGGATAAGGCAGTGCTTACTAACTTTGCACTTCAAATCCCTTTTTCAGTCATAGGGTTTTATAAATACTTTTTTATGTAGGAATTTTAGATTTTAAAACATCTAAAACTTTTTCTGCAGTTAAATTCTTTAATTCAGGAACTTCTAAGACTTGAAAATTTTCTGTTTCAATACTGACTTTTTTTGCTGAAGTATGTGGACCAAAAATAGCCAGACCTTTACAGCCTAAATGAGCAGCTATGTGAGCTGGACCAGTATCATTAGCAATTACATAGGAAGCATTTTTAATTATCTTTGCAAGCTGCTTTATATTTGTAGGTTTATTATTATTCAAAATCATTTCTAAATCTAATTCTTTGCACATTCCAATTTCACTTGGTCCAGGTGCAGCTAAAATTTTGTATTGTGGGTAATGAATTTTTAATAACTCAATTAATTTTTTAAAATTTGGCCAGACTTTATTTTGAAGTTTAGGTGAACAAAAAGGAGCTATAAATAAATAATTTTTATGACCTATATTAAATTGCTCATCTATAGCCCAAGAAAAATCAGGTTTTAAAACATTTTGAGTATCACTAATATTTGAGCGATCTAATTGGACTTTAAACCTTTGTATAACACCCTCTTGATCAAAATCTTTTTTACTCTCGCCTTGATTTAATATTGTTAATGAAGATGACCAATTATTAATTTTAAAATTTTTTCTGTAAAAATTCGTTCTAGAAGAATTTTGTAAATCAAAACAGTATTCAAAGTTATAACTTCTAATGTTTTTAATTAAGTTTAATAAATAAAAGAAATTCCATCGTGGAAGACGTTTATCGATAATAATTTCATCAATATATGGGCAGGATTCAAACAAAAATTTAAATTTCATAGTTGTTAAAATATGAATTTTATTATTTTGAAAATGATTTCTTATATCTTTTAATGCACCTGATATTTGAACAATATCACCTAATGATCCATGTTTAATAACTAAGATATTTGACATAAACTATTTAACTATTATCAATAAGATATGAATTCAGCCAATAAAATTTATGCAGAAATCTCTGTAGGGGAATTGCTTGATAAAATCTCAATACTGGAAATTAAACAAAAAAACTTAAAAGATAATGAAAAAATCAAAATTGTGAATAAAGAGCTAGAAAGTCTGAATATGACATTAAAAAAAGATGTAACTATGACTGAAGAAATTCAATCACTTTACCAAGATTTAAAAAAAATTAATTCTATGCTTTGGGATATTGAGGATGAGAAAAGAGATTGTGAAAGAAACAAAGATTTTGGGGATAAATTCATTGAACTAGCTAGAAGTGTTTATATTGAAAATGATAACAGGGCTAAAATAAAAAATAAAATAAATCAATTATCTGGATCGAATATTTCGGAAGTGAAAAGTTACGATAAATACTAATCAAGACTTGTACTTGGAATTTCAGATCTTATTTTTTTAACTTTTTCGGTATCAATTTCAGAAACTATAAAACCTATACCATTTTCTTTTTCAGCTAAAATTTTTCCATCAGGAGAAATAATTAAACTGTGACCATAAGTTTCTCTACCATTAAAATGTTTTCCAGTTTGCGCTGGAGCAAGTACATAACAAAAGTTTTCAATAGCTCTTGAACGCAGTAAAATATGCCAATGCCTTTCACCGGTATTTTTAGTAAAGGCCGATGGAACGGTTAAAAGATCAGCTCCTTTTTTCATTAATTGCCTGTAATGATTTGGAAACCTTAAATCATAACAAATTGAGTATCCTAAATTTGCCCAGGGTAATTTAGATAAAATAATTTCTTTACCCGCTTTAAATTTATCAGACTCTTTGTAGCTTTCTCCATTAGGTAAATTAACATCAAACATATGGATTTTGTCGTAGTGAGATACAATTTCTCCCTCAGGATTAATAAGTATCGATCGGTTATAAATTTGATTATCAATATTTATTGGAGTGGCACCAATTAAAAACCATATTGAATTATTTTTTGAAAATTTTTTAATTCCTTCAATACAATGGCTATTGTCAAAGTTTTCAGATCTTTTTAACAAAACCTCATGGTCTAAAGTTAGTAGAAATGTATTTTCTGGAGTTAAAATAAAGTCTACTTTTTCCTTAATAGCTTGTTCACTAAGTTGAAGAACCTGATCTAAGTTTTCTTTAGGTTGATCATTTGATGTCAGCTGCAAGCATGCAGCAGTAAATTTCATCTATTTATTGACTGAGCTAATAAAATTCCAACTGCAATCAAAGCTTGGAATGTAAACTTCAGATATCTGAGAATTTCCAAATGCCTGTTCTAAAGTTTTGTTCCAGTTATTAACCTGTTTAGGTTTTTTATCTTTAGAACCAACTTGAGCAGTAATGACACCGTTTTTTTTAGTTATTCTTTTTATTTCTTTAATATTACTCGCGGCCAGATCAATGCAGAATTGATCATCATTTAAATCTATAAATAGATGATCATACTTTTCATCTTCACAAGAAACTATATTTTTAAAAGCATCACCCCAAATACAATTTACATTGTTGCTTTTATGAATATTTTTAAAAACGTCAGGTAAATATTTTTGACAAGCATCAACAACCTCTTTGTCTAACTCAAACCAGTCAATGTAATCAAAATTATTTTTAACACATTCACGAGCTACCCCTCCATCTCCTCCGCCAATAATAGCAGCAGTTGAGTTTTTATTTGATAACTCTAGACCTGATTTTACAAAAGTACTGGAATATAGCTCTTCATCTTTTTCAGCAACTTGAATTTCGCCATCAATGAAGAGTGCATTACCAAACTCTTTAAGTTTTAAAATTTCAATATGCTGGCCAGCATTAGATTTGAAATTTTTGATAACCTCTTCGACCATATAAAATTTCTTAATGCCGTCAGAGCTATAAATATCTTTGTAATGATGAATTGTATCCCGATCAAAGTCTTTTTTAATGACAGATTTGTGCGGTAATTCTTTTTTTAAAATATCTAACGAAATACTTGGGCTTACTGAACCGCAAGTAAAAAAATCAAAACTGACAATGCCTCTTTCTGGAAATGTATGAAAGCTCATATGACTTTCTTTTAATAAACATAAAAGAGTAACACCTTGAGGGGTAAAAACGTATTTGGAAATATTTACGATTTCTACTTTAGCTGCTTCAGCAATTTTTTTAAAAATATTTTCATAAAAATCAGCTGAATGATTTTCGTACACACCTAGAAAATCTAGAGTTACATGCTCGCCTACTTTGTCCATGAAGACTCCCTTCTTTTAAAAAAATTTAAAGCTTGCTAAAGCTTAAACTTCAAAACCTTGTTCATCAGAGATCTCGACAAGATTTTTAGCATCCCTACAAATTCCCATATACAGATGGGCTAAAGATTATCAACCCCTTATATCCATTTTGTGAATTGTTTTTATTTTTTATAATTTTTTACTTTTTTTAATACTCTGCTCATTTCAATATTTGTAAGTATTTTTGGCTTTCCTATTCTTAGACACTCTAAATATTGCTCCGACAAATGCTCGACTTCTTGTGCTAATTCAAATGCACTATCTATGCCATCTGAAAACACAACCTGGCCGTGGTTTTCTATGAGGCAAGCAAATCTATTATTTAAAACCTGAATGATATTTTTTGATAATTCTGACGTACCATAAGTTGCATATTTTGCACATTTAATATCAACACCCCCAGCAACAGCTACCATGTAGTGAAAAGCAGGTATTTTTTTTCTTATACAGGATAAAACTAAAGCATTTTTAGAATGACAATGAACAACTGAATTTGCATTTTTTTTATTTAAATAAATGTCTTTATGAAAATGCCATTCAGATGAAGGCTTATTTTTTTTTGAGTTGTATTTTCCTTTTAAGTCAACAAATACAATATCTTTTGATTTTAAAGTCTCATACCTCATTCCACTTGGTGTAATTAAAAAACCATTTTTATATCTAACGGATATATTACCTGATCTTAAAGGTGATAAATTAGTTTTATTAAGTAATTTTGAAAATTTTATAATATCTTTTCTAATCTTTTGTTCTGTCATTAAAAATTTTCTTTTAATTCGTTTGGTTTAAATATGCCCTTTTCAGTAATAAAGCCTGTCACAAGATTGGCCGGGGTAATATCAAACCCTAAGTTAAAACCTTTGCTTTCTTTAGGATAAATTCTTACTTTTTTTAATT
>VTPE01000031.1 GCA_008638005.1 Pelagibacteraceae bacterium | reverse complement strand
AAAAAAATATTTTTTTTATCAACTCGAGATTGATATTTTTTGTTGCATAATTTTTTTAAACGTATTGCGTTACAAAATAATTTTTTATTTAAGAAAAAAATTTTTTATAAATTACAAAATCAATGATTGAAATTTAAAACGTAAGGTTGAAAATATTTAAACTTAAAATTGAAAAAAGAGCTTACTTCATGGCAGCAAGTTTTTTTGCTGTCCTTGAAATTTTTCTAGAAGCAGTTTGTCTTCTAATTGAACCTTTTTTAGATACCTTCATTAACTGAGATTGAAAATTATCAAATAGTTTCATTGCTTTATCTTTCTCACCACTCTTGATTGCATTTTCTATTTGAGAAATAGAACTTTTGTACTTACCAATTCTAATTCGATTTATAGCAGTTTTTCGCTTGATAACTTTGGTTTTTTTTTTTGCTGATGAAGTATTTGCCATTTTTTTTGATGGGCTGGTTATATAATCTTTTCAATCGTGGTCAATACTATCTTTGGCACTTAAAACAAAAAAAAATAGACCTCCCAGAGCTTACCTGACGCCTAATTTTTCCATTACAACCTAATCGGAGACATTTCCTATTCTCTCGATCGTAAACTTTAAAATTAGACTGGTAAGAACCTGACCTCCCTTCAGAGTTGTGATAATTTTTAATTGTTGAGCCACCCGCATCGATTGCATTTTTAATGATTTTATTAATGGATTTAACTAATGTTTTTATTTCATAATCTTTTAATTTATTGCCTTTTTTATTAGGTCTAATTTTGCCCATAAATAAAGCTTCGTTAGCATAGATATTGCCTAAACCAGCAACGATACTCTGGTTCATTAATAAATTTTTAATAGGCGAAGATTTATTATAAATTTTTTGCTTAAGATATTCAAAATTAAACTCTTTAGTTAAGGGCTCATATCCAAGTTTATTAATGTGCTTAGAAAATTTTATATTACTTATGGTCAACCGTCTAATAAAACCAAATTTTCTGATATCATTATAAATTAAACTAAAGCCTTCAAACGTAATTTTTAAATGATCGTGAGATTTAATAATTTTATTATTACTATAAAAACTCGTATCTATTTTTCTATCACCATTTAAAAAATAAAATCTTCCAGTCATTCCTAAATGAACAAGTAAAACATTTTCATTATCAAAAAAAATTAGAATATATTTTGATCGTCTATTTATTTTTTTTATAGTTTGATTTTTAAAAAGATTTAAACTTTCGTAATTTAAATTATATCTAAGCTTAGGGTTTAATATCTTTAAACTTTTAATCTTTTTGCCTAAAATGTGTTTTGAGATGCTTCTTTTTGTTATTTCGACTTCTGGAAGTTCTGGCATAAAATATTAATTTTTATACATTAGGGTTTATCAAAAATGAAAAATATACATCATGTCAAAAATACTAAATTAGTAAATGAAGTTTTTGATAATGTTTATCAAAACTATGATCTCATGAATGATATTATGTCAATGGGAACTCATAGAGTTTGGAAAAAGCAGTTTATCGATTCTATAGAGGTTGATAAAAATCAATCTATAATCGATATGTCATCTGGCACTGGCGATATAACAAAATTAATACTAAAAAAATCAGATCACAACACAATTTACCGAGTAGAACCAAACTTTAATATGATAAACAATAATATTAGAGAATTTATAAACTATAAAAATGTAAAAAATATTTGCGCTTTTGCAGAGTCGGTTCCCCTAAAAGATAATTCAATCGATTTATATTTAATAAGTTTTGGATTACGAAATATTTCAAAAATTGATACAGGTTTGAAAGAAGCTTTTAGAGTGTTAAAAAAGGGTGGAGGATTTGTCTGTTTAGAATTTTATAATGTGGATCAACCAATTTTAAAGAATTTATATTCAATATATTCAAAAGCTATTCCCCTTTTTGGAAAAATATTTAATCAAAATTCTAAACCATATGAGTATCTAACTAAAAGTATCTCAGATTTTCATTCTAAAGAAGAAATTTCAAATAAATTATCTGAAAGTGGATTTAAAAATATCAGTATTAAAAACATTTTTGGAGGCATTGCTGCTATTCATTATGCGTGGAAATTAAATGATTAAAAAATTACTAATTCTCATAAAAATTGGAAGGGCTTTAGCTAAATCATCAACTTTGGATTATTTTGAACAATTATACAAACCAAATATATTTATAAGATCTTGTATTAAAATTTTTGGCTTCTCAAGTTTTAGAAAAAAAAGTCTAGATAGCAAAAGTGTTGGACTGAGGTTAGTTAAAGCTCTAGAAGAGCTGGGTCCAACGTTTATAAAGCTTGGACAATTTTTAGGAACTAGGCCAGATATTGTTGGTAAAGATTTAGCTATAGAACTTCAAAGTCTACAAGATGATTTGCCTCCGTTTGCAATGTCGATTGCAAAACAAAGTATTATTGATGAAATTGGTCAAGAGAAATTCAATGAAATAAAAAATTTAAGTGAGCCAATTGCGGCAGCATCAATAGCCCAGGTTCATTTTGCAGATATAGATGAAAAACAATTCGCAATTAAAATTTTAAGACCAGGCATTGAAAAAAGGTTTAATGATGAATTAGAGGCGCTGATGTTATTTGCTTCAATTGTTGAAAGTTTATTGCCAAAAACTAGACGATTAAAATTAATCGAAGTTGTACATTTATTAAAGGAAATCACAACAATTGAGATGGATTTAAGATTTGAAGGCTCTGCTGCAAGTGAATTGAAAAAAAATACTGACCAAGATCCAAAATTCAAGGTACCAAATATAAATTGGGACTTTACTTCTAAAAGAATTTTAACTTCAGAAAAAGTAGATGGTATTAAAATAAAAGATCTTAATAGGATAAATGAACTTAAAATAGATAAAAAAGAACTCGCCAAAAATATAATTCAAAATTTTTTACGACAAGCAGTGGGGGATGGTTTTTTTCATGGTGATATGCACCAAGGGAATCTTTTTGTTGATAAAGAGGGCAATATAATTCCAGTTGATTTTGGAATTATGGGTAGATTAGATAAAGATAACAGAAAATATTTAGCAGAAATCCTTTATGGTTTTATCCAAAGAGATTATGAAAAAGTTGCTGAAGTACACTTTATTGCCGGTCTGGTTCCAGCGGACCAATCTAAAGATTCATTTTCTCAAGCCTTAAGATCAATCGGTGAGCCAATTTTTGGTCAATCAATTAAAAATATTTCAGCCGGGAAATTATTGGCTCAACTATTTGAAATTACTGAACAATTCAATATGGCAACACAACCTCAATTATTGTTGTTACAAAAAACAATGGTTGTTGTAGAGGGTGTAGCAAGAACTTTAGACGAGGATGCAAACATTTGGGAAATTTCAAAACCAGTATTAGAAGGGTGGCTTAAAAAGGAAGTTGGGCCAGAGGCTAAAATTAATCAAGCAATTGAGACAACTTCTAAAGTAATGGACCGATTACCTGAATTACCAAAAATGATGGATAAAGCATCAAAAGCTTTAGAATTATTAGCAGCAGGTAGTGTTGCTTACAATCAAGAAATAGCTAAACAATTTGAGTTAGAAAAGCTTAAACTTAAAAATCAACAAAACAAAATTATAATATTTTTTTTAATAATAGTAATTTCTTTATTAATAATATTTAACTAAAAATATGTTTGCTACTAAAAAAATCTTGTTAATTATATCAGGTGGAATTGCAGCCTATAAGACACTGGATTTAATACGAAATCTTACTTCGCAAAATTTTGAAATTAAAACTATTTTAACTAAAACTGCAGAGGATTTTGTTACACCTTTATCAGTTTCCTCACTGTCAAAAAATAAAGTTTATCAAAATAAATTTGATGTGAATGAGGAGTTGGAGATGGATCATATTGCACTATCGCGATGGGCTGATTTAATTTTAATAGCCCCCGCTACTGCCAATATAATTGAAAATATTGCTAATGGATCTGCGAATGATTTTATTAATACTGTAATTTTAGCATCAAATAAGAAAGTATTTTTAGCTCCGGCAATGAATGTGAAAATGTGGGAAAATGAAGCCACGCAAATGAATGTTCAAAAACTACAAAAAAGAAATTTTTCAATGATTGGGCCTTCAAAAGGTTTGTTGGCTTGTGGAGAGTTTGGAGAAGGGCGTATGGCTAATTTAGAAGAAATTGAGCTATCTATAAAAAACTTTTTATACAAAAAAAATAAAAACTTAAGTGCATTAGTTACGGCTGGTCCAACAAGAGAATATATTGATCCGGTGAGATACATTTCCAATGAATCCTCTGGGCTACAAGGTTATCATTTGGCAAAGAAATTAAACGAAAGCGGAATTAATACAAAATTAATATTAGGACCTACACATCTTAAAATTGACGATCAATTAGATGTTATAAATGTAACAAGTGCAGATGAAATGTTTGAAGCGGTAAAAACAAATTTACCAGTAGATATTGCTATTTGCACAGCTGCTGTTTCTGATTTTAAATCAGCTTATTCTAATAAAAAAATCAAAAAAGAGAGTCCTGAGTTAAATATAAAATTAAAACAAAATATTGATATTTTAAATTATATCAGCAATCATAATTCTTTAAGACCCAAATTAGTCGTTGGTTTTGCTGCTGAAACAAATAATGTTATTGAGTACGCAAAAAAAAAATTAGACCAAAAACATTGTGATTGGATAGTTGCAAATGATGTATCAGATAAAACAATTGGTTTTAACTCAAGTGAAAATGAAATCTCAATCATTAGTAAAAATGCTCCAATTGAAAAAATATCAAAAAGAACAAAGTCTGAAATTTCATCTTACTTAGTTAAAAAAATTCTAAAATCATTTTCGCAAAATGAAAACAAAAGTATTAATTAAAAAGTTAAATCCAAAAGTTACTTTACCTGAATATAAAACTCGTGGGTCTTCAGGGTTGGATCTTCAAGCTTTTATTGAAAAAGATATAATCATCTCACCAGGTAAATCATCATTAATACCAACAGGTTTGTCTGTTGCAATTTCTGAAGATTTAGAAATTCAAATTAGACCAAGATCTGGACTAGCTTTAAAAAATGGTATCACTGTATTAAATACACCAGGCACAATTGATGCTGATTACAGAGGTGAAATCAAAGTTATTCTTATCAACTTAAGTGAAAATGAATTTGTAGTAAAAAATGGCGATAGAATAGCTCAAATGGTTATTGCTCCTATAATCAAAGGAGAGTTTGAAATTACAGATGAACTTCCAGACTCCATTAGAGGAGAAGGTGGATTTGGATCTACTGGCAAACATTAATGAAATTAACAATTGATCAAATTGAAAGATTTAAAGGTCAAATAAATTTAAAAAAAATTAATATTCAAGGTCAAATTAAATTAAGTAACACAAAAGTTTTAATTATAGGTGCCGGGGGAATTGGATCTCCTGTTGCTCTTTTTTTAGCTCGCTCTGGTATAAAATATTTTGAAATTGCTGATTTTGACAAAGTCAGTAAAAGCAATCTACATAGACAAGTTTTATTTGACGAAAAAGATATTAATAAAAATAAAGCCTTAGTAACTAAAAAAAAAATTTCACTTATTGATAAAAAAATTAAAGTTAAGACTTTTCAAACTAAAATTAATAAAGCTAATATTAAAAAATTAATAAAAGATTATGACTACGTTATTGATGGAACCGATAATTTTTCTACAAAAACTTTAATCAATGACGAATGTTTAAAACAAAAGAAAAAATTATTTATAGGATCAGTGAGCCAGTTTGATTGTCATATTTTTTATTTTAATTTTGCTTCAAAGGGCAGTTGCTTAAAGTGTTTTATGCCTCAAATACCTAAAATAACACCAAGATGCCAAGACGAAGGAATTTTAGGAACCGTAACAGGTACAGCAGGATCTTTGATAGCTAATGAATTAATAAAAGAAGTAACGGGCATTAATTCAGATTTATTAAATCACGTTTTAATTATAAATTTTGAAAAGTTAAACTTTAGGAAAGTAAAGATAAATTCAAGTGCTAAATGTAAAAACCATCACTAAATTTTTTACTTTTTTATTTTCAATATTTTTATTCGCAAACTTTTGTTTTGCAGAAGTGAGAAGTTTAAAAAATAATACTGTGAACGTTAGGTTAGGGCCATCCAAAACTTATCCTGTAAAATTTGTTTATAAAAATAAATATTTTCCAGTTACAATTATTGACGAACACTATAATTGGAGAAAAATTATTGATCATGAAAATGATAGTGGCTGGATCCACATTTCACAATTATCTAAAATTAGAACTACAATTACAACAAAAGATAACATGATCGTTTTTTCTTCACCTTCAATATACTCATCTCCAAAAGTGAAATTAGAAATCAATCAAGTTTTAATTATCAAACAATGTGATGAGCAATGGTGTGAAATTAAAAACTCAAAAGTTAAAGGATGGGTACAAAAAAAAGGTTTATGGAAGATCAAAAAAGACGAAATTATTCCAAAATAATATCTAAAACTTTTTGTTTTATTGATAGATGTCATAAAGTATAAACTTCATTCAGATGACAAGAAAAAACTCCTTCAATTATGATGAATTAATCTCATGTGGAGATGGTGAAATGTTTGGAATGGGAAATGCTAGATTGCCCTCACCTCCAATGTTGATGTTTGATAGAATTACAAAAATTACTGAAGACGGAGGACAATATAACAAAGGTTATATTGAGGCTGAGTTAGATATTAAAAAAGATCTCTGGTTTTTTGATTGTCACTTTAAAACCGATCCTGTTATGCCAGGATGTTTAGGTTTAGATGCAATGTGGCAACTGGTAGGTTTTTTTCTTGGCTGGGCTGGTAATCCAGGCAAAGGAAGGGCGCTAGGAGTTAGTGATGTGAAATTTACTGGTGAAGTTTTGCAACATAATAAATTAGCTAAATACATTATTGATATGAAAAGAGTTATAAAAAAAGGAGAAACTAGCGTTGGACTTGCAAATGGCATTCTTTTAATCGATGATAAAAAAATATATAGTACAGAAAATTTAAAAGTAGGATTGTTTAAAAGTAATTTATGAGGAGAGTAGTTGTTACAGGATTCGGGGTTGTATCATCAATTGGTAATAATAATGATGAAGTATTAGACTCACTACTAAACACAAAGTCAGGAATAGTTTTTTCAGAAGAATATAAAAATTATGGCTTTAGAAGCCAAGTTTGTGGCTCTATTAAACTCAATTTAGATGAAGTTTTAGAGAGAAAAGAAAAAAGATTTATGGGTGATGGATCCGCATATGCTTACATCGCAATGAAGGAAGCTATAAAAAATTCTGGTTTAGAAGAAAAAGATATTAGCAATACCAAAACTGGCATTATTATTGGATCGGGTGGCCCATCAATCAAAAACGTTATACATGCCGTTGATACAACGAGAAAATCTTCACCAAAAAAAATGGGCCCTTTAATTGTACCAAGAACTATGTCTAGTACATGTTCTGCAACGCTTGCTGTTCCATTTAAAATCAAAGGTATTAATTATTCTATCAGCTCTGCATGCGCAACGAGCGCTCATTGTATTGGAAATGCAATGGAATTAATTCAGTCTGGAAAACAAGATATAATTTTTGCAGGTGGTGGCGAAGAATTAGAATGGGGAATGTCTGCAATGTTTGATGCTATGCCTGCACTATCTTCAAAAAGAAATGAAACTCCTGAAAAAGCTTCTAGGGCATATGATGCTGATCGTGATGGTTTCGTTATTGCGGGTGGTGCCGCAGTTTTAGTTCTTGAAGAAATGGAAAGAGCAAAAGCTAGGGGTGCAAAAATTTATGCAGAAATTACTGGTTACGGTGCTACTTCTGACGGTTATGATATGGTCCAGCCATCTGGTGAGGGGGCTGTTAGATGTATGAAAATGGCATTATCAACCAAAAGATCTAACAAAGTTGATTATATAAATACTCACGGTACATCAACTCCAATTGGAGATGTAAAAGAATTAGAAGCAATTAAAGAAACTTTTGGACAGGATGTTCCTCCAATGAGTTCAACAAAATCAATCACTGGCCATTCACTTGGAGCTGTATCAGCTCAGGAAGCTATATTCTGTCTACTTATGATGGAAAATAGTTTTATCGCTGAGTCTGCAAACATTGAAAATCTAGATGAACAAGCAAAGGACTTACCAATTGTAAGAGAGGTTCAAAAAAACAAAGAGTTAAATTGTGTAATGTCTAATAGTTTTGGTTTTGGTGGAACAAACGCTACATTGGTATTTGAGAAAGTTTAAAGATGCTTGTTAAAGGTAAAAAAGGATTAATCATGGGTCTTGCAAATGAAAGATCGATTGCGTGGGGAATATCTAAAAAACTATCAGAGCATGGTGCTGAACTCGCATTCACTTATGTTGGTGATGCTTTAAAAAAAAGAGTTGTGCCCTTAGCGGAGTCACTTGGATCAAAGTTTACATTAGATTGTAATGTTGAAAACAAAGATCAAATTGTAAATACATTTAAAGAACTTAAGGACCAGTGGGGCAATATTGATTTTGTTGTACACGCTGTCGCATTTTCAGATAAATCTGAATTGTCTGGTGAATATTTAAATACAACAAGAGATAATTTTTTAAGAAGTATGCTCATTTCATGTTTTTCTTTTACAGAAGTTGCTAAGGAAGCTGCACCAATAATGAATAAGGGTGGTAGCATGATTACTCTAACTTATGAATCTACAAAAGTTATTCCAAATTATAACGTTATGGGAGTTTGCAAATCTGCACTAGAAACAAGCACAAAATACTTAGCAAGAGATCTGGGTTCTAAAGGAATAAGAGTAAATGCAATAAGTGCTGGGCCTATTAAAACGCTTGCAGCTTCTGCAATTGGTGATGCAAAGTTCTTATACAAATGGAATGAAGATCATTCTCTTCTAAAAAGAAATGTAGATATTCATGACGTTGGAAATTCAGCATTATATTTAATAAGTGATCTTGCTGGAGGTGTTACTGGAGAGATTCACTATGTAGATGCTGGCTATAACAAAGTTGGTATGCCAGATCCAAAAAATATCAGCAGTTAATTTAATAGTTTATTCTAAGCGTCTTCTAAGGCTTCTTTAATAGATAATTTTACTTTACCTCTATCAAAACCAATAACTTTTACGCTTACTTCATCACCTTCTTTAACAACATCGGTTACTTTTTCTACACGTTTTGCGGCAAGCTGAGATATATGAACTAAACCATCTTGTTTTCCTAAAAAATTAACAAATGCACCAAAGTCCATAATTTTTACAATTTTACCTTTATAAATTTTTCCCATTTCAGGCTTAGCTGTAATATCATTAATCATTTGAATGGCTTTGTTTCTAGATTCTTCATCTGGCGCAGAAACAGTTACAACGCCCTCATCATTAATATCGACTTTTGCTCCAGATAATTCTACGATTTCTCTAATTGTTGCACCACCTTTTCCAATAACAGCTGCTATATCTTTTTTATCGACCTGAACTTTTTCCATTTTAGGAGTGTACTCAGATACTTCGCTGTTAGATTTGCTAATTGCTTTGTTCATAGCTTTTAGAATATCTATTCTACCTTGTTTTGCTTGGCTTAAAGCTTTTTCCATTATCTCAAATGTAATTCCAGTAATTTTAATATCCAT
>VTPE01000099.1 GCA_008638005.1 Pelagibacteraceae bacterium | reverse complement strand
AGGCCATAATACATTCCAACACTAGGTAAAAACAAAACTGCTCCTGCAATGGATAAAACCACAACAATTTTTGCAATCGAATTATTCGCCATAAACGATCTAAAGAAAATGATTCCAAGTAACGTTAAGGCAGAAGCAATGAGTGATAATACAGATAAAAATTGTTCATCAAATTTTAAAACATCAATTTCAAACCATGTTAATCCTGGTCCTGGACCTGGCATGGCACGAAAGACAAAAACAATAATTGCCGTTCCAACAATGGCATAGCTTAAATTTTTAGGTAACTCTTTCATCAATTTACTCATTAAAAAAACAACGATGCTCATCGAACCGATGAAGACAATTTCTTGAGCAAGCGGCACTTTTAAAGAGCCAATGGTTAAAGTAAAAATCACAAAGACCAAAGATCCACCTAAAATCCACCAATTGATTTTGGTTTCATTCACCTCTTCTGGAAGTGTTTGATTAAGTCGCTTGTACAACGCTTGTTTTTTTTGTTTTAAATAAAAAGATAAAAAGACACCTAAAACTGAAATGAACGGAATGATTAAAGCCCAAAGATAAACGGAACCATAAAGGGATACCTTTTCAGTTTCACTTAATCCTTGCGAATTACTAAAAATAATAATGTTCGCAAAAGCAACAAGAATAGTTCCTGTAATAATCGCAAATCGTCCAAGCGTTTGCATGGTGGTATGCATCACTTTAATTTCACTTTGTGAAAATGGTTGACCTTGATTGTTGTGTTGAGGAACCGCCTCTACCGTCATCGCATCCGCAACCACATCTTGAATGACATAACCCACAGGAGACAATAAAACACTAACCACAAACCAGGTTTCAACCGATAAAAACTGAACCATGGTTTCGGTATGAACAATTAACCCATACATAATGGAAATACTCAGTCCAATGAGTCCAGCTCCTAAAAAAACAAGATAATTTTTTTTACTCCAAATTAAATCAACCAAATGCCCAAGTGGCATTTTTAAAACCCAAGGGATCCCGGCCCAAAAACCAAGGCTGGCTAAAAAAGCAGCGGATAGGTTTAAATAATCTTTAACAAAAAAAGTTCCAACAATTCCAGTTAAGCCTGAAACGCCTGCTGCCACATAAATCATTAAGGGTGGCAAATAACTCAAACGAAACTGACGAGCTAGATCTACAAAAGCAACTTTAAAAAAATTAAGAATTCCACTCATCTTATTTCAATTTTACAGATTAAATGAATTAATTTAACTAAAATTATTACAAGATTTGGCTGAGGAATAATTTGGTACGATCACTCTCAGGGTTTTCAAAGAAATCTTTTGTTTTCCTGTCTTCAATAATATTCCCCTCATCCATAAATACCACACGGTCTGCCACTTCTTTGGCAAATCCCATCTCGTGAGTAACCACACACATCGTCATTCCCCCTTTAGCAAGATCAATCATCACATCTAAAACTTCTTTAATCATTTCAGGATCAAGAGCCGATGTCGGTTCATCAAACAACATAATTTTGGGTTCAATGCATAGGGCTCTTGCAATCGCAGCTCGTTGTTGCTGTCCCCCTGAAAGTTGACCTGGAAACTTATGAGCCTGATCTGCAATTTGAACCTTGTTTAAATATTCCATCGCTAAAGCCACAGATTCTTTTTTAGTTTTTTTCTTCACCCAAATTTGAGAAATTGTACAGTTTTCTAAAATCGATAAATGGGGAAACAAGTTAAACTGTTGAAATACCATTCCAACTTCACTTCTAACCGCAGAGATGTTTTTAGTATTTTCATCCAAAACCATTCCATCCACAATAATCTCACCCTTTTGGTGCTCTTCTAATCTGTTAATGCAACGAATAAGCGTTGATTTTCCTGAACCCGATGGACCACAAATGACAACTTTTTCTTTTTCACTGACTTCAAAGTTAATGTCTTTGAGAACTTGAAAATCCCCGTACCATTTATTGACGCCTTTAAGTTGAATAATGCTTTCCATATTTTAATTCGATGTTTTTAATTTTCTTTCTATACTTAAACTATATCTGCTCATTGCAAAACAGAAAACCCAGTAAACGATTGCAACAAACACATAACCTTCCGTTGCCATTCCAAGCCATGCAGGATTGGTTTTGGCTAAATTGACCATTCCTAAAATCTCTAAAAGTCCGACCACAAAAACAAGTGGGGTGTCTTTAAATAATGCAATGAAGGTATTTGCAATTCCAGGAATAACTAATTTTAAAGCTTGAGGAAGAATAATTAAAGTATGGCTTTTCCAATACCCCATTCCCATCGCACTTGCTGCATCATACTGACCTCGACCTACCGCTTGCAAACCTCCTCTGACCACTTCTGCCATGTAAGCGGCTTCAAATAAAGTAATCGCAATAATCACTCTCACTAACTTGTCCATATTCGTTCCAGATGGAAGTAAGAGTGGGAACATCACACCCGCCATAAATAAAACGGTGATTAAAGGAACGCCTCTCCAAAATTCAATGAAGCCAATGGAAAAATATTTAATCACGGGAAGTTT
>VTPE01000030.1 GCA_008638005.1 Pelagibacteraceae bacterium | reverse complement strand
TTTTTAAAATCATAAGATAACATCCAATAATTATTTGAATTCAATCTATTATCTATATAACCTGATTTAAGAATATTTTTTTTAATGAACCTAATAATTAAAATTAATACAAAAATACTAAATAAAATTTTTATCATTTGAAAGCCAATTCTAATACGAAATGAAAACAAAAAAAACTATTGAATTATTTATTAAAAAAACCAGTGATTACATATCGTCCAATTACCTTTGCGTTAATCAAAATGAGACGGTTATAGAAACAGTTAAAAAGGCTGTAGATCAAAATAAAGAAACCATACTTGTTAATAATGAAAAATGTAAAATTATAGGAATTGTTACCTTAAAGGATATCTTTAAAAAATTTGTTACAGAATTTTCCAAAGAAACAAAAATTGAAAGCATTATGACTTCACCAGTGATTTATGTTGGGGGTGATGACTTGTTATTTCATGCAGTGGGTATAATGCGAAAAAATAACTTTTCACATATCCCTGTTTTAAATTCAAGGAAACGCGTGATTGGAGTTTTAAATTTATCAGATGCTTTGTCAGCAGAGCTTGGGACCACCATGTCTCAAATTGATTCATTAACTCAAGATGAAAATGATGTTCAAGGATTAATAAATATTAAAAAATACCAACCGATATTAGTTGAAAATTTACTTGAACAAAGTGTTGCGCCACTTGATATTGCTTATTTGTTAAGTTTCTTAAATAATTTAATTTATTTAAAATCGGTATCGATTGCTAAGAAAGAAATATCGAGTCAGTTTAAAGGTTTTAAGCCTCCAAAATTTTCAGTCATTACTATGGGTTCTGGAGGGAGAATGGAAAGTTTTTTACACCCAGATCAAGACAATGGGATAATTTATTTAGGAGAAGAAACAAAAGAAGCAGATCAATATTTCGAACAATTATCAAAACATTTTACGAAAACTTTAGATGACTGTGGAATTCCATTTTGTAAAGGTGATCTAATGGCATCCAACCCTTTGTGGCGACACAATCTTCAAGGTTGGAAAAATCAACTTGAAGATTGGACAAAAAATTTATCTCAACAATCAATGCGCTATATTGAGATGTTATATGATTTTAGATCAGTTTATGGTGATCCAACTTTAGCGGATGATTTAAGAAAGTTTTTATTAAATGTTTTAGATAACAAATATCTTCAAAAGTTTATGTATAAAAATGAAGAAAATTCCGATGCAGGACTCGGTTTATTTGGAAATTTTATATTAGAAAAAAACGATGATGAAAATAAAGGATTGTTTAATCTAAAACATACAGGAACACTCCCGCTAGTAGAGTCCATAAGACTTTACGCAATAAGGTATCAGATTGATGAAATTTCTACTCAAGAACGATTAGAAAGACTTAAAGATTTAAATGTTTTTACAGAAAATGAATTTGATTTTTTTAGTAATGCTCATAAGTTTTTGTCTCTAATTTTGCTTAGAAACCAATCTGAAAGAGCTAAACAAAACTTATCAGTTCGAAATTATATCGATGTTTATAAACTAACAGATAGAGAAGTCAGAATATTAAAAATGTATTTAAAAAGAATACAAAAACTTAAAGATAAGGTTAGGGTAGATTTTAGTGAAGAATATTTTTAGTCCTTTTAAAAAAATAATTAATTTAGAGTTTGTTAATAAAATTAATATTTCTGACGTTACATTTTCTGTATTCGATACCGAAACTACAGGATTAGAATATAACAAAGGAGACAAAATCTTATCTGTCTCAGGTGTCAAAGTGAAAAATTTTGGAATTATAAAAGATGATCAACTCGATGAATTTTGTGATCCCATGGTCGAGATTAAGCCTGAAAACGAGCAAATTCATCATATTTCCAATCGAATGGTGAGAGGGAAACCAAACATTTATGAGTTAGAGGAGAAAATTAGAGCCTTTTTGAAAAGATCGGTTTTGGTAGCTCATAATGTTAAATTTGACTGTAACTTTTTAATCAGCAACTTAGCCCACACTCAGCTTGAAAGTCGAATTCGAGAGGCTGTGAAATTAGACACAGTTTTTTTTGCTGCCGGCGTTTATCCAGAGTTAGAAACTTATGAATTATCTGAACTTTGTAATCAATTAGATATTTCACATCATGATAAATTAAGACATTCTTCTTTAGGTGACTCTATTATTACTGCTAGATTGTTTATTCATTTATTAAAAAAATCTAAGGTAAAAAATGTTAAAGAAATTTTAAATATTTCGAAACTAGGTCAAAAGGTTTTATTAAATAAAACTATAAATAGATAATTATTTAAAAAGATTAGATAGTGATCTTGCAATTTCACTTTCCAAAGGAAAAGATAACATTCCCATAACAGAATATCCTAAGAGGTAGGGCATAACATAAAATCTAAACATGTAAAAAAACCAAGCCACATAAAGAGGAACTAATGGTTTTACCAAAAAAGTTGGAGTCACAAGTTTAAACATTCGAATAAACGGATCTGTCAACTGAACAAATACTTTCATAAAAAAGAAGTTACTATCTTCTTTTTGAAAGATGTTCATTGCTACACGACCAATTAAGGTCCACATAATTAAACCGAGAATATAGTCTATAATGATTATCGTTGGAGACATTTTAAAATAACACGGGCGATATTATAAAATATCGCCCGTGAGATAAATAGTTAAGTTAGTGTGAATTGCCTATAGGATAGTTTTCCCTGAAGGTATTCTCACATCATCGACCATAGCTTGCGTTTTTGCGTCTGGCTCAGGAGTCATTAAACTCACAACAACCATCGAAACTAAGCAAACTGGTGCACCGATTAGACCAAATCTTAAGTGGTCAATTCCAAGCCATGGAGTATTACCCATGAATGCAGGGGCTACGTAAACTAAATACGCTGTCCCAGCTGCAAGTCCAAGTAACATTCCTGCTGCTGCACCTTGTCTGGTTGCTCTCTTCCACCATACTCCAAGAACTAATGGGAAGAATAGTCCTGACATTGCAAAGTCGAATGCCCAGGCTACTGATCCTAATATTCCTGTAAGTCTCATTGATGCGATGTAGGCACCAAAAGCACCTGTCACAACAAGTAGAATACGAGCTACGATTAACCTCTTAGCAACGTCTGCTTTCGGGTCTACCATTTTGTAGTAAACGTCGTGAGACAGAGCGTTAGAAATTGCAAGAATTAATCCATCCGCAGTTGACATTGCAGCCGCCATTCCTCCAGCAGCAACTAGTCCAGAAATTACGTATGGTAATCCTCCCATTTCAGGTGTAGCTAAAACGATCACGTCACCTCTCATGAACCATTCGTTCAATTGAAGTATTCCATCACCGTTAAAGTCAGCTATGTAAGCTTGTTTCACCGCAATCCACTCTTTAACCCAACCAATAGCTTGTACATCAGTAATTGATTTACCAATAATACCAGTCGCTAAGTTTGGATCTAAGATTGAGATTTTAGCAAGTGTCGCTAAAGCTGGTGCTGAGAAGTACAACAAGAAGATAAAGAATAGTGACCAAGCCACTGATCTTCTAGCTGATTTCACACTTGGAGTAGTGAAATATCTCATCAAGATGTGTGGTAAAGAAGCAGTTCCTACCATCATACAAATTGCAAGTGAGATAAATTTCCAAGCAGCCATTCCGCCTTCAGCCACGCCAGCATGTGATACAGAGATAGATTTTAATCCACCCGGTACTCCAGCTGATTTAATGTCTGCAGCAGAGTTTTTAACTAGACCATATTGTGCTTCAAGTTCACCTAATCTAGCTACTTCATCTCCCAACATAAATTGTGGGAAGAATCCAAAGCCAAACTTATTTGATAACCAGAAAATTGGTAATAAATAAGCTATGATTAGAACGATATATTGAGCAACCTGAGTCCAAGTTACGGCTCTCATTCCACCTAACATAGAACATAATAAGATACTTATTAGTCCAACCCATACACCTAATTCAAAAGGAATTCCTAAGAATCTAGATGCAATTGTACCTGTAGCGTTAATTTGAGCAGTCACATAAGTGAATGATGCTAAAACTAATACTAACACAGCACAGGCTCTAACTAGGTTTCCACCATATCGAGTTCCAATAAAATCAGGAACTGTATAACAACCAAACTTTCTTAAGTATGGTGCTAATAATGATGACACAAGAACATATCCACCTGTCCATCCAACTAGGAAGGCCATGTAAGTATATCCACCGTAGAAGATACCTCCTGCCATTGCTACGAAAGATGCACCTGACATCCAGTCAGCTGCTGTCGCCATACCGTTAAATACGGTTGGAACTTGTCTTCCTGCAACGTAGTAAGCATCGGCTTGCATTGTTCGTGATAAAATTCCGATCAATGCGTAGATTGCGATGGTAAATACTAAGAATAGGATACCAATTGTTTTTGCTGATACACCATTAGCTTCTAATAGTGCCATCAACAAACAAAATACTAAAAATCCTCCGGTATACGTTCCGTAGATTTTAGGTAAGTTGTCTATGAAGTTACCTTTAAACATTAGTCGTCCTCCCCATATCCATGCTCTTCATCAATCTGGTTTTGCTTTCCAGATGACCAAAAGATTAGGATCACAAATGCTCCCAAAGAACCTTGCGCACACATGTAGTATGCTAAAGGATATCCAAGGAATGATGCATTGTTTAGAGAACTGCCAAACATAAAGATAACGATTGAGAAGAAGAACCAAATCGCCAATGTTAAAAACATCAGAGATCTCGTTTTCATCCAATGCGCTTCTGCATTGTTTTTCGACATATTTTTCTCCCTTTATTGTTAAGTTATAACTTAGCGAGGAATACTACTTACTGAGTATTAAAAATCTAGTTTAACATTCAGTCAAAAACCATTATTTGGTGGTATATTTTTGCATTGCAAAACTATATATCTCTAAAAAAATAATGAATTTTAAAAACAAGTTAGAAGAAATCAAAAAAGGGTTTGAGGCTACAAAAGAGTATGTTTTACATCCAATTGCAGCATTATTTAGTTCAAAAAAAATTACAAATAACACAGAGCTTACACAATATATTAGAAACCAATCAGCCAAAGTCACCCAACAAACACTTTATGAGTATGTCAGAACAAGAATGGGTACTTTGTATGTGAAGATGCATGATGATGAAAAGTTTATAGAGTCTTTAAATATTGCAAAATGGAATATTTATACAGTTGCCCTGCAAGACCTTAGTTTATTTGCTCATTCAATAATTGAAAACAAGTATCACAAAGATTTTACTAATCTTGAATTAGAAAATTTTTATAAAACAATTTTAGATTTAGAAGTTTCTCAAGGCTTGAAACAAGATTTATTAGAAGAAAAAATAAAAGAATTTCATTTAAGATTACAAGATACAGATTTAAAATCTTTTTTTCAAAACAAACCATTTAAAAATAGCTCTCTTGCTTTATATTACTGGGCACCCATTGCAGATGAGTTAAAGCAACAAGACCGTAATATCGTTTTAAATTCTATCCATTTAAAATGGAAAAATGTCGAAAAAGAATTTTTGAAGTTATTAGATTTTTAATTTATTTTTCACCAAAATCTTCATTTAGAGAAATAATTTCCCTATCCGAGTCTGTTGACATTCCAAGTTTATAAGCGAGGAACCATGTGAACCCAACAAAGAAAGACCAAAATAAAATCTGCCAAACCCAAATAGATGGCAACCCAAATGCCCATGTTGTTGGATCATCTGGAGAGCCAAACAATCCATTTCCAATCACTGCCCCCGGTCCAAACCCAAAAAATATTAAAAAGATACCAAGCGCTAAAGCGGCAGGAATAAGATATCGGTTACTTATAGGTATTCCAGCTTGATCATCGATGTAGTCAAAGTATTTTTGACGATGTGCGCGATCAATTGGGTTTTGTTTTATATAGGATACTCCAATCGCTAATCCTAAATTTACAATA
The DNA here is from genome assembly GCA_008638005.1 of Pelagibacteraceae bacterium. Lineage (GTDB taxonomy): Bacteria > Pseudomonadota > Alphaproteobacteria > Pelagibacterales > Pelagibacteraceae > HIMB114. The sequence continues at coordinate 3,910 of VTPE01000030.1, read as the reverse complement.
ATCGCCCAAAAAGATGAATGAATTGTCAGTGGCCATGGCCCCCACGGTAAAAATTGATTTAACATAAGATGTCCAACAGGATCAGTAAGAATTAAAATAAAAAAACCACCTACTAAACCTGCAATAATTCCATTTTTGGTAAACCATGGAAAATAACAAATTGCGATTAATGGTATAAGCATTTGAAAGGCTAATGAGATTGAAAAATTATTGAGTAACCAAATAATTTTTCCAGCAAAGGTTATGAGACCTAAAGATAATATTATGATCAAAACAACAGAGAATCTTGTGATCAAGATTTGGTTTTCAAAAGAAGCTTTTGGATTAAAAATTTTTTTATAAATATCTCTAGAAAAAATACCTGCAGTTGTTGAAATAAATGCTGCTGCAGTTGATTGAAATATTGCTAATGCGCTAACTACTAAAATTGCAAATAACCATGGCGAAGTTTCCTTTATGGCTAAACCATAACTTGAAAATAAATTCATAGATGAAAGAGATTTATCAATCGTTTCAGATAAAAATTGTGAGATGCTAATTCCCGCATCATTTACAACAGAATTCGACCCGAGCATATGCCCACTTATTCCTAGAAAAGTTACAAAGAATATTAAAATAAAACCAACAAAAAAAGTTGTCGTCCAGACTTGTTGACCCGCAAAAGGTCGAGGGCTTTCACTTGAAAAACACCACATGGTAAAAGCGGGAGAAGAAAAAATACCAATTGTCGATAAAATAAAAGTAAATAATAATGTGCCAGTCCAATATATTTTTTCACCTTCAAAACTATAACCTGAGTTCATGCTGATAATTTCTGGAATATAAAAGAGTGATAATGTGTTATCGGCATTACTCTCTTTTAATAAGGATAGTTTTGCTAAAGCTTGATTTAAAGAAGCAAGACCACCTGTCAGGTTATACGAGATAAGACCCAAGATAACTAAACCAAAAAGAATGATAATAAATTTAATTGCATTATTATAGGCAACAGATTTCATTCCACCCAAAGCAGCATATGTACAAATTACTAAACCAAATACCCAAGATGATAGAATAGGATTTAATAAATTATCAGTAGCAAGACTAAGAAGCTTTCCACCTAAGAAAAGTTGAAGCCCAACAAAAGGAATAACAAATACGATTGAAATAAAAATTATAATGTAATGAAGGGTTTTGCCTTTAAAATAATCACAATACATTTCAGTAGCTGTGATGTAGCCAAATCTTTTACCAAGGACCCATTGTCTTTTTAGAAAAAAAATGCTCGCTATAGAAATAATAATAACGGTAAATGCGAGGTATGATCCCATAAAACCAATATCAAGGTTCAAGCTGGGCTGGCTTAAAAAATTAATATTTGTGATGAAAATTGACGAGACAGCAAAGATAAAAATAAAAAAACTTATTTTTCTTCCACCAATTAAAAATTGAGACACATTATAATCAGAACGTTTAAAGCTCCAACCTATTGCAATAGAACTTAGCCAAAAAACTAATAATATGCTTAAAATCCAGAAACTCATCTTAGAATTTTTCCATTTCTTGGCACTGATTAATATCTTTTGGTGAAAAAAACCACTAACATATAAATATTTAATTTTTCCTATAAATGTGTTTTTAATTAACAAAAAAAGTAAATGTCAAAAAATTTAGATAAATTGGCCAAAGTAGCGCTTGAAGAGGCTGAAGTGAGAAAACGAACCCAAAATATTGAGGAAATACAAGGAAAGTTAAAAGAGGTTAACGAAAAGATCTCTACAATTTTATCTAATAAAAGTTCTGATCCAGAAATTTATAAAAATTTGTTATCTGAAAAAGAATTACTTATGAAGCAAATCGCCCAACATCTAGTCCAATCAAAAGAGATAGGTGGACCACAAGGTCCTGAACCTACTCGTTATGGAGACTGGGAAAAAAAAGGGATTGTATCTGATTTTTGATTATCGATTGAGTCGATTATCAACCAAGCTTTGAACCACAGAAGGATCAGCTAAAGTCGATGTGTCTCCTAAATTACTATAATCATTCTCAGCAACTTTTCTCAAAATTCTTCTCATAATTTTTCCAGATCTTGTTTTAGGTAAACCCGGAGTAAAATGAATTAAGTCAGGAGTTGCTAAGGGTCCAATATTTTTTCTAACCCATTGCTTCAACTCTTTAGTAAGTTCTTCAGATCCCGCTTCTCCTGCATTTAAAGTCACATAACAGTATAAACCATTTCCTTTAATATCATGTGGATACCCAACGACTGCAGCTTCTGCTACTTTTGGATGGGCAACAAATGCACTTTCAATTTCAGCAGTTCCTAAGTTATGACCTGATACGATGATGACATCGTCAACTCGACCTGTAATCCAATAATAACCATCTTTATCTCTTCTGCATCCATCACCTGTAAAGTACATTCCATCTACTGTTGAGAAATAAGTATCGATAAATCTTTGATGGTCACCATAGACAGTTCTCATCTGTCCAGGCCAAGAGTCTTTCATGCATAATCTTCCTTCACATGCTCCTTTAAGTTCTTTGCCCTTATCATCAACGACAGCGGGTTGAACACCATAAAATGGTTTTGTTGCTGATCCAGGTTTCAGATCAATTGCACCAGGTTGAGCAGAAATTAATATTCCACCAGTTTCTGTTTGCCACCACGTATCAACAATTGGACATCGAGAGTCACCGACAACTTTATGATACCACAACCAAGCCTCAGGATTAATTGGTTCTCCAACTGATCCTAAAATTCTAAGAGATTTTCTACTTGATCTTTTTACTAAAGCATCTCCTTCTCTCATCAAAGATCTTAATGCTGTTGGCGCTGTGTAAAAAATATTAACTTTATGTTTATCAACGACATCCCAAAATCTTCCTGCATCCGGATAGGTAGGAACACCTTCAAAGACAAGTGTTGTTGCACCATTAGCTAAAGGTCCATAAACAATATAACTATGACCTGTCACCCAACCCACATCTGCTGTACACCAATACACATCTCCTTTTTTGTAATTGAATATATATTCGTGTGTCATTGAGGCATAAACTAAATAGCCACCTGTCGTATGCAACACACCTTTTGGTTTTCCAGTTGAGCCTGAAGTGTAAAGAATGAATAATGGATCTTCAGCATTCATCTCTTCTGGTTCGCACTGTGTTGATTGATTTTGTACTAAGTCATGATACCAAACATCTCGCCCTTCAACCATATTCACACTTGCCCCTGTATGCTTAAGGACAATACATTTTTTTATAGTTGGACATGACTCTAATGCTTCATCTGTTGTTTGTTTTAAAGGAATGGTCTTTTGACCTCTTACCCCTTGATCTGCAGTTATGATATATTCTGAGTCACATCCTTGAATTCTTCCAGATAAAGAATCTGCAGAAAATCCTCCAAAGACAATCGAGTGAACAGCGCCAATTCTCGCGCAAGCTAACATTGCATAAACAGCAGCGGGCACCATTGGCATATATATGGTAACTCTATCTCCTTTTTTAACACCGATTTCTTTCAAACCATTTGCAAGTTTACAAACTTCAAACTTAAGTTCTTGGTAGGTAATTTTTTTATCGACTGATGGATCATCACCTTCAAAGATAATTGCTGTATCATTTGCCCTAGTAGGTAGATGACGATCAATACAATTATAGGATACATTTAGCGTACCGTCATAGAACCATTTAATATCAACTTTATTTTTACTGTAGGTTACATCCTTAATTTTGCTGTAAGGTTTAATCCAATCTATTCTTTTCCCTTCTTTTGCCCAGAAGGCTTCATTATTTTTTATAGATTCTTTATATTTTTCCTCGTAGCCTTTTTTGTCTATTAGAGCTTTCTTTTTAAAAGAACTGGGAACTTTAAAAATTATTTCTTTTGATTTTTTTTTAGTAGGTTTTTTTTTGGCTTTTG
>VTPE01000029.1 GCA_008638005.1 Pelagibacteraceae bacterium | reverse complement strand
AGAATCCAAAGATTAAAAACTTTGGTACATTGTCTCCTTTACCAGGTTTTGCTGATTGGTTCTTAGAGTTAAATAACGAGAAATTAAAAGATATTTTAAAAGATTATGATATTCAAAAATTAGAATTTTTAAAATCACCAAACTTAAAAATTGGTGACCCAAAAATCATTGATGAAGAAAAAGCAATCAAGAAATTAGTGGCTCATTATTTGATAAATGAAAAAATAAATAACAAACCTTTGAATCCTGTTTCAAGATTTCACCTAGGCAATGGAGCCAGTATTCATAATATTATTATTAATGGAAATGTGTCAGACTATGGATATAGAGAATCTTTTGGAGTCATGGTGAATTATGGTTATCAGTTGGATAAATTAGAAAAAATTCATGAAGATTTTATTACTAAGGGCATAATATCATATTCTGATAAAATAAAAAAATATGTCTAAATTAAATAGAAAAATTTCTATGGCTCCAATGATGGACTGTACAGATCGTCATGATCGATATTTTCTAAGGTTAATTAGCAAAAATATTTTCTTATATTCTGAGATGATAGCAACAGGTACGATTATTCATGGAGATAGAAAAAAAATATTAGAATTTAATGAGTTTGAAAAACCTGTAGCCTTACAACTTGGTGGATCTGATAAAAAAGAACTAGCTGAATCTTGCAAGATAGCCGAAGATTATGGTTACGATGAAATAAATTTAAACTTAGGTTGTCCTAGTAAAAAAGTTCAAAAAAATAAGTTTGGCGCATGTTTGATCAAGGAACCTGATCTAGTAGCTGAATGCTTAAGCGCAATGGTTCATTCAACAAAACTACCTGTCACTGCAAAAACTAGAATTGGTTTTGATAATGTGGAAGATTTTGATTATTTAAATTCATTTATTGGAAAAATTAAAGCGGCCGGTGTTAAAACAATTATTTTACATGCAAGAAAAGCAATTCTCAAAGGTTTAAGCCCCAAAGAGAATTTGAAAATACCAAAAATTAATTACCCGATGGTTTATGACATTAAAAAATCAAACCCAGACATTGAAATTATAATTAATGGTGCAATTACAAATACTGATCAAATTAAAAATCATTTAAACAAAGTTGATGGTGTTATGATTGGAAGGGCAATTTACCAATCTCCATACTTTCTAGCTGATATTGAAAAAGAAATTTTTAATAATAATGATGTTTTATCGCGAGAAGCAATTGTTGAAAAATTAGTTGATTACGTTGATATGGAAGTGAAAAAAGGAACAAGGGTAAATCAAATTATGAGACATACTGTTGGCTTATATCATGGTCAACGTGGAGCAGGAAAATGGAAAAGATATTTATCGGATAATATGATGGCAAGGGACTCTGATTTTCAAAAAGTAAAACATATTTTAGATATTGTTCAAAATAATGAAAAAGCCGAAATGGTAGCTTAAGTGTTTGATACAATATCTTTTAATGATTTGATCACATTAATTATGGTGCTTGCGGTATCAGCTACGATCTCAGGATTTATGGCAGGTTTGCTTGGAGTAGGAGGAGGGATCATCATGGTGCCAGCTTTGTATTATGCGTTTGAAACCTTGAGCTTTGATCCTTCAACTATTATGCATTTATCCTTAGGCACCTCGTTAGCGATCATTATTCCAACATCAATTATGTCGACTAAAACACACATGAAATATAACGCTGTTGATTTTAAATTAATCAAATCATTTGGTATTTTTGTAGCTATAGGAATTTTACTTGGAACATTTTTTGCATCTAATTTAGATACACCGCGTTTAGTTTTAATATTTTCAATTTTTGCTTTTTGTGTTGGGTTATTTTTTATTTTTTTTAGAGAAAAACTTGGCGAAAATCCTAGAGACATTCCTTTTCAGATCAAAAGTTTTATAGGTACATGCATAGGATTTGTCTCTGTCCCACTTGGAATTGGAGGAGGGTCTATTTCAGTACCATTTATGAGGTTATTTGGATATTCGATACAAAATGCCATTGGAACATCCGCAGCAATTGGATTTTTAATTTCAGTAACAGGTGCAGTAAGCATGGCATTTAGTGGCTTAGTTTTTGACAGTGTAAACTCTCCTTTAAGTATTGGTTATGTGAATATTCCAGGCTTTTTAGTATTTGTTCCAGTTACAATGTTAATGGCGCCTATTGGAGCAAGACTTGTACATCGAATTGAGAAAAAACTACTTAGTAGAATATTTGGATGTTTTTTAATTATAATTTCTATTAAGTCTTTTATTGAATACTTAAGTTTGATTTAGAATATTTTTTATAAATCATAAAAATAAAATAACTCATTATAAGACTGAAAATAATCCTAGCAAATAAAACTCCAGAGATGTGCCCGCCAACTAAAATCATTAATATAGTATCTTCAATCAAGGCATGTAAAAGATTTAACATTGAAACTGATAGAAAAATACTTTGTTTGTCAATTCTACCCGTTTTGACCTCTTTAATTAACATGCCTCCGCCAAATTGAAGGCCAATAGTCATTCCTACAATAATGATATTCATCGCTTCCTTTTGAATTCCAAATAAGCGAAGAGGGGGCATAAATATTTTTTCAACGAGTTTTTCAATTCCCACCATTCTTAATAATTCTAATACGACGGTCATGGTACAAACGATAAAAAAGATATAAATCAATGTTAAAGATTGATCTAAAAGCCATGGCCAGAAACCATCGGGTGGCGGTTTAATTGTAAAAAAAGTTTTGAACGTTTCAGTTAAAAGATCAAAATTAAAATAAATTAATTTTAATATAAAACCTAAAATAAATGCGCATATAAGTCTAAGTAAAACTGTGTAAATGAAGCTTACTCCAGCTGCTTTAGATATTGTCGATTCTATAGGAAGGTTGTGTGCAATTAAAATCATGGTAGTGAGAATGGTGATTTGAGCCACACTGACATCTATTACTGGAACTAAATTTACAAATAATACTAAAGACGCGTAAATATTAATTACAAAAGCTGTTACAAATATCAAACCCAGTTCCGGTGTTAGTCCAACTAATGACATTAAGGGTTCAAGAATTTTTGCTATGAATTCAATAGCACCAGATATTTCTAAAATTTTTACAATAAAAACAAAAGGAATTAAAATTTTATATAAGGGTACACAAATTTCCCAGATATCGCTCTTTATTTTAGATAAGAATTTTTTCATTCACTTATAAAGTGAGTTCTTATTACACAAAGTTACGATTAACTAAATTAAAAATTAATTGAAAGGATAGTTATGGATAATTTTTATGAAAAAGGATTAGAAAAAAGAAAAGAAACTCTTGGAAAAGAGTATGTAGAAAAAACAATTGCAAATGCCAATGATTTTAACCTGCCATTTCAAAAAGCCATGACCGCTTGGTGCTGGGGATTTGGTTGGGGCGACGAGTGTATAGATGCAAAAACAAGATCAATGATGAATCTCGCAATGATTGCAGCACTTGGAAAAATGCATGAGTGGGAATTGCATTGTAGAGGTGCCATTAAAAATGGAGTAACAAAAGAACAGCTAAGAGCCATTGTTCACGTGATTGCAATTTATTGTGGTGTTCCTCAAGGTGTTGAATGCTTTAGGTCTGCTAATAAAATTATCGAAGAAACAGGGATTTAATTAATTTATTGTTTCAAATAAATTAAACAAAAGTTCACTGATATGTTTGGGTTTTTTATCTGAGAAATCAGATATTTGGTGTCTGCAACTTGTACCATTTGCAACAAGGTATTCATTGTCTTCAGATTTTTTAATAGCTGGGATTAAAGATAAGTGCGCCATCTTTTTTGAAATATCATAATGTTTAGCGTCATAACCAAAAGAGCCCGCCATTCCACAACAACTACTGTCGATGAGATGATTTGAAATTTGCAATTCATTTAAAAGACCCGTTAAGCCTTTTACTCTATTTTGAGATTTTTGATGACAGTGACCATGAATTAAAACTTTTTGTTTAAATTCTTTTGGTCTAACTTTATTCCCATTTTTAATTTCATTTAAAACAAACTCTTCAAGTAGGAAAAAAGTATTTTTAATTTTATCTCTACCCTTTAGGTTTGAAAGCGATTTGAACTCATCGTTAAATGTTAATAAACAAGAAGGCTCAATTCCAACTACGGGAAGGTCAAAAAAGGAGTGGTCATAAATATATTTTGTGAATCGCTCTAATTCTTGTTTTGCCTTATCAAGCTGACCAAGAGAAATATATGTTCGACCACAACATAATGGTCTATCAAGATTATCATTTTGGAAACTTGGTATGATTGCTTGGTATCCAAATTTATTCAAAACCTTGATGGCATACATTAAATTTTTAATTTCAAAATTAATATTAAAGGTATCTGCAAAAAGAATAACTTTTTTTTCTAAATTTGGCTGAGTATTGTAGATTTCTCTAAGCGGGGTTTGCTTTTCGACAACAGGTAAACTTCTTTTAGATGAAAAGCCAAACCATTCAATTATTTGAGAGAATACGGGTAATTTGTTTAATTTATTAATTATAGGGTTTGTAATTTTTAATAACCAGATGAGTTTTGGCATGTTGGAGATTACAGTATCTTTTAATCCCATAGAAAATTTTTTGTAATAATGGGATAAAAATTCACTTTTCATTTTTGCCATATCAACAGACATGGGACACTCTCTTTGACAAGCTTTACAACTCACGCATAATTCCATTGTTTTGTACATTTCTTTAGATACAAAAGAATCTTTAGGGAGCTGATTAGATAAGGCTAATCGCAGTGTATTCGCTCTTCCTCTAACTAGATCTTTTTCTTCTTTTGTCACTCGGTAGGACGGACACATTACGCCAGAGTCTAATTTTCTGCATGCACCGTTATTATTACACATTTCGACCGCATCAGAGAATTGACCCCACTCAGACCAGTCATAGTGTGTTGAAATTTTTTCAGCTTTATAATCAGCTTTATATCTCATTAAAGATCTATCATCAGACTTATAAGCTCTTACAATTTTATGAGGATTTAAAAGATTTTTTTTATCAAAGGTATCTTTAATTTCTTCAAAAGTATTAAGTATTTTTTTTCCAAACATTTTTTCATGAAATTCAGATCTTACAATTCCATCTCCATGTTCACCTGAGTGCGAACCCCTATACTCTTTAACCATATCAAAAGCTTCTTCAGCTATAGCTTTCATGTTCTTAATATCTTCTTCAGATTTCATATTGAGCACAGGTCTAACATGAAGCGTTCCAACCGAGGCATGCGCATAAAACATTCCATTCGTATTATATTTTGCAAATACCTCTTTTAATCTAGAAGTGTAATCAGCTAAATGATCTAGAGTAACAGCACAGTCTTCGATAAACGCAACGGGTTTTTTATCCCCTTTGAGTGACATTAAGATATTCAATCCTGCTTTTCTAATTTCAAATACTTCTTTTTGGTCTTCAAGATTTTCATAATTTCTAAAATGATTATTTTGGTTTTGGTTTTTGACTAAACTTTCAAGATCTTTTATTTTTGATCTTACAAGATCTAAATCTTCATCAATAAATTCAACCATCAAAACCGCCTCAGGCTCACCTGCAACATATTTTTTTATACCTTCGGCATAAATTGGAATTTGTTTTGCAAGATCAATAAGATTTTTATCCATTAACTCAACCGTCGTAGGCTTTAGCTTAACCATTTCCTTTGTGAGCTCCATAGCTTGATGGAAACTTTCAAAATAACAGACACCTAATATTTTTTGTTTTGGTATAGGCCAAAGTTTTAATTTAATTTTATTAAATAAACTTAACGTTCCCTCTGAACCAACCAAGATATTGGAAGTGTTAAATCCATTTGGATTAATAAGATCGATATTATATCCACCAACTCTTCTTTGAGTTTTTGGCCAATATTGATCAATATCATCATTTACATTTTCTCTAAGTTCAATGAATTTTTTTATAATTTCATATTGTCGGTTTTGATCATTAGTTGTTTGAAGATAGTTTTTATCAATATCTTCAAAGGTATGAATAGTTCCGTCATCTAAGATAGCTTCAACGGCCAAAACATTATTCACCATATTTCCATAATAAAGAGACCTTGATCCACAACTATTATTTCCAGTCATACCACCAATTGTTGCTCTACTGCTTGTGGAAACATCTACTGGAAACCATAGTCCGTAAGGTTTTAAGTAAGCATTTAATGTATCAAGAACGATACCCGGTTGAACCCAAACATATTTTTCTTCAACATTAAGTTCTAAAATTTGATTTTGATATTTTGAATAATCTAAAACAATACTTTCGCCAACAGTTTGGCCACACTGCGAGCTCCCGCCGCCTCTTGCCAACAAAGGAATTGAATTTTTTTGAGAGTATTCCATTAAATTCAAAACATCATTTTGATCTTTAGGCAATACAGCCCCTATAGGTGTAATTTGATATAAAGAAGAATCTGTACTGTAACGACCTCTTGAAAAATGATCGAATAATACTTTACCTTTAACTATATTTTGAACCTCTTTTGAGATTTTGGCTATTTGTTGATCGTTAAATTTCATAATTGCTTAAATATTTTCCATAACATATAAGACCCTATGCCTAAATCAAATTCTTTCCAGCCTGGAAAACATTTTCTTCAAATTCCAGGACCCACCAATGTTCCTGATAGAGTATTAAGAGCAATGGATTATCCAACGATAGATCATCGTGGACCAGAATTTGCAGAAATTGCAAAAAGAGTACTGGATAGAATTAAACTGATATTTAAAACATCAGAACCTGTCATTATTTATCCGGGTTCTGGCACTGGAGCTTGGGAAGCTGCAATTGTGAACACTCTAAATGAGGGTGACAAGGTATTGATGTTTGAAACTGGAGAATTTTCTACCAAATGGTGGGATATTGCTGAGAAATTAAAAATAAAAAGTGATTTTGTGGAAGGTGACTGGAGAACGGGTGCTGATCCGGAGATCGTAGAAAAAAAATTAAAAGCAGATACAAATAAAGAGATCAAAGCTGTTTTTGTAGTTCACAACGAAACTTCAACAGGTGTTGCAAGTCGAATAGGGGATATTAGAAAAGCAATGGATAACGCTAAACATCCAGCTTTATTAATGGTTGATACGATTTCTTCTTTAGCTTCAATTGATTATAGACATGAAGAATGGAAAGTTGATGTAACAGTTGGAGGTTCGCAAAAAGGATTATTATTACCTCCAGGACTTTCTTTTAACGCCATTAGTTCTAAGGCTTTAGATGCATATAAAAATTCAAAACTAGCTAAATCATATTGGGACTGGGAACCAATGTTAAAGAATAATGTAAATGGTTTTTTCCCATATACACCTGCAACAAATTTATTTTACGGTTTAGATGAAGCGATAAATATGCTTCTTGAAGAAGGTTTAGAAAATGTTTTTGCAAGACATCAAAGACATGCAGAGGCAACAAGGCTTGCCGTAAAGGCATGGGGTTTAGAGATTTTATGTAAAAATCCAGATGAGTATTCAAATTCTTTAACTGCAGTTTTGATGCCTGAAGGGCATGACTCTGATGCGTTGCGAAAAGTTATCTTAGATAATTTTAACATGTCACTTGGCATGGGTTTAAATAAGATTAAGGGAAAAGTTTTCAGAATTGGCCACCTTGGCGATTTTAATGACCTTATGCTAGCAGGAACTCTTTCTGGAGTTGAAATGGGACTGGCAAAATCAGGCGTTCCATTTAAAAAAGGCGGTGTAATGGCTGCCCTAGATTATCTATCTAAATAGTTTTATCACTGGCAATCTTGTTTGTAATTTACTAAAATAAGTAAAATTAAACAGGGGGAAAAATGAAAAAAATAAGAGCATTGTTCGCGACAATTGTTTCGGTCCTTTTTTTATCTTCAGCAGTTCAAGCAGGTGGACACGGTGGTGTCGAACTAAAGTTTGGTCATGTAGGTAAACCAGGATCTTTGTTTCATGAATCAGCAGAACATTTTAAAGACCTTGCCAATAAAAGATTGGGCAAAAAAGGAAAAGTAGTTACTTTTGGATCTTCTCAATTAGGTAAAGACAAACAGCTACTTCAAAAAGTTAAAGCAGGTACTGTTAACTTTGCATTACCTTCATCAGTGATGTCATCTGTACACGATGAGTTTGGTGTATTTGATATGCCTTACATGATCAAAGACAGAGGGCATATGGCTAAAGTTGAGAAAGAAGTATTACCAGGGATCTTTAAGAACTTAGAAGCAAAAACTGGTTATAAAGTTTTAGCTGTCTGGGAAAATGGTTTTAGACAAATCACAAATAATAAGAGACCAATTAATACACCGAGTGACTTAAAAGGTATTAAACTTAGAACACCTAAGTCAAAGTGGAGAGTTAAAATGTTCCAAACTTATGGAGCAAACCCAACTCCTATGGCTTTTTCTGAAGTGTTCACTGCATTAAAAACTGGAACTATGGATGGTCAAGAAAATCCATATGCTCAGATTGCGAGTGCTAAGTTTCAGGAAGTGCAAAAATACTTATCTATAAGTAATCACGTTTACACTCCTGCTTATGTTGTAGTTCACAAAGATCAGTGGAACAAAGTTCCAGCGGATGTAAGAAAAATTGTTGAAAAAGCAGCACAAGATACTCAGTCGTTTGTATATAAAAGAGCAGCTGAGCTTGAAGTTTCTTTGCTAAAAGTAATCAAAGACGCAGGTGTTAAAGTTAACACTGCGAACAGAGATGCTTTTGTAAAAGGAAGTGCAGCTGTTTACAAACAGTTTGGTGATGAAGTTAAAACTGGAAATGCTTTAATTAAAAAAGTATCTAGTTTAGCGAAGTAAATAATTTAATGGAGCCGGCCCTTTGATTAGGGCCGGTTTTTTTAATGACCTTAGAAAATTTTAAAAAAAGTTACGATAAAACTTTAGAATTCATCCTTTTTCTAATGATGATTGCTCTAGCAACAGTAGTTATCATGGGTGTATCTTTTAGATGGGCTGGTCATGCTCTCACTTGGTATGATGAAGTAGCTTCTATGCAGCTTGCTTGGTTAACTTATTACGGATCTGCATATGCCGCTCTAAAAGGGGGTCATATAAGCGTACCGAGTATTTTAAAATCGTTTCCTTTACATATCAGGAAGCCATTATTTTTTGTGTCAAAATTATTAGTTTACGGATTTTTTATTCTACTTACTTATTATGGTTTTAAAGTTTTAGTTCTTGTTCAAGGTGAAACACTAACAACTCTTGAATGGTTTCCACAACCCTTAGCCCAATCAGTAATTCCTGTAGCATCCATTTTATTTATTATTTCTGAAACCCTAAATTTTAAAGATGGTTACCAACAAATGATGGAAGGAAAAATTACTGGAGGAGAAGAGTAATGGAGGAAAAGGTTTAAAATTATGATGTTACTAATCATGTTCTCCATTTTATTATTTTTATTAAGTATCAATGTTCCTATTGCCATTGGTATTGCAATTACAACAGTTATTGCAATGGTCATCAATCAAGGGCCATCATTTTTAATTGATACCGCAATTGTTTTATACGACGGAACAATGAAGTTTCCGTTAATTGCGATTCCATTATTTATTTTAGCTGGATCAATTATGAATACTGCTGGAATTTCTAGAAGATTAATTGCATTTGCATCAGCTTTGGTAGGGTTTGTAAAAGGCGGATTAGCGATGATTAATATTGCTGTATCGATGTTCTTCGCCGAAATTTCAGGATCTGCAGTTGCAGATGTTGCTGCGTTAGGATCAATTTTAATACCAGCTATGAAAAAGAAAGGTTATCCAGGCGCTTTTTCTGCTGCAGTAACCTCATCTTCTGCATCACTTGCAATTATAATTCCACCATCTATCCCAATGATTTTGT
>VTPE01000028.1 GCA_008638005.1 Pelagibacteraceae bacterium | reverse complement strand
CGGTGCTACAAAATCTGAAACTATTAAAAAAGTTGTTTTTCCCGCGGCTCTTCCAGGAATTATTGGCTCAATATTATTAGCTGTATCAAGAGCAATTGGAGAGACCATGATAGTTGTCATGGCAGCAGGTTTGGCTGCAAATTTAACAATTAATCCACTTGATTCGACAACAACTGTAACAACACAAATTGTAATGATTTTAGTAGGTGACCAAGAGTTTACTAGCGCAAAGACACAAGCTGCTTTTGCATTAGGCCTTACATTATTTACAGTAACATTAGCATTAAATTTTATCGCACTTCGAGTAGTTAAAAAATATCGAGAACAATATGAATAAAGAATTAAGAAGAAAAAAAAGATATCAAGCTGAAAAAAGATTTCAGGTGTATGGCATTATTGCAATTTCTTTAGCAATATTTTTCGTTGGTATTTTAGTTACTAAAATCTTTTCGGATGGCACAAGTGCATTTTCTCGCACGATGATTAAAACTGAAATCAAACTGGATGCTGATTTATTAGGCATTACAGATATTAATAATAAAGATGAAGTTGAAAATGCAGATTATTATACGCTGATATATGACGAATTTACGAAAAGTATTCCATTTTCAAATGATGAGGAAGAAAAGCAAATTATTACTCTTTTAAGCCCTGATTATGAGTATGAAGCCAAGGATTTCTTTTTAAAAAATAAAGATCAATTAGGAAAAACGGTAACCATTCTTTTAACCGCTTCTGATGATTTTGATCAATTGCATAAAGGAAATTTCCCACGTGATATTCCTGAAGACAGAAGAAGGTTATCCAATTTTCAATTACAAATTTATGATCAGTTAGTAAAGGAAAACAAAGTTACAAAAGTTTTTAATAATTATTTATTTACAAAAGGTGACAGTCGAGATCCTGAACTGGCAGGTTTTGGTGGCGCAATCATAGGTTCATTTTTTACTATTCTAATTTGTTTAATTATTTCTTTTCCAATCGCATTAATGGCTGCTGTTTATTTAGAAGAGTTTGCTCCTAAAAATAGAATTACGGAGTTAATAGAAATTAATATAAACAACCTAGCCGCAGTCCCATCAATTGTTTATGGGTTATTTGCGCTTGGGATTTTGTTAAATGTTTTAGAGCTTCCAAGATCAACGGCACTTGTTGGGGGTATTGCATTATCATTAATGACATTACCAAGAATTATAATTCCAGCACGAGCTTCTTTAAAAGCGGTTCCTCCATCTATTCGAGAAGGAGCGTTAGCAGTTGGAGCTTCAAAGGTTCAAGCTGTGTTCCATCACGTTGTCCCACTTGCAATGCCTGGAACTTTATCCGGCACAATTATTGGATTGGCGCAAGCTTTAGGTGAAACTGCTCCTCTACTTTTAATTGGAATGGTTGCATTTGTTGTAGAAATTCCTGGAAGCCCTCTAGATCCATCATCATCTTTACCGGTGCAAGTTTATTTATGGTCAGAATCTGCGGAGAGAGGATTTGTTGAGAAAACTTCTGCAACAATTATGATGTTACTAGGTTTTTTAATTGTGATGAATTCATTAGCTGTGTATGCAAGACAAAAATTTGAAAAAAAATGGAATTAAATATGAATAGAGAAGCTAAAGTTATTAGCAAAAATGTAGATGTTTTTTATGGAAACAAGCAAGCACTATTTGATATTAACTTAGAGATTTTTAAAAATGAAGTAACGGCTCTCATCGGACCATCAGGTTGTGGTAAATCAACTTTCCTCAGATGTATTAATCGAATGAATGATGTGATTGATATTTGTAAAATTAGTGGTGAGATCGAAATTGATGGATTTAATATTTATAAGCAAGGCGTTGACGTTGTGAGATTAAGAGAAAAAGTTGGAATGGTTTTTCAAAAACCCAATCCTTTTCCAAAAAGTATTTATGATAATATTGCTTATGGACCTAACATTCACGGAATTGCTCAAAATAAACAAGAATTAGATGAAATAGTTGAGAATAGTTTAAAAAAAGCTGCATTATGGAATGAAGTTAAAGATCGTCTGAATGAACCGGGTACTGGTTTATCAGGTGGGCAGCAACAAAGATTATGTATTGCAAGAGCAATCTCAATTAATCCAGAAATTATTTTGATGGATGAACCTTGTAGTGCACTTGATCCAATTGCAACTGCTAAAATTGAAGAATTAATTGATTCATTAAAATCAAGTTATACTATTGTGATTGTCACTCACTCCATGGCGCAAGCTGCAAGGGTTTCTCAACGAACTGGATTTTTTCATTTAGGAAAACTAATTGAAATGGATGAAACAGATAAGATTTTTAAAAACCCAAATAATAAAATGACACAGGATTATATAACTGGTAGGTTTGGATAAATTATGAGTGACGATCATATAGTAAAATCGTACGATGAAGAATTGCACATTATTAATGATGCAATTGTACAAATGGGCAGTTTAACAGAAAGTTTACTTGAAGACTCTATGAATGCCATTACTAAAATGGATAAAGATTCGGTCAGCAAAATTGTTGAGAGCGATAAAAAAATTAATAAATTCAGAGCGTCTATCGATGAGCAGATCATGACATTGCTTGTGAAGCGTTCACCTGTTGCTATTGATTTAAGACTGGCAATTTCGACATTAAAAATCTCACAAGATTTAGAGAGAATTGGAGATCTGGCAAAAGGAAATGCAAAAAAGATTTTACCTTTACCTGAGGATGATCTTCCTCCAGAAATGTTAAATAGTATGAGAAGACTAGGTGAGGCTGTCCAAAAACAAATTAAACTATCTTTAGATTCATATCTCGAACGATCAACAGAAAAAGCTATTCAGGTTGTTAAAGATGACGAACAAGTAAATGACTTAACTAAAATTTCTATTAAAGAGGTTTTAGATTTTTTAGCTAAAGATAAGAAAAATTTAGAATTTGCTACTAATTTATTATTTGTGAGCAAAAACTTAGAAAGAGCAGGCGATCATATCACGCGTATTGCTGAAAATGTTTATTATTTAATTTCAGGGGATTACCCAAAAAAAAATAAATGAAGGCAAAAGTCTTTTTAGTCGAAGACGAAGAATCTATTATCACTCTAGTCAAATATAATCTTGAGCAGGAAGGTTATAAAGTTATCACGAATAGCAATGGGGAGGAGGCTTTAAGGGATATTAAAGAGGAAACACCAGATCTCATTTTATTAGATTGGATGCTTCCAGATTTATCTGGAATAGAAATCTGTAAAGCTTTGAAAAAAGATAAAAAATCAAAAGATTTTCCAATCATTATGCTTACCGCAAAAGGTGAGGAACAAGATAAAGTTCAAGCACTCAATGCCGGAGCAGATGATTATATTACTAAACCTTTTGGTTATGCAGAGCTTAAAGCAAGGATACATGCATTGCTGAGACGATCAAAACCAAATGTGGTAGATGATACGGTCATTTATGAGGATATTAAAATTGATCGTTTGCAGAGAAAAGTATTTAGAGGAGACCAGGAAATTGATCTAGGTCCAACTGAATATCGATTATTAGATTTTTTTATAAAGAATCCTAAAAGAGTTTATTCAAGAGAACAGTTGCTACAAAATGTTTGGCCAGATAATATTAATGTAGAGTCTAGAACAGTTGATGTTCACATTAGAAGATTAAGACAAGCTATTAATATTAATAATCAAAAAGAGTTTATTCGAACTGTTAGGTCTGCTGGTTACGCACTGGATTAAATAGTTTTAGGTAGAGTGATTAAAAAAGTCGATCCTTTTCCAAGTTCACTTTCAATTCTTAACTCACCACGATGTTGAGTAATTATATGTTTTACAATTGCCAAACCAAGTCCAGTACCCCCAACACTTTTACTTTTTTCTGGATCAATCCTAAAAAAACGTTCAGTAACGCGATGAATATATTCTTTTGCAATTCCTATTCCTTGATCTGTAATTTTAATTTCTAATTTTTTTTCAGTTTCTTGAGACTCTATTCGAATAGTTTTGTTTGGGTTGCTGTACTTAATGCTATTTTCCAAAATATTTATAAAAACATCTTTCAATCTTTCTGTTTGGCCAATTACTATTAAATTGTCATCCATTTCATTTTCAATTTGTATTTCACCCTTTTTAATTAATGGATCTAGGATTGATAAACTTTCTTTTACAATTAAGGAAACATTAACTTTATCTTTGGGAATACGATGTTCTTGCTGTTCAATTTTGGACAAAACTAAAAGATCAGAAACTAACTTCTCCATTCTTAAAGTATCTTTTTCTACAATATTAATAAAATTTTGAGTGTGGTCATTTTTAAAATTTTTTAAAGAATTTTTAATACTTTCTATTCCCAATTTAAAAGACTGAAGGGGTGTACGAAGTTCATGTGAAATATTTGCAATAAAATCAGATTTTATAATTGATGCTTTTTCAATATCAGTTAGATCTCGAATTATAAACATACAAGTATAATCATTTTGTTCAGTTTGGTCTTTAATATAAAAAATTTTTATTTTATAAGCCTGAAATGTTGGTTGATTAATTTTGATATCAATAAAAGTATTTATTTTTTTTTTATAAGTTTGATTAGTTTTTTCTATTAAATCAGGATCTCTCAAAATATTTGAAAAATATTTATTTAATAAATCATTTCCAAATTTTTTTTTTGCAGATTTATTTACATAAGTAATTTCTTTATTTTTGTTACAAATTATAATTTCATCTTTAATTAAATCAAAGAATTTAAACGGATTAAATATTTTTTCAGATTTAGGATTTAAATTATCACTTTTTTTATTTGTTTTGATTTTAAAAAATAAAATGAAAATAAATCCAAAAAAAATACCTGATAAAAAAATTAAAATTTCATTGATCATTAATTTTTTAAATTTAACTGATAATTGAGATTAAGTAAAAATTATTTTAAATGTAAATCTTAAGTCCATCATAGCATGGTTTAATATTCATATTATCTATTTTTTTAAAAATTTTTTGATAATCTATATCTGAGCTCATATTAGTTAAAAAAGCTTTTTTAGGATTTATTTCTTTTATATAGTTTATACTTTCTTTAAAATTTACATGAGTTTTATGTTTTTTGAATCTAAAACAATCGATAATTAAAATATCTAAATTTTGTAATTTTCTTATTTCAGAATTATTTATTTTTTTTAAATCAGGAATATAGGCAAAATTATTAATTCTGTATCCGATAGTTTTCATTGTACCGTGACTAACATTTATAGCTTGAATATTTAAATTTCTGATTTTTTTCTTATTTGAAATGATATTACTTTTTAGCACTGCTGGATAATTTTTTTGGTTAATAAAAAGATACTTGAACATCTTTTTTAAACTTTTTTCAGTAAATTTAGTTAAGTAAATATTAAATTTTTTTTTATTTTTAATATAAAATGTCCTTAACTCATTAATACCCAAGATATGATCAGCATGAGCATGTGTAAAAAGAGCAAAATCAATTTTATCTATTTTATTCTTTAGCAATTGAAACCTGATGTCTGGAGAGGTATCGATTATAAATTTTATATTTTTAATTTGAACAAATATTGAGCATCTCGTTCTAATATTTTTTATGTTTTTTTTGCATTGCCCCCAATCACCATCTATTTTTGGTATACCCTGAGAACTACCGCAACCTAAGATTTTTATGAAGTTTTTTGTCAATTTTCAACCTTTGGTTTGTACTAATAAATAACCTGTTATCCGATAGCTCTTATCGTTTTTTCTTTATTGTCTCAATTATAACTTGTTAATAGATTATAAGAACACTTAAGTGAAACTCAAATAGGGGGGAGATATATGCAGTTAATAAAAAAGACACTGGTATTGTTCGTAGCCTTTTTGCTTGGGACTAATCTTGCATATTCAAAATGTAAAGATCCGAAGCAATTAAGATTTTCAATAATACCTACAGAAGAGTCATCATTTGAGCTTGATTTATACAAGCCGGTATTACAAAAATTAAAGGCAAATACTGGAAAGAGAATTGAGTTCTATATGCCTACTTCATACGCATCAGTTGCTGAAGCGTTAATCGGAGGCTTCGTTGACGTAGCAGTTTTGGGTCCTTACGGATACATCACCGCAAAGAAGAAAGACAAGTCAATTGAAGTCTTTGCAACTTATGCAAAGAAAAAAGGTTACATGCAAAAAGAAGGTCCTGGATATGAATCAGTTTTGATTACAAAAAAAGGATCTAAATATACAACAGAAGCATCCCTTAAAGGTGCAACAGTTGGACATGCTGACCCTGGAAGTACATCGGGTGACTTAATACCCAGAGTTGTTTGGGCGCCACATATGAAAACTGACTCAGACAAATTCTGGAAAAGAATTGTCTATACAGGCGGTCATGACTTAACAACATTAGCAGTACATAGTGGTAAAATTGATGCTGGCTTCGTAGCTAGTCACCGATTTGATAACGTTGTATCTAAAGGCCAAGTCAAGTTATCTGATTTTAATATTTTATGGAGATCACCTCCAGTTCCACAAGACCCTTTTGTTTATAGTGGAAAATTATGTGATCCTATAAAAAAAGCGATCAGATCAACTTTCTTAGAGCTTGGAGATGATCCTGGGGCTAAAAAATTCTTAGATAATCTAAAATCATCTAGATTTGTTGCCATGACAGACAAAGACTATGATGTGATTAGAACTTTGGCTAAAGCTAAAGCTGAGTTTAAGAAAAAAAATAAGAAGTAATAATTCCCTAAAAGTTAGTTAATTGCGCGTTTACAGATTTGTAAACGCGCAATAGAGTAGAAAGATATTATGAGTGAAAAAGTTTTAGAAGTTAAAAAATTAAATTTGACATATTCCAAGGGCGGACCCCAGGTGTTATTTGATATTTCTTTTGAGGTTATGCAAAATGATTTTTATGCAATTATTGGGCCAAGTGGAGCAGGAAAGTCATCATTAATAAGATGTATTAACAAACTAGCAAATCCAAATAGTGGAGAAGTAAATTTTAAGGGAGATCAATTACTAAATCTGAGTGGTCAAAAATTGAGAAACGTTAGAAGAAGAATTGGCATGATTTTTCAAGAATTTAATTTGATTGATCGAATGTCAGTTATAGATAACGTTTTGACTGGTAGATTGGGTTATATGAATACTTTTTCCAGCCTATTTCGAATGTTTAGTAAAAAAGATGTGGGTCGTGCTATTCAATTTATTGAAAAAGTAGGTTTGAAAGATTTTGCAAACAAAAGAGTAGACCAGTTGAGCGGAGGACAGAGACAAAGAGTAGGTATTGCAAGAGCTTTAATGCAAGAACCGGAAATGCTTTTAGTTGATGAGCCAACATCGAGTTTGGACCCAAAAATTGCTGTAGAAATGATGGAATTAATAAAGCAAATAGCTGATGAATTAAAAATTCCAGTTTTATGCAATATTCATAATATTGAACTTGCAAAACAATTTGCGAATAAAATTTTAGGATTGCAAGATGGCAAAAAAAAATTTGACGATGTTACTGATAAATTAACCCATAATGTTTTGCAGGATCTATACAAATTCGAGGTTCTATAAAAAATGAGTGGATATCAGTTAACGATAGATGATTATTCTAAACAGAATTCATCCAAAATTTTAAAAAAAATAATTTTTTATATTTTATTAATTATAATCATATTTCTTAGTGTTTATTTCATAATTATATTAGATACCGATTGGCATCGAATTGGTTCAGGTGCATCAATATTAAAACAATTATCTTATTTTATTGGTTTAGATCTGAAGATTATGCCCCATCTTATACTTCCTGCTTTTGAAACATTTTTGATGGCGTGCCTTGGAACAATGTTAGGTTTAATACTGTCATTACCGGTAGCGTGGCTTGGAGCTAAAAATGTTACACCATTAGGTGCAGTTAGTTTTGGTTTTGCCAGAATGTTGATGACAATTAGTCGATCTGTTCATGAAATTATTTGGGCATTGATATTTGTTGGTGCTGTTGGCCTCGGTGCTTTGCCAGGTATATTAGCTTTAGCGTTTAGATCTGTAGGCTTTATTTCAAAAATTATTTCAGAAAATATTGAAGGTGCAGACAAAAAACCAATTGAGGCTATCAAAGCTGCCGGTGGCTCAGGATTTGATGTAATGTATTATGGAATTATACCTCAAATATTACCTACTGTAATTGGAACAATTATTTTTGAATGGGATATAAACATTAGAAGATCTGCGGTCATGGGTTTAGTTGGAGCAGGTGGATTAGGACTTGCTTTCTTTAGACAAATGCATATGTCCAACTATCCAGGAGTGACTACAGTCATCCTATTTATCGTTGGCTTAATTGTAATTGGCGAAATTTTATCTCACTATCTAAGAAAGAAGATAATTTAGAATATGAATAATAACGAAATTTATAAAAGAAATAACGCAAAAAATTTTATTTATATTAGTTTATTTTTCTTCATTATATATCTTTGCTTTCTTTACCTCGGTATTGATTTTGAAAGATTTTTTTCTGCTCTTGGCAGGTTTGGAAGTTTAATAGCAAATCGATATTACCCTGTTGAAATTCCATATGTATTAGAACCTGGTTACCTAGGTTCAATATTAGATAGTATCCAAATGGGTTATCTTGGATTAGTTATTGGAGTTATAATAGCATCAGTTTTAGCTTACTTTGCCGCTTCAAATATTACACCAAGTAAAAAAATTGGATATTGGATTGGAAAGTTTTTTATAATTTTTTCAAGATCTATTCACGAAACTATCTGGACGATTTTATTTGTAACAATAGTTGGCTTTGGAATGTTAGCGGGAACTATGGCTTTAACTATGTATTGTATTGGATTTTTTGGAAAACTGTTTTCTGAAGAATTAGAAAATGTTGATATGAAACTTGTGGAAACAATAAGATCTAATGGAGCCAATGAAATTCAAGTTTTTGCTTTTGGTGTTTGGCCTCAAGTTAAGACAGCATTTACAGGTATACTGATCTATACATGGGATGTTTGTTTTAGAGCATCAACTATTATTGGTTTCTTTGGAGCAGGGGGGATGGGTTGGTATTTAAAAAGAAATGTTTTGCAATTGGAGTATGCAAGAACTTCTGCAATTATCTTATCTATTATTGTCTTGGTTATTTTTTCAGAAGCTTTATCGGCGTATATGAGAGACAAAATTTATAAGGAAACTCAGTAGTGTTAAAGAATCATCAAAAAGAGTTAATGGACTCAATAAATAGTTTTTTGGATAATATTCTTAATATCAATAATTTATTTAAAAAGTTATTAGAAAGTTATTTTAGAAAAAATTTTGAAGAGGTTGAGAGCATTACCAATCAAATTTCAGATCTTGAAAGCCAATGTGATAAAATTAGAAGAGATGTAGAAAGAAAGATATATCAAGAAACACTCATTCCAGATATGCGCGGCGATGTATTAGGGATGTTAGAAAACTTAGATAAAATCCCAGGACAAATTCAAGCTAACGCTCATAGTTTTAATACAGAAAAACCGGCAATAGAAAATGAACATAGTAAAAGTTTTTTACAGTTATGTGATTATGCTTCGGAATGTATATCTTTGTTAATTGAGGGATCTAGAAATTTTTTTATCGATAAAAAAGTAACAATTGAAAAATGTTTAAAGGTTTCAAAAATTGAAAGTAAGGCAGATAAAGTAAGCACAGATTTAAAAAAAAATATTTTTTCAAATGAAAAAAATGGATTAGCTACCAAAGTCCATTTACGATATTTTGTTGAAATTATGGATGAAGTTGCAAATTTATCAGAGGATGTTGCGGATCGTCTAATCATATCATCTTCTAAAAATTAATTATGTTTGAAATATTGCTAATAGCCATATTGGCTATCATTGTTGGAACTAATGATGCCGCTAATGTTTTTG
>VTPE01000027.1 GCA_008638005.1 Pelagibacteraceae bacterium | reverse complement strand
GGCTTAAAGCTTTTTCCATTATCTCAAATGTAATTCCAGTAATTTTAATATCCATCTGAAGTGACGTTATACCGTCCTCAGTTCCTGCAACTTTGAAATCCATATCACCCAAATGATCTTCGTCTCCTAGAATATCACTTAGTACTGAAAATTTATCACCTTCTTTAATTAATCCCATTGCAATTCCTGAAATTGGCTTTTCAATTGGAACACCCGCGTGCATTAACGACATTGAAGTTCCACAAACTGTTGCCATTGAAGACGATCCGTTAGATTCAGTAATTTCAGAAACTACTCGAATAGTATAAGGAAACTCCTCAGCCTTTGGTAATGCAGCATTGACTGCTCTCCAAGCTAATTTACCATGACCTATTTCTCTTCTTCCAGTTCCAATTCTTCCTACTTCACCTACCGAAAAAGGAGGGAAGTTATAATGCAACATAAATCTTGATCTTTGCATTCCTTCAAGACTTTCGGTTCTCTGTTCATCATCGGCTGTGGCTAAAGTTGTAGCTACAATAGCTTGCGTTTCTCCTCTAGTAAAAAGGGCAGATCCATGAACTCTAGGTAAAATCCCTACTTCACATTCTATTTGTCTTACCTCATCTAATTTCCTACCATCAATTCTTATCTTATTATTTAAAATCTTAGTTCTAACAATATCTTTTTCTAAATTTTTAAACTGATCCATGATTTCAACTTTTGTATAAGTCTCATCATCTGCAAAATGATTTTGGATAATTTCTTTAGCTTCGTTTATTAAACTTCCTCTAATTTTTTTATCTTTTTCAGAGAATGCTTCTTCTAATTTTTTAGTAGCAAGTTCAGAGATTTTATTTTTTAATTCACTATAATCTTTCTCAATAACTTCAATCTCTTCTTTTTTAACAGTATTTTTTAAATCATTAATCATTTCAATCACTGGTGCAAAACCATCATGACCAAATTTTACTGCGGATAACATTTGCTCTTCTGTTAAGCCATTTGCTTGTGACTCAACCATTAAAACTGCATCTTTAGTACCCGCCACAACTAATTCTAATCCAGAATTTTGAAGAACTTCTTTTGTCGGGTTTAGTATAAATTGACCATCTACAAAACCTACTTTAGATGCTGCTACGGGTCCCATAAATGGTAATCCTGAAATACTTAGCGCTGCTGAACTGGCTATTAAAGATAAAATTTCTGGATCATTTTCTTTATCATAAGAAATTACTGTAGCTAATACCTGTGTCTCATTTCTAAATGAGCTTGGGAACAAAGGTCTAATAGGTCTATCAATTAATCTTGAAATTAGTGTTTCAGCTTCTGTAGGTCTTGCCTCTCGCTTAAAGTAACCACCTGGAATTTTTCCTGCAGCATAATATTTTTCTTGATAGTTAACAGTTAATGGAAAAAAATCTGTTTCAGGGTTTGCTTTTTTAGCCGCAACAGCGGTTGCTAATATAACGGTATCGCCTGATCTTAAGATAACAGCTCCATCAGCTTGTCTTGCTATTTTACCAGTCTCAATGGAAAGTTTTTTTCCATTCCAATCAATTTCTTTTTTTACAATGTTAAACATTTTTGTAGCTCCAACTATTTTCTTAGTCCAAGCTGCTCAATCACTTTTTTATAAATGGTAGGTTCCTTTTTATTTAAGTAGTCTAAAAGTTTCTTTCTTCTTGTAATCAGCTTACTTAATCCAGTATTTGAGTGCTTGTCTTTTTTGTTTTTTTTAAAGTGTTCTGTTAAATATTTAATTCTTTCAGTCAAAATACCAATTTGCACTTCTGATGACCCAACATCTTTATCAGATTTTTGAAGTGTTTTGATAACTTTGCTTTTATCTAAGTCTTTTTTAATCATTAATATTTAAAATCCTTTTTGGATAAAAAACTCCGTCCTTCATTGAACCTAAAGCTACAACGTTTTGATGATAATCTGCTAGAATTTCTTTATGCTCTTTTGAACCTACTTCTTCCAACATGCTTACTTTCATTCCGTTTTTAATAAGCTTAAATTTTTTATCGTTAATTTCAATTGTGGGTATATGATATAAAACAGACTTAATATCAAGTAAGTATTTCTCAAAATTTTCAATTTTTTCTTTATTTATCAGACTTTTTAAAGGATATGAGTTTTTTTTTCCAAAAATTCCATCCCTTAATCTTACAATTTTAATGCAGTGACAATAAGCATTGAGGCTTAATGCCAGATCGTTAGCAAGACTTCTAATATATGTACCGCTCTCACAAATCACCATGAACGATGTTTTTTTTAAATCAATATTGTGATTTAAAACTTTAAATTTATATATTTTTTTATTAATTTTTTTTAACTTTGGCTGAATACCCTCTCTAGCAAGCTCATAAGATCTTTTGCCATTAATTTTTTTTGCTGAATAAATTGGAGGATCTTGAATAATTTCTCCAATAAATATTTTATTTATTTTTTCTAAAATTTTATCCTTCAATGGAACAATTTCATTACTATTAATTATTTTTCCTTCACTATCTAAAGTATCTGTTTGCTCACCCCAAAGAACCTCAAAAAAGTATGTTTTTTTTGATCTATTTAAAAAGCTTACTGTTTTTGTTGCCTCATTAATGGCTACTGGCAAAACACCCTCGGCCATTGGATCAAGTGTTCCAACGTGACCGATTTTTTTTAATTTAAATTTTTTTTTTAATAAATTTAAACAGTATGATGATGAATACCCTTTTGGTTTATACAAGTTTAACCAAGCATTTATGGTCATTTTTTATCTTTTAAAATTAGATTTTCTATTTTTTCGGCATAATCAAAGGACTGGTCTAATACAAAATGAAGATTAGGCATAAATTTTGCTGTCCATTGTTTGGAGGCTATTTTTTTTATATCTAATGCGTACTCGTTCAAAATTTTTAAAAAATTGTCACTGTTTATACCTGCAAGCGGCATAAAAAAAACTTTAGCATGTTTAAAATCTGGAGAAACTCTAACTTCAGTTACAGTTACTAATTTTGAATTTAAATCAGGCAAAATAATTTCCTGTTTTATAAATAACCTTCCTAAAATTTTCTTTAAATTTTCGCCGGCTTTTAGCTGTCTTTGCGAATAGGCTTGTGGGTCTTCTCTCACTTTTTATACCCTTTCAACTGTTACTGTCTGAAAAATTTCTACAATATCTCCTTTTTTATAATCAATAAAATCTTTAATAGTTAAGCCACACTCTAATCCAGATTTAACTTCTTTGGCTTCATTTTTTTCTCTAAATAAACTTCCAATTTTTCCAGTATAAACAACCGCTCCATCACGGATCAATCTAGCATCTGAATTATTTCTAACCTCACCTTGAGTGACCTTAACTCCAGCAACTTTTCCTGCTTTTGATACATTAAAAACTTCTAAAATTTCACACTGACCAATGCTCTCTTCTTTAGTTTGGGGCTCTAATTTTCCGGTAATAGATTTTTCAACAAAATCAATTGCTTCGTAAATTATATTAAAATAACTTATTTCCATTTTATAACTATTAGCCAGCTCTTTAGCTTCTTTATTTGGTCTAACATTAAAACCTAGAATTTTTGCATTTGACGCTTTTGCTAAAGTTACATCAGTTTCTGTTACAGGGCCTACGGCAGATAATATAATTTTAGGTTTGATTTTTTCGATTTCTATTTTTAATAGAGCGGCACTTATTGCCTCTAGTGACCCATGCACATCTGCTTTTACTACAATATTTAAAGTCTCAGCTTTATCAACACTGCCAAATATATCATCATTTTCAGAAGCAGCTTTTAAGCCAACCTTGTTAGAATTAGATTGTCTAAATTCTAAAATTTCAGATATTTTATTTTCATCATTTAAAACAGCAAAATCATCACCCGCACTTGTAACACTCTCAAATCCTATAACTTCTACTGGCGTTGAAGGTTCAGCAGAACTAATTTGTTTTCCATTAAAATCAAACATTGCTCTTACTCTTCCTTTAGATGATCCACTTACAAATGTATCTCCACGTTTTAGTGTTCCTGACGTAACAAGAATAGTTGATACTGGTCCTTTACCTTTATCTAAACGTGACTCGATAACTACACCTTTTGCCATGGTATTTTTAAATGTTTTTAAATCTAATAGCTCAGATTGTAATACGATGTTTTCTTTAAGCTTATCCAAATTAGTTTTTTTTAAAGCTGATATTTCTACACACAAAATATCTCCACCTAGTTCTTCGACAACTAACTCATGTTCTAATAACTGATTTTTTACTTTTCTTGTATCAACGCCTGGAAGATCACATTTGTTTACAGCCACAATGATCGGAACGCCTGCTGCCTTTGAATGCTGAATAGCCTCTATAGTCTGCGGTTTAATTCCATCATTTGCTGCTACGACTAGAATTACAATATCAGTAATCTTCGATCCTCTTGCTCTCATTTCAGTAAATGCGGCATGACCAGGTGTATCTATGAATGTAATTAAATTTTTATCATTCACCTTAACTTGGTAAGCGCCAATATGCTGAGTAATTCCACCGTGTTCTGTAGAAACAACGTCAGCCTCCCTCAAAGAATCTAGTAAAGAAGTTTTACCGTGATCAACATGCCCCATAACTGTAACAACAGGAGGTCGTGGGTCGTTTCCTTTATTTTCCTTTTCTACATCAACAATCTTTTTTATTTCATCTGCTGTAACTTCGCCTCGAATTGGATTGTGACCAAACTCTCCGACTATAAATTCAGCCGTATCAGCATCAATACTATGGTTAACTGTTACTTTAACATTTTTTTCTAATAGATATTTAATAATGGCACTAGATTTTTCAGCCATTCTATTAGCTAGTTCTTGAATCGTAATAACTGAAGGAATAGTAACATCTCTAGTTATTTTTAAATCATCTTCTTGTGTTTCAATTTTTTTTGTTTGTTTTTCCCTTGCTCTTTTAACAGATGCAAAACTTCTTTGTCTTTCGATTTCATCCTCATCAGAAAGAGCTCTTGAAAGGGTTAGTTTATAATCTCTTTTCTTTAATTCTGTTTTTTTCTCTACTTTCTTTTTTCCTTTATATAATTCTTCTTGAATTTTCTTTTTTGCCCATTCTTTTGCATTTTTTTGATTATCTCCAGAAGGAGGAGTTATTTTTGGAGCAAAAGGCTTCTGAAATGTTTTTTTCTCTAAATTGTTATTGCTTGGCTTAAAATTTGGATTTTTTCTTTCAACTACAACTTTACCCTGAGTTTTAACAGAATTATCGTTGAACTTTCGAGGAGTCCCCTTGAAATTTTTTAAGGTAAGTTTTTTTTTCTTTTCTTTGCTCATTTTTTCCCTCGGAACTCATTGTTAAAAATTAAATACTTTTTTACGCGCACGCATAATCAAATCTTCTGCATCTTTTCTAGAAATACTAAACTCTTCTAAAATACCGTCAAATTTTTCTCTTTTACCTTTAATTTCATCATATCCACCAATAATTTCATCTGTAGAAAGTTCTGCAAAATCTTTAAGTGTTTTAATATTTTCTTCGCCTAAAGTTAAAAGCATACCCAAAGTTAAACCTTTGTGATTTGCTAGGTCTTCTTCGATACCGAGTTCTTGAACTTTACTTGCAATTTCTTTTTCCTCTTCTTCTAAAAATTCTTTAGCTCTATCTTGTAACTCTTTAGCTGTTTCTTCGTCAAAACCATCAATTTTTAAAAAATCATCAACGTTTGCATTATTAATATCTCTAATAGTATTAAAACCTTCTGAAACCAGTAACTGGGCCATAGTGGTATCAATCTCTAATGCCTGAATTAATTTAGATGAGTTTTCTTTAAATTCACTTTGTCTTTTTTCAGATTCTTCTTTGTCTGTTAAAATATCGATCTCATAATCTAAAAGCTTAGAAGCTAACCTAACATTCTGTCCTCGTCTTCCAATCGCTTTACTTAAGTTATTTTCATCAATCACAACCTCAGCTCTTCTATTTTCTTGATCCAAAACAACTTTCATAACCTCTGCAGGAGCTAAAGCGCTTACAACTAATGATGCAACATCTTCACTCCAATTTATAATGTCTATTTTTTCACCCTGTAATTCATTAACAATAGTTTGAACTCTACTTCCTCTCATTCCAACGCACGCACCCACTGGATCAATAGAACTATCTTTTGATTGCACACAAATTTTTGCTCGACTGCCTGGATCCCTTGCTACAGATTTAATTGAAATTGTTCCTTCATAAATTTCTGGAACTTCTTGATGAAATAATTTCGCTAAAAATTGAGGATGAGCTCTTGATAAGAAAATTTGCGGTCCTTTGTTTTCTCTTCTAACGTCATAACAATATGCTTTTATACGATCGCCATTTTTAAGATTTTCCCTTGGTATCAACTCTTCTCTTCTTATAACAGCCTCAGATTTTTGTAAGTCTACTATGATGTTTCCAAATTCAGATCTTTTAACAATACCACTTAATATTTCTCCAACCTTATCTTTAAATTCATTGAACTGCCTGTCTCTTTCTGCGTCTCTAATTTGAACTGATATAACTTGCTTAGCAGTTTGAGCTGCAATTCTTCCAAAATCTATAGGAGGCAACTCTTCTTTTATTTCATCACCTAGTTTTATTTCAGGATTTTTTTCTTTAGCCTCATCAATCCCTATTTCAGAGTGACTTTCTAAAACCTTTTCAACAACTTTTAATTTTCTACCAAGCTCAATAATTCCACTTTGACGATCAATACTAACATATATATCGTTTTCAGTTCCATAACGAGTTCTTGCCGCTTTCTCAATCGCAGTTTCCATTGAAGTTAGGACAAGGTCCTTATCTATTGATTTTTCTGCTGCAACTGCTTCAGCAATCCTAATTAGTTCTGTACTATCAATTCTATTATTTAACATTTTAACAAGTTATAAAAAAAAATGGGCCTAAGCCCATTTTGAATTTAATAAATTTTGATGATAATTAAACGATTATCTAAACTTTATCAATCTTTAAAAAGCTAATAATATTATTAAGTTTTAATGCTCTATGATGATATTTTGTAATTACAGTAGGAGTTTTTTTTAATAATTTAATTTTTATGATTTTGGAGGCCTTAATAAGCTTAGTTGATTTTAAAACATCATCAAAATAGTCTGTATTGTCAGTACCAAAGAATACTTGTCCACCTTTATTGCAGTGATCAATGAGTGACTTTAAAAAATTATAATTCACAAGCCTTCTCTTATGATGCCTTTTTTTAGGCCATGGATCAGGGAAAAAAACATAACACTGATCAAAATAAAAATTTTTATACCTCCTGCTAAATTTTTCAAAAACCTGCGGATACAAATAAATATTTTTTATCTTATTTTCTAAACAATAATGAGCTGTATTCACTAAACCATTCTTGAAAGGTTCAATGCCAATGATTTTGAACTTTGGAAATTTTTTTGCAAGATAAATTAAATTTTCACCAATACCTGAACCGATTTCAATAATTATTTTTTTTCTTCTTTGAAAAAAGTTTGTAGTAATTTTTTGATTTTTTAAAAATTTATTTAAACTTTTTTTTTTAGTGGCGACAAATTCCTAGATTGTAAACGGCCAAAAAAAACTTTTTTTTTCATTATACTAAACTTTTGAACAGATCCGTTAAATCAGTTCTTTCCCATGTGAATGTTCCATCTTTACCAGGCTCTCTTCCAAAATGTCCATAAGATGCAGTTTTTTTGTAAATTGGATTATTTAATTTTAAAATTTCTCTAATTCCTCTTGGACTTAAATTAATTTCTTTTCTGATCACATCTTCAACTTTAGATGCTAGCTTTTCATTTTCATCAAATAAATTTATATAAATTGAAAGTGGCTGTGACACACCGATGGCATATGACAATTGAATTAAACATCTGTCAGTTAAACCAGAGGCAACAATGTTCTTTGCTAAATATCTTGAAACATATGCGGCCGATCTATCAACTTTAGTTGGGTCTTTACCTGAAAATGCTCCACCACCATGGGGAGCGGCACCACCATAAGTATCAACAATAATCTTTCTTCCAGTTAGACCCGCATCTCCATCTGGACCACCTATAACAAATCGTCCTGTAGGATTTACATAAAATTTATCTTCAGGACATGTCCATCCGGCAGGCAAAATTTCTTTTACGTAAGGAGCAACTATATTTTTTACATCATCTTGATTTAGTTTTTCATCATGCTGAGTTGATATTACAATTGAGGAAACACCTTGAGGAATTCCATCTTTATAAATTACAGATACTTGACTTTTCGAGTCTGGACCTAGTCCACTCTCTTTGCCCGATTTTCGAACTTCTGCTAATTTTTCTAAAATTTTATGCGAATAGGTAATTGGGGCGGGCATTAATTCTTTTGTTTCATTACATGCATAACCAAACATTATTCCTTGGTCACCAGCGCCTTCGTCTTTTTCATTTCCAGATGAGTCTACACCTTGAGCAATATCGCTAGATTGTTCATGAAGATAATTAAAAAACTCTAATTTCTCATGATGAAAACCATCTTGTTCATAACCAATTTCTTTTATGGAATTTCTTACATGCTGCTCTATCTCTTCAGAGCTGATTGACGGGCCTCTAACTTCCCCAGCTAAAACAACTTTATTAGTTGTCGTTAATGTTTCACAGGCAACTCTACTTTCATTAAATTTTGAAAAAAATAAATCAACTACTGTATCAGATACAATATCACAAACTTTGTCTGGATGACCTTCAGAAACAGACTCTGACGTAAAAGTGTAATTTTTCACAAAAAGTGATTTATAAAGTATTCACTAATTTGTCAAAAACTATTAGACTTTTGATACTCTTATCTTCTTTATTCTTCTTGGATCAGCATCTAGAATTTCAAATAAATACTTATTATCATCTTTAATAACCTCGCCATTACACGGAACTCTATTAATTTTTGAGAAAATATAACCGCCCAACGTATCTACATTTTCTTGGGCAATTCCAAATTGAGTTTCATTATTAAACTCTTCTAATGTCATTTCAGCTTTTGCTTCAAAGGAATTTGTACTAATTTTTTTAAAGTTAAAATCATCTTCTTCATCATGTTCATCCTCTATTTCTCCAACAATTTCTTCGACTACATCTTCAATCGTAACCAACCCGTCAGTTCCGCCATGCTCATCAATTACAAGTGCCATATGCAGTTTAGTTGCCTGCATTTTAAGTAACAGATTTAAGACTGGCATAGTCGGTGGTACAAATAACACCTCTCTTAAAACACTTTGAATTTTGAACATTGAGTTTTTAGAACCCGCAAACTTTATAATATCTTTAATATGTATCATTCCCAAAATATCATCCAAATCCTTACGATACACGGGCATTCTAGAATGGGACTCATCTTCAATGATTTCAATTAAATTTTCAAAAGTACAATTACTTGGAACGGCTATAATTGATGCTCTAGGAATCATAACATCATCAACTTTAAGTTTATTAATACTTAAAATATTATTTAAAATAGACTTTTCTTTAGATGTTAAATCCGTGCTAATGTTGCTATCATTAGATTTCTCATCAATGACATCTTGCAAACTATCCCTTAAACTTTGATCATTATTAAATAAATTAATTTTTTTAAGAATCTTGGTTATTAGGTTTAAGTTTTCTTTATTGCTCATAGTAATTTCAAAATTTTATTTTGAGCTTTTTCCATTTTTATAAAGTTTTTTTGATTATCATGATCATATCCAATTAAATGTAAAAAACCATGCACAAGGATTTTTCTATAGTAATCACTAAAGTTTTCTTTTTGTTTTTTTATAAAGCTAAAAGATAATGCTAAATCACCAAAATAAATATTTTTACATTTTATTTTTTTTTCATAAAAAACTGAGTTTTCTGAAGGAAAAGAAAGTATATCTGTATCTTT
>VTPE01000098.1 GCA_008638005.1 Pelagibacteraceae bacterium | reverse complement strand
AATTATGAATTGGAAAAAATTAGAGACATTTAAAAATATCTCAAAATTTAAAAGCTTTAATCACGCATCAAAAATTTTAAATAAATCTCAGTCGAGTTTTAGTCGAGATATTATGAGTTTAGAAAAAGATTTAGGTTTTAAATTGTTTAATCGTCATATGAAAACTGGAATTCAACTTACAGAAAAAGGAAATGAATTACTCAAGCTTATCAAGAATTTTGATAATAATTTAAATGTTTTTTTAAAATAAATAATTTATTTATAAATCAACATTATTGTAACTCCAAAAATAAAAACCAAAATACCGATAATTTCTATTATTTTTACTTTTTCTTTAAAAAAAATTGTTGAAGAGAAGTAACTAAATAATAATTCGATTTGACCCAAAGCCCTAACAAAAGAAGATTGAATGAGGGAGAAAGCATAAAACCAAGATAAGGTTCCTAAAAAACTACAAAAACCAGCTACTAAGCATTGATATTTATTTTCATAAAGTTTTTTAAACTCAGATCTTTCAAAAATATAAATATAAATTGTCATTAAAATAGTTTGGAAAGTTACTCCAAAAAATAGTGTACAAAGTGCTTTTTCAAATTTTGAGTCGAAGCTATCAAGACTTAATGTTGCTCCTCGATATAAAACTACGCTTAATCCTAAAAAAAACCCTGTAATAATTCCAATTATTGTTGTTTTAGAAAATAAATTTTTAAAAAATAAGTTAAGATTTTTTACTGAAAATATAATAATCCCAATTGTTGAAATTATAACACCGCAAGTTGCAAGCGCACTTAGCGTATCTCCAAATAATACTAACTCTAAAATTACAATTTGAATAACCTCAGTTTTACTTAAAGATGTTCCAACTATAAAATTAGAAAATTGAAATAAATAAAGCATAATAAAGGTAAAAATAATTTGAGCAATTGATGCTGATATAAAATAAATGATAAAAGTTTTATGTGATAGGGCTTCAGTAATTACTGAAAAATCTTGAAAATATAAAAAAAATAAAGCTACAGCAAATGGGCATGCAAATGCAAATCTTACGTAAGATGATGCAAAAGTTGAGACATTTTTGTTTATATTTTTTTGTAAAGTGAACCTAAGATTTTGTAAAAAGGCTGCAAAAATTGTAACAATTATCCAATTCATAAAGCTTAATATTTTTTATTGTTGTTATATACTTTATTCAAATGAGTAGTGAACAACAAAACATCTTTGAGCATCTTGATCCAGAGGAAATTCACGAATGGATACAGTCTTTAGAAGGTGTAATTCAAAGATCAGGTAGAGAAGGCGCTAAAGTCATTCTAGAGGCTGTTGAGCAAAGAGCAAAAGAATTAAGAGTTTTATATTCCCCGCTTCCATATTCGCCATATAGAAATACAATTTCACAGCACGACCAGGGTGTTTATCCAGGAGACTTGCAGATTGAAGAAAGAATAACTGCAATTTTAAGATGGAATGCATTGGCCATGGTCATGAAAGCTAACAAAAATTATGGAGGAGTAGGTGGGCATATCGCAAGTTATGCATCTTGTGCAGAAATATTTGAGACGGGTTTTAATCATTTTTTTAAGGGTGGAAAAGATGCTGATTTAGTTTTTTATCAACCACATTCCTCTACTGGGATTTATGCACGAGCTTTTCTTGAGGGAAGATTAACTGAAAATCATTTAAATAATTATAGACACGAGACTAAAGAAGATGGCTTATCTTCATATTGCCATCCATATTTAATGAAAGATTTTTGGAGTTTTCCCACAGGATCTATGGGGATTGGACCGTTAAGCGCAATCTATCAGGCAAGATTTTTAAAATACTTAGAAAATAGAAACTTAAAAAAAATCAATAAAAGAGTTTGGGGTGTATTTGGGGATGGTGAGATGGACGAGCCTGAAAGTTTAGCAGGTTTATCTTTGGCATCGAGAGAAAACTTAGATAATCTTACATTTATAATTAACTGTAACCTACAAAGATTAGATGGACCTGTTCGTGGAAACGGACAAATTATACAAGAATTAGAATCTTTATTTAAAGGAGCAGGTTGGAACGTTATTAAAGTATTATGGGGTTCAGAGTGGGATAAAATTTTTTTAATGGATAAAAATCACTCTTTGCTTAAGCGTTTTGCAGAAACTGTTGATGGAGCTTATCAAACTTTAGGCGCTAGGGATGGAGCTTATAATTTAAATAATTTTTTTGGAAGAAACGAAGAAGCTTTAAAACTTGTTTCTTCGATGACTGATGATGAAATTGATAAGTTAAAAAGAGGAGGTCATGATTTTAAAAAGTTATACTCGGCTTTTCAATTAGCTACAGAGACAAAAGGGCGACCTACGGTCATTTTAGCTAAAACAAAAAAAGGTTTTGGGATGGGTAAAGCAGGTGAGTCTAAAATGACAGCTCACCAAGCTAAAGAACTAGATTTTGAGGCTTTAAGAGAATTTAGAAATCGTTTTAAATTAGATATTCCTGATAATAAATTAGAGAATTTAGAATTCTATAAGCCAGCAGATGAATCAGATGAAATTAAATATTTAAAACAAAGAAGAGAAAGACTTGGTGGATTCATACCAGAGAGAAAGTTTTTAAAAACTTCAATTTCTGTACC
>VTPE01000026.1 GCA_008638005.1 Pelagibacteraceae bacterium | reverse complement strand
TTCAAAATGTTGATGAAAAAATTAATTCTTTTTTAAAAGAAACGGGAAATGCATCTAGTTATTATTATCAAGTGAAGTCAAATATTTTTAAAATTCAAATCACTTTTTTCATGATTTATATAGTTTTTACTTTGTTACTATTAATGCTGTCCGCATTATTCGGAATTAACATGGCGTCTAAAACTACAAGACCGTTAAACAATCTGTTTAAAGCTGCAAAAAATATTAGTGAGGATGATTATGATGTCACTTTACCAAAAGAGAAAAATAAAGATTTCAATAATTTAAATCAAATATTTAATAGCATGGTAAATCAAATAAAAAAACAAAAGCAAAAAAATATTTTATCAGGTAGGTACGAGGCCTGGCAGGTTATAGCAAGAAAATTAGCGCATGAAATAAGAAATCCTTTAACTCCAATTCAATTGTCTCTAGATAGATTAAAGAATAAATTTGAGAATGATGAAAATTCAACAAAACATTTTTCTATTATAAATAATCAAATATTTGAAATTTCAAAGTTGGTTAATAATTTTTCTGATTTTGCTCGGATGCCAAAACCAGTGATTAAAAAAAACAATATAAAAGATATTCTTGTTAAGTCACTTGATGTTTACAAACTAAATTACGATAGAATTAAATTTTTATTAAATATTAACTGTTCTAATTTTGTTATTGAGTGTGATGAGAGTCAAATAAATAGGTTATTAGTAAATATTTATAAAAATGCAGTAGAATCTATTGAAGAGCAATTTAATGAAGATCTTAAAAATGGAGAAATAATAACAAATTTATCAGAAGATAATTATTATTATATTATTTCTATACTAGACAATGGAGTTGGATTTGATGAAAACCCAAAATTAAAACATGACGATCCATATTTTACTACAAAAAAAAATGGAAGTGGACTTGGATTGTCAATAGTATCTAAAATTGTTCACGAACATAATGGTCAGGTTTTTTATGAAAATAGAAAAGATACAAATGGTGCACTTATCTATATTTCTCTTAAGAAAAAATTATGAAAAAAATTTTAATAGTTGATGATGAAAAAGACATTCGTTTTATTTTAAACGAAATTCTTACTGAAAGTGGTTATTCCGTGTCGACGTTGGGCACTATTAAAGAAGCTGAAAATTACATTAGTCAAAATGTATTTGATTTAGCACTATTAGATGTTTTGTTAGATGAAAAGTCTAGAGACGGATTGTATTTGCTTAATTTAATTAAAAATAAAAATAAAAATTTACCAGTCATCATGATGTCTGGTCACGCAAATATTCAGATTGCTGTAAATTCAGTTAAAGACGGAGCTTTTGAATTTTTAGAAAAACCTTTTAACCAAGAACGTTTGTTAAATTTTATTAGAAGAGCCATCGAATACAGCGATCTATTAAATAAAACTAACGAAATACAAGAAAACATATTTAAAAGTTTTCAATTTATTGGAAAGAATAAAGATATTTTGAACATTAAAGATAGCTTACCAAAGGTTGCCAATTCAGATGGTAGAATTTTAATAGAGGGCTCAAGTGGAACCGGTAAAGAGTTGTTAGCTAGAGAAATACATAAAAATTCAAAAAGGTTTGAATCAAACTTTGTGATTTTAGATGCAATGAAAATAAATAAAATTAACTTTGATGAAACTCTTTATGGAAAAGTTGTTGATGGAAATGTTTATACTGGCGTTTTAGAAAAAGCTAATCTAGGAACATTATTTATTGACAATATAAATGAATTGCCTTTAGATATTCAAAATAAGTTATTAAGAGTGATAACTGATCAAAGGTTTAAGAGAGTAAACGATACTACAGAAATAAAAGTTAATTTTAGATTAATTTGTTCCTCTTCAATTTTTTTAAAAAATTCCGTATCAAATGGAAATTTTAGAGAAGATCTATATCATAGAATAAACGTAATTTACTTTCATCTACCTGATCTAAACCAAAGATCTTCTGATATACCTATTCTCGCAAATTATTTTTACAAAATATTTAAAGGCGAAAAATACGATATTAATAAATATATATTAGATTTTAGTCCTTTTTATAATTATGAATGGCCTGGAAATGTTAGAGAATTGAGAAATTTAATTGAAAGACTGTCAATTATGGGAAGTGAAAATATAGAAAAATTTAAAAATATAGTGTATGAGTATTTCAATCCTACAAAAATAGATAATAATAATAATATTAATAATAATACTGACTTAACACTTAAAGAAGCAAGAGATAATTTTGAAAAACAATTTTTAATGACTCAATTGAAAAAATTTGATGGTAATATTTCAAAAACAGCCGAAGCTATAGGTATGGAAAGAACTGCGCTTCATAGAAAATTATCTTTATTAAATATTAAAAATTAATTTATTATGAATATAATAATTTGCGGAGCTGGCCAAGTTGGTTATTCAATTGCTAATCAATTATCTCAACAGGGTCATTCTATAACTGTAATTGATAAGACCAGCGAAGATATTCAAAAAATAAATGATAATTTAGATGCAAAAGGAATCGTTGGTATAGCCACGTATCCTAGTGTTCTTGAGCTTGCTGATGCAAAAAATGCTGACATGATTATTGCGGTAACAAGAAACGATGAAACAAATATGATTGTGTGTCAAATTGCGCATTCTCT
The DNA here is from genome assembly GCA_008638005.1 of Pelagibacteraceae bacterium. GTDB lineage: Bacteria > Pseudomonadota > Alphaproteobacteria > Pelagibacterales > Pelagibacteraceae > HIMB114. The sequence continues at coordinate 7,540 of VTPE01000026.1, read as the reverse complement.
TTTTAATGTTTCAAGAAAAATAGCAAGAATTAGATCAAAAGAATTCTTAAACCCAACTTATAGTAATTTATTTAGCAAATCACATTTGCCAATAGATGTAATAATTTCGCCAGAGTATGAAGTTGCTAAATCTTTAATGAGAAAAATAGAAGCGCCTGGCGCAATAGAAAGTTTTCCGTTTGCAAATGATACTGTAAGATTAATTGAAATAAGTATTGATGAAAATTGTCCATTAACTAAAACACCTTTACTTAAACTTACCCAGTCATTTTCAGATTTAAATGCCAATGTACTTGCCGTTCAAAGAGATGATAAATTTATAATGTTAAAAAAGAAAGATACTTTACTTGAGGGAGATAAGGCTTTTATTTTAACAGACTCCAAACAAGTAGACCAAACTATGAAAGTTTTTGGTAAAAATGAAAAACTATCAGATAAGTTACTCATTATTGGAGCTGGAAATATAGGTTTAGATCTTGCCAAATCTTTAGAGGAACACCCATCAAACCCTAGAGTTAAAATAATTGAAAAAAATGATGAAAGGGCGCAATTTGTTGCAAATGAATTAAATGAAGCAATGGTTATTAAAGGCGACGGGTTAGATGAGAATATTTTAAAAGAAGTTAATCTTGATGAAATTGATACGGTTTTATGTGTAACGGATGATGATGAGGTTAATTTGATGAGCGCAGTTTTGTGTAAAAAAAAGGGAATTAAAAGGGTAATTGCTCTTGCAAACAGCCAAAATTATAGTTTGTTGCAGTCCTCTCTTAAAATAGATGACATTGTAGACCCAAGAATGACAACGGTTTCTACAATTTTAAAACAAGTTCACAAAGGAAAAATAGATAGCGTATTTACACTAGACAACGGAGATTTTGAAATATTAGAGGCAAAAATATTAGAAAACTCTGAGTTGTTAAATAAATCTATTGGAGATTCATCAATTGTAGATGGCGTCAGAATAGGTTTGATTGTTAGAGAGGGTAAGGTTTTAGTGCCAACAAAAGATTTTATATTCAAGCTAAATGACTCTGTCATTTTATTGTCATCCAGGAATCAACTTAAAAAAGTTGAACAGTTATTTAGAATAAGCGAATATTATTAGCATTAATGAACGCAAAAGCGATTTGTTATTTTTTTGGCAAAACCAACATATTAGTAATTTTTTTTAGTTTATTTAATATTTTATATTGTTTTTATTTTGATTATGGAAGTTATGTTTATTATTACCTACCGTGCTTAACAATTTCTCTTTTATTTTTCTTTTTAACCAAAAAAATAAATTTTGATAAATCTAAGTTTGGTATTTATGAATTAATAATTTTTGCACTATTTGGCTGGTTTATTTTACCATTATTATTGTCCACACCTTTTTATTTAGGTGGATATGAAGATTTTTTGAAATCTTACTATGAAGCTATATCTGGTTTTACATCATTCGGTGCAACAATTTTTAGTGAAAACCTTAGTTCATTTGATACACCGATTTTATTGTGGAGAAGCTCTACGCAAGTAATTGGATCAATTTTTTATATCTTAACTATAATTTTAGTTTTGGGTAACAAGGAAATTAATATATTCCCGTTAAAATTTATAACAAAAAAAAAAGAGTCTATTTCATTTTTTATTAATTTTGATTTAATTTTTAATAATATAATTTATGCATTTTCTATAACTTTTCTAATAACTTTATTTTTTTTAAATTTTACTGACTTGAGAATGTTAGACAAGTTTCATCTGACTTTTACAATTATTTCTACAGGCGGCTTTGTAAATAAAGAGATATTATTTAGTGATTTTGATAAAATAGTAATTTCTATTTTGTTGATTTTTTCTAGTCTTAACATTTTTTTAATTCTTGGATTATTAAAAATTTCTAATATTTATACTTTTGTAGAAGATCGATTTTATTTATTTTTTTTAGGTATATTCCTCTTATTGGCTATACTGTTAAATCAAAACTTAGAATTAAACGATGTATGGATTCAATTTATCTCTGCAGTTTCAAACTCAGGTATTAATTTTACTAACAATAATCATTATTCACATTTCACATTTATATTGATTACTTTGTCATTCTTTGGTGGATGCTTATTATCTACTTCATCAGGTTTTAAATTGGCCAGGGTACTAATTTTATTTAACAAGGTTTATTATGAACTTTTAAAGTTATTGTCACCCTCAGTGGTAATAAATTCATCAATTTTCAAGTCTAAAGAAAAGATCAAGATTAATGATTTTTATTCATCTGCTTTATTGTTGGTATTTTTTTTAATATTATTTTTATTGTATTCTGCAGTTCTTTCTTTTGAAGAACTAAGTTTTAAAAATAGCTTTATTACGTCTATATTATTAATTTTTAATACATTGCCTTCATCAATGTATTTTGAAGAGGGTATAAATTTTGCAAATTTTTCTAATTTTACAATTGCAGTGAGTATTTTGATGTTAATAATTTCCAAATTGACACCTTTAAGTATATTGGCATTGATTAGATATAAATTTATAAATTAAGTAAAATTGTTTACAGAAGACTTCAAATTTTATATTACCATTTTTATGCGCCCTTAGCTCAGCTGGATAGAGCAACGGTTTTCTAAACCGTGGGTCGGAGGTTCGAGTCCTCCAGGGCGCGCCAATTAGCTATGCACTTTGTATACATGTTAATAAGCAGAGATCCCCATCGTCATAGTTATGTAGGATATACCACTAATTTAAATAAGAGATTAGATATGCACAATAGTAGCAAAGGTGCAAAATACACCAGAGGAAGAAAGTGGTTAATGATATATTCCAAAAAATATAAGAAAAAATCTGAAGCTTTAATTGAAGAGTATAAATTAAAAAAAAATTATTTACTTAGAAAGAAATTAAAAGAAAAGTTTAATCAAGCCAATTAGGATACTTTAAATTTTTACTTCTTAAAAATTCTGTATTGTAAATTTTTGATGCATATCTCGATCCGTAATCACATAATATTGTAACAATATTTTTATTAGGCCCAATTTTTTTACCAAGTTCAATTGCTCCTGCAACGTTAATTCCTGAAGATGTGCCAAGGCTTAAACCTTCATATTTTAACAAATCATATATTATATCCAATGCATATTGATCATCTATTTGAAAGGCCTCATCTACTTTAGCGTCTTTGAAATTTTCAGTTATACGTGAGGTACCTATGCCTTCTGTAATTGACTCACCATTTGCCATGAGTTCACCATTTTTAATAAAATTATATAATGAAGAGCCCTTAGGATCGCTAAGTCCTGCTACTATTTTTTTATTATATTTTTTTAGACCTTCAGCCGTCCCGGCTAGAGTTCCTCCTGTTCCCACAGAGCAAATAAAAGCATCAACCGTTGAGTCCGTTTGATCTAATATTTCTTTTGAGGTTGTCTCTATGTGCGCAAGTTTATTTATAGTATTGTCAAATTGATTTGCCCAATAAACTTGTCTGTCATTTGACTTGGACAAATTTTCAGCAACTTCTTTTGAGTACTTAACATAATTTTTTGGGTCAGAGTAGGGAACCGCATCTACTTCGATTAGTTTAGCACCCAGGTTTTTTAACGCATCTTTTTTTTCTTTAGATTGTGTTTTGGGTATTACAATTACGGTTTCAATATTAAAATAATTAGCAACCATAGCTATACCAATACCTGTATTGCCAGCCGTACCTTCGACGATAGTACCGCCGGGTTCTAATAATTTTTTATCTAAAGCTTCTTTGATTATATAAAATGCCGCTCTATCTTTGACCGACTGACCAGGGTTTAAAAATTCTGCCTTACCATAGATGTTACAACCACTGAGTTCAGAAGGTTTTTTCAAGTATATTAATGGAGTGTTACCAATTAAATCAATTACAGATGACTTTTTCATTAATTACTCTTTTTTAAATAAAATTGAGTTACGTCAGTGTGATCTAAAGAAAACCCAGTTTCGCAATAATCAAGATAATAATTCCACAATCTTTTAAACTTTTCATCAAAGTTAAAACTGATTTGTTCCCAATTATTATTAAAGTTTTTCTTCCACTCCATTAAAGTTCTAGAATAGTCGTAGCCAAAAGAAATTTTATGGTAAAGTTTAAAACCATAATCTTTAAATAAATTTGATAATATGCTTTTTGTTGGAAGCATCCCACCTGGAAATATATATTTTTGTATAAAATCAACGTTACTTAAATATTTCGAAAATGAATTTTCATTTATGGTTATGATTTGTAAACATGCAGTTCCATTTTTATCTATCATTGAGTTTAGTTTTTCAAAAAAAGTTTTCCAATATTTTTGACCAACCGCTTCAAACATTTCGATTGAAACAATGTTAGTATATTTGTTTTCAATATTTCTATAATCTTCAAAAAAAGTATTTTTGTGATTTTTTTTTGTATAATTAAATTGTTGATTACTTATAGTGTAGCCATCAATAGAGGTATTAATTTTGTCTTTTTTTATTTGTTTAATAAATCCTCCCCAACCGCATCCTATTTCACATATAGATGAATGAGGCTTGATATCCAGGTTTTCAATAATACTTTTGTATTTTTGTTCTTGCGCTTGTTTTAAATCAATATTTTTATTTTTATACAATGCAGAGGAATAGCTCATAGTTTCGTCAAGCCAAGATCCATAAAAATCGTTACCTAGATCATAGTGGAAACTAATATTTTTTTTTGCCTGGTTTAATGAATTTTTTTTTAAAACAAAATTAACATTTTCAATAATTTTATTATAAAAATTAGGTTTCCATTTTTTTTTATTTAATTGTTGATTTTTTAATAATATTTTCAATAACGAATTGAGGTTAGAAGTTTCCCATTTTTTTGATATATAACTTTCTGCAAAGCCAAGATCACCTCTAAAAATAAGATCTTTATAAACAGAATTGTCATTAATTATTATATTTGACTCAAGCCCACTTTGTTTACCAACATAACTTTTTTCTATTAAGTCATTAAATTTAAATTTAATCTTTCCCCAAGATAGTTTTTCAAGTTCTTTTTCAACAAGTTTTTTAAAGAAACTAATCATGAATAGCTGAAATTATTTTTAATATTTTTTAACTTAAAATTAAATTTGATTTTGCTTAATATCATTTTAATAGCATGGTAATGTATCATAATCATAATTTTTTGCGCATAAAAGGCTCTTTTAAAAGACATTTTTATTAAATTTTTATCATCTAATTTCATAAGGTTTAACAACATACCTGTGTGAAGTTCTTCTTTATTATTAAGTGCGTTTATTAATATTTTAATTTTTTTTTGCATTAAAATGATCTTAAAATGATATTTCATTTTCATTTTTAAAAATGGAGATACATAAAGTATTTTATTAATTTTATGACTAGTTTTTTTATTAAATTTAATTTTTTTAAAATACATATGTTTTTCTTGATGGGTATTTCTCACTTCATATATTACAAATTCGATTAAATTATTAAACTCGACAAAATATACCGATATAGGATTAAACACATAACCTAAAAATCTTGGTGATGTGATTAAATAAATATTATAGTTTTTGGTAACTTTGTATTTATTTCTAATTTCTTTTTTTATAAAACTATATAAATTCCCTTTTTGATTGCCGTAATCTTCAAGTTTTATGCTAAATAAATTAAATCTATTTATAGAAAAAAATTTTAATTTATTAATTTTATCTAGTTTTTTTAAGTTTATTAAAACAGAACAAACATTGTAATTGAAAAAATTTGAAAAAGGTTTTTTTCGCCTATGAAAAATTTTATTATCACATAATTGGTTTTCAAACATTGATCATGTCTCTAATTTTTATTGCAGACTTCACACCATCTTCATGAAAACCATAACCAAGCCAAGCACCAGCAAACCAGACATTATTAATACCTTGTGCTTTTTCTAATAAAATATTCACTTCCTCTAAACTCTTTGTAAATAATGGATGGCTATAAGTTATTTTTTTTATTAATTTTTCTTTTCTAATTTTGGTATTATTTAATGTCACGAATATATTAGTCTTGCATTTTAGATTTTGTAACAAATTCATCCAATAGGTTAAGACAATCTTATTATTATGATAAAGGTAATTCCATGAACACCAATTCCCCTTTTCATTTGGCATAAGTTTTTCATCAGAGTGAATTATTACATTATTTTTTTGATATTTTACTGACCTGATAAGTTTTATTTGGTCTTTAGATGGTTTTTTTAATATTTTAATAGCTTCTGAGGAATGATTGGCAAATATCAAATGATCATATTTTAGTATATTACCATTGATAGTTTTTACCTTTTTTTTGATTTGATCTACTTCTATAGCTTGGCTATTTAATTTTATTTTAATATTTCGAGATTGAATTATTTTTTTAATATAACTGTGACTTCCATTTTTAATTGTAAACCAAGTTGGTCTTTTTGTTATTATGTTATTTAAACCATGATTTTTAAAAAAATTAAGCACAAACGAAGTATCAGCATTTTTAATATTTTTTATATTTGAGGACCATATTGATGAGCACATTGGATACAAATATAGATCAGCAAATTCATTAGATAGTTTATTTGTTCTAATAAAGTTTTTAAGTGATATTTTTTTTTTATAATTATAATTTTCACATAGTTTTGAAAATAAAATAATATCTCTTAATATTTTAAAGTACCTAGTTGTAAAAATATTTTTAATATTAAATATAGTTTTTAAATTTTTTCCAGCCCATTCATATCCTTTGCGATCATGTCTCACAGAAAAGGACATGCTGCTCTTTTGATATTTCACACCTAGTTTATTTATTAGATTTATAAAATTAGGATAATTCTTATTATTAAAAACTATAAATCCGCTATCATAATTTACATTTTCTTTCTTAAAATAATGAGTATGAGTGTGGCCACCAATATAATTATTTTTTTCTAAAATAATAATTTTGAACTTATTTTTTAAATAATAAGCAGATGATAGACCTGAAATACCAGATCCTATAATAATTAACTTTTTCATTTTTTTGTATATTCAAAAGCTTTTAGAGCTTCGTTTCTTGCTTTAGAGTGATCGACTATTGGTTCAAAATAATCCCTTTTTAAATCAAAATTAATAAGTTTTGAAATTTCTTTGGGCATTTCCCAAGGTTTATGAATGTATTTATTTGGAATTGTTTTTAGTTTAGGTAACCATTTTCTTACAAAATCACCATTCTTATCAAATTTTTCTCCTTGCGTCATAGGATTAAAGATTCTGAAATATGGAGCTGCATCAGCGCCACATCCAGCGATCCACTGCCATCCCGCTACATTGTTTGCCGCATCATAATCAAGTAGTGTATCTTGAAAATACTTTTCACCCTCAACCCAATTTATCCTTAAATGTTTTACTAAAAAAGATCCAGTTACCATTCTTAGTCTATTATGCATCCATCCAGTTTCATAAAGTTGTTTCATGGCAGCATCAACAATAGGATATCCAGTTTCGCCCTTTTTCCATTTTTGTAAATGAGTTTTACTTGTTGACCATGGAAATTTATCAAAATTTTTTCTCAAATTTTTATTTTTCATGTG